>NZ_QTMW01000001.1:0-400397 GCF_003604005.1 Bacteroides sp. OF03-11BH | reverse complement strand
CTTATCTTTATAAGATATATTAAAACATAAACTAACATGAAAATTGGCATAATTGACCTTTGTAAACAAATAGAAGATCCTAGGATGAACCGCAAAAAAGTACATAAAATGGAAACTATTATCTATATATCCATTGCTGCTGTAATCTGTGGCGCTCAATCCTGGAATGAGATTGAGGAATTTGGCAATGCGAAAATTGCTTTTTTCAAAAGTCGCATACCTGGTCTGGAGTTCATCCCTAGTCATGATACTTTTAATAGATTCTTCAGTATAATAAAGCCCGAGTATTTTGAGTTGATCTTCCGTAATTGGGTAAAACAAGTCTGTCAGGAGGTGAAAGGCGTTGTTGCTATAGATGGCAAGCTCATGCGTGGTCCAAGCCAATGTGACGGAGAACATACTACGGGAAAAGAAGGATTCAAATTATGGATGGTTTCTGCATGGTCTGCCGCTAATGGAATTTCTTTAGGTCAGGTAAAAGTAGATGATAAAAGCAATGAGATTACAGCTATTCCATTGTTAATTAACTCTTTGGAACTAAGTGGTTGTATTGTTACAATTGACGCGATGGGATGCCAGAAAGATATAACCCAGACCATTATTGAGCATAATGCAAATTATATTATAGCTATAAAGGAGAATAAGAAAAAAAATTATCAACTAGCTAAACAAATCATTGACGATTATCAGGATAGAGATGAAATAACCAATAGAGTCACCAGGCATGTGTCGGAAAACACCGGACATGGAAGGATTGAGACAAGAACATGTACTGTAGTCAGTTATGGATCTATTATGGAGAAAATGTTTAAGAAGAAACTTGTGGGGTTGAAGTCTATTGTAGGGATAAAGTCGGAGAGAACAATAGTAGCAACAGGAGAATATACTCAAGAGGTCAGATACTATGTAACTTCACTTGATAATACCAAACCGGAGGAGATTGCATCTGCCATCAGGCAGCATTGGTCTATTGAGAATAATCTTCATTGGCAACTGGATGTTACCTTTCGAGAAGACTACAGTAAAAAGGTGAAAAATGCAGCCAGAAACTTTTCGGTGGCAACAAAAATGGCACTTACCATACTAAAGAATGAGAAAACAACAAAAGGAAGCATGAATCTGAAAAGACTAAAAGCGGGATGGGATGAAAAATATTTGTCACAACTTTTACAGGAAAATAATTTTTAATGCGTCTGCCCTGTAGAAGAATGAAAGTCATTAAAGATACGAAATTAAATAGCAAAAAACAAGAGTGGCACTTGTTTTTCCTAATATCCCAATAGTTTTTTCATATTTGATACATTGTCATTTTTATGCCATTTACTTTACTATGCCATTATTAATTTGTACCTAATTTATCCTCTGTCTGTTTTTGTCTATCTCTTCACTTTTATTATTATTGATTATCAACATATTATCATTGACGACCGTCCGTATCCGTCCGGTAAAAAATGCCTGTTTTAGCAGTATGTCCTGTAACTTTGCAAATAAAAAAGTACAGAACAATGAGCAACTTATTATTTAAAAGATGGAATGATTTCGGTGGGTGGCTGGTCTTTCTGATAGCAGCATTTGTGTATGGGATGACCATCGAACCAACCGCAAGTTTCTGGGATTGTCCCGAATTTATTTCTTGTGCTGAAAAATTACAGGTAGGGCATCCGCCGGGAGCACCTTTCTATATGCTTGTCGGCAACCTGTTTACCCAGTTTGCTTCCGATGCTTCGCAAGTGTCGGGAATGGTCAACTTTTTAAATGCACTATTGAGTGCCGGTTGTATCTTGTTTCTTTTCTGGAGTATTACCCGATTAGTGAGAGCCTTGCTTGTGGGCGATGAACGGAAATTATCTGTTATGGATGTTATTATCATTCTGGGAGCAGGTTTTGTGGGAGCTTTAGCTTATACTTTCAGTGATACATTCTGGTTTAGTGCGGTAGAGGGGGAGGTATATGCCTTCTCTTCTTTCCTCACAGCCTTGGTATTTTGGATGATTCTTCGCTGGCAGGATGAAGCAGATTCTGTGTCCGGTGACCGCTGGATTATCCTGATAGCCTATATTATAGGGCTTTCAATCGGAGTGCATTTGCTTAATCTGCTTTGTATTCCTGCCATTGTATTAGTGTTCTATTACCAAAAATATCAGACTCTATCACTCAAGGGAGTTATCGGGGCCATTGCATTATCCGGTATTCTTATTGTATTGATTCTTTTTGTTTATATACCCGGAATGGCTGATGTAGGAGGATGGTTCGAATTATTCTTTGTCAATGTGATGGGATTACCCTTCCAGTCAGGATTGATCGTCTTTCTGGGTTTGGTCCTGTTTTTACTGATAGGAGCCATTTATCGGTTCAGAAAACGCATCGTGAATACCGGTTTGTGGTGTTTACTCATGCTCACCATAGGATATACCACCTATGCGGTCATACTCATTCGTGCCAATGCTAATACGCCGCTCAACGAGAATGCACCGGATACTATTTTCACACTCAAAAGCTACCTGAATCGCGAACAGTATGAAAGTGCTCCTTTACTTTATGGGAGAACCTATGCGTCCGAACCGGAGTATGTGCCCGAAGGAGACTATTACAAGGTAAAGACAGAAAAAGGTAGTGCCATCTATCGGCCGGATAAGAAAGAAGGCAAGTATAAAATTATTCGCTATAAGGAAGACGTGTGCTACACTCAAAATATGTTATTTCCGCGAATGTGGAATGATCGTTCGGCCGCTTCTTACAAAGGATGGTCCGGTGGAGGTGCGAATGAGGCTCCTACACAAAAAGAGAACCTGACTTATTTTATCACATACCAACTCAATTACATGTACTGGCGCTATTTCTTATGGAATTTTGTCGGACGACAGAATGATATTCAAGGAAGCGGTGAACCGGAACATGGTAACTGGATTACAGGAATTTCCTGGCTTGATAATCTGCGACTGGGGGATCAAAAACTTTTGCCGGAATCTTTGCGTGAGAACAAAGGTCACAATGTGTTCTATGGCTTACCATTATTATTAGGATTACTCGGTATCTATTGGCAATGGACACGTGGAAAAAAAGGCAAGCAGCAATTCAGTGTCTTATTTTTCCTTTTCTTTATGACGGGATTGGCTATTGTGCTCTATCTGAATCAGACTCCCGGACAACCCCGTGAACGGGATTATGCGTATGCAGGTTCGTTTTATGCGTTCGCTATCTGGATTGGAATGGGAGCCGCCGGATGCTGTGACATGCTTCGCAGGAAACAGGCAAAAATCCTCCCAGTCGGCTTACTTATGCTGCTTTGCCTGTTTGTCCCCATACAAATGGCAAGCCAGACTTGGGATGACCACGATCGAAGCAACCGGTATACCTGTCGTGACTTTGGTGCTAATTATCTGATGACACTTCCCGACAAAGGAAATCCGATCATATTCTGTGAGGGGGATAATGATACGTTCCCCTTGTGGTATAATCAGGATACGGAAGAAGTACGCAGAGATGTACGTATCTGCAATTTAAGTTATGCGCAGACCGACTGGTACATTTATCAGCAACAATGTCCTCTGTACGATGCTCCCGGACTGCCGATCAGTTGGGATCAAAATCAATACCAGGAAGGGAAGAACGAATATGTGGCTGTTCGTCCGGAATTGAAGAAACAGATAGAAGCATTGTATCAGAAACATCCCGAAGAAGCCCGTGATAGTTTTGGAAATGATCCGTATGAAATAAAGAATATCCTGAAATATTGGGTGTTCGCAGAGAAACAGGAATTCCATGTGATACCTACCGATACTATAAATATTTATATTGATAAGGATGCAGTACTCCGTTCTGGAATGATGTTGCCTGAAGCCATTCGTCATTTAAAAGGGGAAGAACTAAGAGATGCAATACCGGATAAACTGTCTATTTCTCTAAAAAATATACGTCTGTTGACTAAAGTGGACTTACTCATGCTCGAGATCCTGGCTAACTGTAACTGGGAACGTCCCCTGTACATGGCTATCTCGGTAGGCAACTCCAGTAAACTGAAATTTGATGACTACTTTGTTCAGGAAGGGTTAGCATTCCGGTTTACTCCTTTCAACTATAAAGAATGGGGAGACGTGGAAGAAGGCAATGGATATGCCATAGATACGGAGAAGCTCTACGAGAATGTGATGAACAGATATAAATACGGTGGATTGGATACTCCCGGACTTTATCTGGACGAAACAACCCTGCGCATCTGTTATTCTCATCGAAGGCTCTTTGCGCAACTGGCTAAAGAATTGGTGAAACAAGGAGACGACATCCGTGCCAGAAAAGTATTGGAATATGCTGGGCAAGCTATTCCGGCATATAATGTTCCTGAAGTATACGAGAGTGGTTCGTATGATATAGCCACCGCTTATGCTTCCATAGGAGAAACGCAGAAAGCGACCGATCTATTGAATCATCTGATAGCAGAATCGGAAAATTATATCGACTGGGCTTTCTCATTGGGAGATAACCGGATAGGGATGGTTCAACAGGATTGTTTGTATAGGTTCTGGCAATGGAATCAGTGTAATGAATTACTGAAGAGTATGGATAAAGAGAGATATGAACAGAGTAATCAGCAATTTGAAAAGAAATATATGCGCTTTACTCAACTAATGAATTATCACAACTAAACTCAAAGAATATGAAATCGAAAAGAATAAGAGAAGAAGAAATAAAAACAGTATTGGGCAAAAGAAATTACGTCATCTTAATTATCGGCTCTATATTGATTATCATAGGATATATATTAATGAGCGGCGAGGGGAGTACCCTTGCCGCCTATAATCCCGATATATTTAGTGGAACACGCATACGTATTGCCCCATTATTGTGTTTATTGGGGTATCTACTGAATGTATTCGGTATTCTTTACCGTCCTCGTCAAAGGGGATTTAATCTTTCAATAGAGGTAACTGATTGAGCATATTTCTAAGTTTGATTGCCACTCGTGGCATAGGTTCGGCAACTGTAAGTCCTACCAGATCATATTCGGAGGATATATCATTAATGATACGAACTACTTCTTCAATCTTCATGCCGTTAGGCTCAACGCCTACGGCAGCGATTATCTCTGCCGGGTCCAATACATCCATATCGAAATGTATAACCACCTTCGAAACCCCGGTACTTTTCAGCCATTCCATAATCTTTGTACGATCATTGGCAACTTCCTGTGGAGATAATCCTTTAATTCCCAGCTTTCTTTGTCGTTCCTGCATACCCTCATCCCATGAGCGGAGTCCGACAATCAGGGCTTTGGAAGCATCCGTTTTTCCCGGAAGTAATTCCATTATTTCTTCATCTCCCATTCCCAAACAAGCTGTTAGTGCCATTGCATGATAACCCTTATATTCATCATAAGGCAGATTGATGTCGGGATGTGCGTCTATCCAGACGATAGCTACATCATCCGGGTATCTATTGATTAAATAAGTAAACGGAACAACACTAACGGAACATTCTCCTCCTAAAGTGACAATCCGATCCGGATGATTCTCTTTAAGCAGATCAAGCGCAGCTTTAGTTTGTTTCAGTATGACACTGCGTGCACTGATACCTTTTTCCGTCGCTCTGTCATTTATATCCAGTGAAACCGGAACTTCGACCGTATTCTGACCGGTCTGTGGGGCTAAATAGTTCAATAACTGTGCTCCCAGATAGTAGCCTCTGGATGAATCTTCCGCCGGAATATCAGGCATCCAATGATCTACAATTCCTCCTTGCCATTGAGGATAGATAAAACGAAGAGTTGATTTTTTATTTTCCATATTTACATTGTTTGTTACTTTTTCTTGTGCATTCATTGAAACGACTCCAACGACTAATGCAAGTGATAATAAATACTTTCTCATCTTTTTGAAGCAAAAGTAGGGAATACCTGAAACATCGGCAAGTAGGGACGAATTATTCATATACTGATAAATTTAGCCCTATACTACATTTGGGGATTATTATTTTTGTTTTTGTAGTGATATCCTTATTTTTGCAGAAAAGCAGAAAACTATGTATAAGAAGAAAATTCCTTTTGATATTGATTGTGGGATAAAGATTACGATGGAAGTGATCGGGGGAAAATGGAAAAGTTGCATCATTCAGGAATTATGCACTGGTCCGAAACGTCCCAGCGAGCTGCATCGTTTATTTACCGAGGCAAGTCCCCGGGTCATCAATCAACAACTGAAAGAATTGGAGATGCACGGCATTATCAGCAAAAAGATATTCATGGAGCTTCCTCCCCATTCGGAATATGCTATCACCGAATTGGGAAAGACGCTGATTCCTCTGATTGAGCAACTGGAAATCTGGGGTGATAGCTTTCGTCCGGAGATGAAGAGAATCTTGAAAATAGAATAAATCTTTCTAATATCATTAATATTTCAAAAAAGACCATCTATCTAAAATAAATTATTGCTTCTTTTGTCCTAATGAAATGAAAATTGGGAGATAGTATGAATAACAACATTGATATAAAAACGCTGGAGGCCTTTCAGGATGGGAATCACAAGGCCTTTGAGACTATTTTTATAGCATACTACAACAAAACCAAAACATTCATTGACGGATATATAAAATCAGAACCTGATGCGGAAGAGCTGACAGAGGATTTATTTGTCAATCTTTGGATCAACCGTCATTCGATTGATACGTCCAGATCATTCAATTCTTATTTGCACACCATTGCAAGAAATGCAGCAATCAACTTTCTGAAACATAAATATGTGTGTGATGCCTATCTGAACAATAATCAAGAAACAGGATATAGCTCTACTTCCGAAGAAGACCTTATTGCCAAGGAATTGGAAATGCTGATTGACGAACTTGTCGGAGGAATGCCCGAACAACGGAGAATGATTTATACATTGAGTCGTAACGAAGGATTATCCAATGCCGAAATTGCCGAACGCCTGAATACTACCAAAAGAAATGTTGAAAGCCAGCTAAGTCTTGCTTTGAAAGAAATACGGAAGGTTATTTCATGTTTCCTGGTATCACTATTATAGCATTATATTTTTTTTCATTCTGCTTTATAAAAAAAACTTCCACTTTCTTATTGAGCTTTTTGCCACTAAACTGTATATATAGTAAAGTGCAGCAAAAATGAAGAAAAGTAATATCAGTAAAATCATCAAAATGTTCCTCTCCGCCCGCTTTCCATCTGAAACGGAAGAGAAAGTGCAGAAATGGATCATCAAAGATGAAAATCAGCAGGCGAAAGCTAAAGCCTCATTGGATTATTGGAATGAATTGGACATAGAAGCCGATTCAAGCACTTATGCTTCATTGGAACGGGTGAATTTAAGAACAGGATATAATAAGGAGCATCTGACCAACATAGCTTCTTACCAGAAGTTTGCCCGTGTCGCCGCCGTTATTGTTCCTTTATTTCTATTTGCGGGAGGGATGTTCTACTATCTTTCTCCTCACAACGAAATGATAGAAATATCCGTTGTCTACGGAGAACAGAAGCGCTTAATCTTGCCGGATAGTTCGGAAGTATGGTTGAACGCGGGAAGTAGCATTTTATACCCGGAAACTTTTGCCAAAGATAAACGCTTGGTCATGCTTGACGGTGAAGCTTATTTCTCTGTCAAAAAAGATACTGTAAGTCCTTTTATTGTAGAAACCTCCCAACTCTCTGTGAAAGTTCTTGGAACCAGGTTCAATGTGAAAGCCTATCCTAATGATGAGAAAATAACGACTACATTGACTAGCGGTAAGGTGGAAGTGAGTGTCCGGTCTCAACCTCCCCATATACTAAAGCCCGATGAGCAGCTTACATACGACAAAAAATCATCAGATATTCACATATCAGTGATAGATACGAATGATACAAACTCTTGGATGGTGGGAAAACTGGTCTTTACCAATGCCAGCGCCGGAGAAATATTCCGAACTCTGGAAAGACACTATAACACCACGATTGATAATACAGCAAATATCCCTGCATCCAAACGATATACAGTCAAATTCCTGAAAGATGAAAGCCTGGATGAAATACTGAATATATTGAAAGATATAATCGGCTTTGATTATCAGCAGTATGAAAAGAAAATAGTATTAACCCGACAATAAAAAGAAACAGCCTATGAATAAAAAGAACCGGGAAGCAGCTTGAGACCCTCTTCCCAGTTCTGAAATGTCTACCCTCATTCAACAAGTGACGTAAAATGAAGTATCAACATACAAATATAGAATAATGAATCGAATAAATACAAATAAACGGGCAGGTAAGCTCGCCATTTTTTTATTTTTTACTTTTCTATCTCTTACAACTATTGCACAGAATAAAGATAAAAAGATTACCATACAAAATAAAAATATCTCATTAAAAGAGGCTTTTGCACAAATTGAAACACAAACCGGATATAGCATCGCTTATGAACAATCGAACCTGAATATCGAAAAGAAGCACTCTTTATCATTCAAAAATGTAACCATTGACAAAGCTATGGCTCAACTATTGAAGGAAACCGGATATGTATATAAGATAAAAGGATATCATATTATAATTTCTTTGCAGGATAACAAACAAAAGACTACTAGCAATGATACACAAAAACTGACTCAAACCATAAGAGGAATCGTTGTTGATTCCAAAACCAATACACCCATAGAATATGCCTCTGTCTGTATAATAGAAGATCCCTCACGGGGAGGTTCGACTGACGGACGGGGAAATTTCCGGATTAATAATATCCCGGTGGGTCGTTATAATATTCAGGCATCTTTTATGGGGTATCGCCCAAGTATCATCAGCGAAGTATCTGTCACTTCATCCAAAGAAGTATTTGTAGAGATTCCTATGGATGAGAATGTACAAGATTTGGCTGAAGTACTTGTCAAGCCGGAAATAAAAAAAGACCGGACTGTCAACCCAATGGCTATCACAGGAGGACGTATGATTAGTATTGAAGAAGCGTCCCGATTTGCCAATGGTTTTGACGATCCTGCACGGTTAAGTTCTGCATTTGCAGGTGTAGCAGGAGATGTCGGTACTAATGCGGTTGCCATCCGGGGAAATGCCCCGCAATTTACACAATGGAGACTGGAGGGAATTGAAATACCTAATCCTACTCACTTTGCTGATTTATCAGGCTTGGGAGGAGGATTCCTGTCCGCTTTGAGTACGCAAGTCATCGGCAACTCCGATTTCTACAACGGAGCTTTCCCGGCGGAATACAGCAATGCCTTATCAGGAGTTTTCGATATGCATCTGCGAAATGGTAATAATCAGAAGTACGAACACGCTTTTCAAGTCGGGCTCATGGGGATAGATTTGGCCTCGGAAGGACCTATCAATAAAAAGCGGGGAAGTTCCTACCTGATTAATTACCGCTTTTCTACTACTTCACTGGCGTCGGGCAATGACATCAACCTGAAATATCAGGATGTAGCTTTCAAACTAAATTTCCCCACACGTAAAGCCGGAACTTTTTCGATTTGGGGATTAGGATTGACAGACAGAAATAAAGTGGATGCTTTGGAACGTTCCGAATGGGAAACGATGGGAGACCGATCTTCAGGATCTAATAAACTGGATAAACTAGCAGGCGGATTAGCGCACAAATATATAATTGATGAAAATACATATATCCGTTCTTCTCTATCGGCAACTTATTCCAAAGACCGTTCAATGGTGGATTTGCATACTGACAATGAGATTGTCCAAGCAGCAGATATTCAAAACAGCAGATGGAATTTTGTGTTCAATTCTTATCTGAACAAGAAATTCAGTTCGAGGCATACCAATAGAACAGGAATTACCATTACAGAACTTAAATATGATCTTGATTACAAGGTTAGTCCCTATTTAGGATTAAACAAACCCATGGAGCAACTTTCAAAAGGTAGTGGAGAAAGTACAGTCCTTTCAGCGTATAGCAGTTCCGTAATAAACTTAGGCAACAGCTTGACAACTAGCTTAGGAGTTACCGGACAATACTTCACTTTAAACAAAAACTGGTCAATAGAACCGAGAGTTGCGCTTAAATGGGAAATGAATCCGGCACATTCTTTAGCAGTAGCTTACGGTTTGCATAGCCGCAGGGAAAGGCTCGACTATTATTTTGTTGAACAGGTAATCAACGATAAAAAGGAATCAAACCGATATCTGGATTTTTCTAAGGCACATCATTTCGGGCTTACTTATGACTGGAATATCAATCAAGGTCTGCATCTGAAAATAGAACCCTATTATCAATACCTGTTCCACATACCGGTGGAAGAGAATTCTTCCTTCTCAATTATTAATTATGAGGAATTCTATTTAGACCGGATATTAATAAACACCGGAACTGCGAAAAATTATGGAATAGATATAACACTGGAGCAGTACATGAAAAATGGCTTCTACTATATGATTACAGGTTCATTATTCAAGTCGAAATACAGGGGAGGGGATCGTATCTGGCGAAATACGAGATTGAACAAAAGCTATTTAGTGAACTTGCTCGCCGGAAAAGAATGGATGGTCGGCAGACTCAAACAAAATGTATTAAGTGTAAACGGACGCCTGTTCTTTCAGGGAGGAGGACGCTATACACCTGTCGATGAAGAGAAAAGCCAGGAAGAGCACGACATCGTTTTTGACGAAAGCAAGGCATATACCAAACGTTTCAATCCTTCCATCAACGGTGATGTTTCTATCAGCTTCCGGATTAATAAGAAAAGAGTGTCTCACGAGTTTTCTCTAAAGATACTGAATGTAGGTATGCGTACCGGAATGCATTTCTATCAATATAATGAAAGGACGAGCGTAGTAGAAGAAAAGAAGGGATCAGGATTGATACCGAATATCAGTTACAAAATTTATTTCTAAAGAACCAAATAAGAAAAGGTTTGTTCACACAATAGACTGACATCCAACGGACAACTGCTTTCAGTAATTATGGTATAACAATCTGTAATATATATACTAACAAGTTCTCTGAATACCTGTATATTTGCTGCGTGAAATAATTTAGTTATGAATTATATGCGTATCATATTCAAGAAATTCAAAGCACGTATGATTGTAGGATGTATATTAGCTGTAATAGCATTGCTGGCGGTGTCAGTCATTGTTTTTATCAATCAAGCCAGTTTCGGCAGAACTCCCCGTGGGGAACGGCTGGAAAGAGTCATGAAATCTCCTAATTACAGAAACGGAGAATTTAAAAATCAGCATGAAACTCTATTGATGACTTCCGACAGGGGACGTTTTAGCGGAATCTGGGAGTTCATTTTCAGAAAGATAGACGGTTTGCGCCCCAAACAGGCTGTCAAAGCAATAAAAACAGATTTACGCAAGATTGACCGTAATGAAGAAATATTGGTATGGTTCGGACATTCATCTTACCTGATTCAAACGGGAGGAAAGCGAATATTGGTTGACCCGGTATTTTGTATGGCTTCTCCCGTATCTTTTGTCAACAAGCCATTCAAAGGTACGGAACTTTATACACCGGATGATATGCCGGACATTGATTATCTCGTGATTAGTCACGATCATTGGGATCATTTGGATTACAACACAGTCAAAAAATTAAAAGACCGGATTGGAGCAGTGATTTGTCCGTTGGGTGTTGGCGAACATTTCGAATATTGGGGATTTGATAAAGAGCGTCTGATAGAACTTGACTGGAATGAAGACGCAAACCTCGCTCCGGGCTTTATGATACATTGTTTGCCTGCCCGCCATTTCTCCGGTCGCGGACTTACTGCCAACCAGTCACTTTGGGCTTCCTTCCTGTTAGAAACTCCTTCACAAAAGATATACATCGGTGGAGACGGAGGATATGATACGCATTACGCAGAAATAGGTAACCGATTTCCGGACATCGACCTTGTAATCCTCGAAAACGGACAATACAACGAAGAATGGAGCTTGATCCATTTGATGCCCCAGTATATGGCACAGACGGCCAGAGATTTAAAAGCGAAAAGAGTTCTGACCGTACATCATTCTAAATATGCGTTGGCCAAACATCGTTGGGATGAACCTCTCAAAAATGCAGAAGAGATGAAGAATAAAGATTCTCTGAATGTATTGATTCCGGAGATTGGAGAGGTCGTGGCATTAGAAAAATAGTGCTTTACCCAATCGGCTAAAGGTTTTCCCGTCTGTTATCAGTGAAATTGGTAAAACATTCTGTAATTTGTATAGTTGAAAAACAAATTTCCCTGATTAACTTTGCAAAGTTGAAATATAGATGGTTCAATCCTGACAGTTTTAGACATTTAGATATAACTACTATAAATTGAAAATTAATTAGTTTATGCTACGTACTATCAGACTTACAACCGCCATTGTGTGCTTTACACTTATTACCCTGCTCTTTCTCGACTTCACGGGTACATTGCACACATGGTTCGGATGGTTGGCGAAAATTCAATTTCTGCCGGCTTTATTAGCCTTGAACATAGGTGTCGTATTGTTTTTAGTTGTACTTACATTCCTGTTCGGACGTATCTACTGCTCTGTTATTTGTCCGTTGGGAGTGTTTCAGGACATTGTTTCGTGGGTATCCGGCAAACAAAAGAAAAACCGGTTCCGTTATTCACCAGCAATGAAATGGTTGCGGTATGGCGTTTTAGGAGTATTCATTATTATGATGGTTGCAGGATTGAACTCTTTGGCTATCTTGCTGGCACCGTATAGTGCTTATGGCCGGATAGCTTCCAGTCTTTTTGCACCGGTCTGGCAATGGGGAAACAACCTGTTGGCGTACTTCGCCGAACGAGTGGATAGTTATGCTTTTTATGAGGTAGATGTATGGATAAAGAGTCTTTCGACGATGCTGATTGCCATTGTTACCCTTGTTGTTCTTTTCATTCTGGCGTGGCGCAACGGACGAACCTATTGTAATACGATCTGCCCCGTAGGTACTGTATTAGGGTTTATATCCAAATATGCGATATTCAAACCGGTAATTGATACTTCCAAATGCAATAGTTGCGGTTTGTGTGCCCGCAATTGCAAAGCATCGTGTATTAATCCGAAAGCTCATGAAATAGATTATAGCCGTTGTGTGACTTGTATGGATTGCATCGGAAAGTGTAAGCATGGAGCCATTACATACACAAGACGGAAACCTAAGAACGAAACAGCTACGAGCGAAGATACGAAAGCAAAGTCTGTCACTACTGAACAGGTAGACAATGCCCGTCGTAGCTTCCTTTCAGCATCGGCCATTTTTGCAACAACTTCTGTACTGAAAGCACAAGAGAAAAAAGTAGACGGAGGATTGGCTACTATCGAAGATAAAAAGATTCCCCAAAGAGAAAATCCTATCTATCCTCCCGGTGCTTTAAGCGCACGCAATTTCACTCAACATTGCACAGCCTGCCAATTATGTGTCTCTGTTTGTCCCAACCAGGTATTGCGCCCATCGGACAACCTATTGACATTGATGCAACCGGAAATGTCATACGAACGTGGGTATTGCCGTCCCGAATGTACTAAATGTTCGGAAGTTTGTCCTGCCGGTGCTATTCATCTCACCAGTCTTGCCGAGAAATCAGCTATTCAGATCGGGCATGCCGTATGGATTAAAGAGAACTGTGTACCTTTGACAGATGGAATGGAATGTGGCAACTGTGCCCGCCATTGTCCGACAGGTGCCATACAGATGGTAGCTTCCGATCCTGAAAAAACAGATTCTCCAAAGATTCCGGTAGTAAATGTAGAAAAATGTATCGGTTGTGGGGCGTGTGAGAACCTTTGTCCGTCCCGTCCTTTCAGCGCTATTTATGTGACAGGACATCAGATGCATAGAATTATTTGATCTAAATCAGTATAAGATTATGGAAGATAAAAATAAGAAAGATATAAATAGAAGAGATTTCATTAAGATTGTAGGTATTAGTGCAGCCACGTCGACAGGGCTATTATACGGATGCTCTTCAAAAGGTACTTCCTCTTCAAGCAGCGCAACAGGAGAAGGAGAGGTGCCTACCGATAAAATGACTTACCGCACGTCTCCGACTACCGGTGACCGTGTTTCACTCTTGGGATATGGTTGTATGCGTTGGCCTCTCAAACCTGTTCCCAACGGTAATGGTGAAGTAATCGACCAGGATGCCGTGAATGGACTAATTGATTATGCAATCGCTCACGGAGTAAACTATTTCGATACATCTCCGGCATACGTACAGGGCTTTTCCGAAAAGGCAACGGGTATTGCATTGAGCCGTCATCCCCGTGACAAATATTATATCGCCACCAAGTTATCCAATTTCTCTCCCGATACATGGTCTCGTGAAGCATCGCTCAAGATGTACCACAAATCGTTTGCAGACCTGCAGGTAGATTACATTGATTATATGCTGCTTCACGGCATCGGCATGGGAGGAATGGAAGCCCTTAAAGGACGCTACCTGGATAACGGAATGCTTGACTTTCTAGTGAAAGAACGGGAGGCAGGACGTATCCGCAATTTGGGATTCTCCTATCACGGGGATATCGAAGTGTATGACTATCTGCTTTCACGGCACGATGAATTCAAGTGGGACTTCGTACAGATACAATTGAACTATGTAGACTGGAAACATGCCAAAGAAACCAATACCCGGAATACGGATGCTGAATATCTGTATGGAGAATTGCATAAACGAGGAATTCCATCTATCATCATGGAACCGCTTTTAGGAGGTCGTTTGTCTAAATTGAATGACAACCTGGTGGCACGGCTCAAACAACGCCGTCCGGAAAGTAGTGTCGCTTCCTGGGCTTTCCGTTTTGCCGGTTCATTTCCGGACATTCTGACTGTGTTAAGTGGCATGACTTATATGGAACATCTGCAAGATAATCTCCGCACTTATTCTCCTTTGGAACCGTTGACAGATGAAGAAAAAGAGTTTCTCGAAGAAACGGCACAATTAATGTTGAAATATCCAACGATCCCTTGCAACGACTGCAAATATTGTATGCCATGTCCGTATGGGTTGGATATACCTGCTGTGTTGTTACATTACAACCGTTGTGTCAATGAAGGGAATGTCCCCAGGAACAGGCAGGATGAGAATTATGCGAAAGCCCGGCGTGCTTTTCTAGTCGGATATGACCGTAGCGTGCCCAAACTTCGTCAGGCAAGCCATTGCATCGGTTGTAACCAGTGTGTGGCACACTGTCCGCAGAACATTGATATTCCGAAAGAGCTGCATCGGATAGATCAATTCGTAGAACAATTGAAACAAGGTACTTTATAAAAGAAAAGATGGAAGAATTAATCAATTTACTACATACGGGAGGATATTCCTGTACTATTGCTAACAAAGGAGAAATCCGTACTTTCACTCAACGCGGTGTGGCTGATATCTATGATTTACTGACCCAGGAACCGGAGTTTCTTAAAGGAGCCTCGATTGCTGATAAGGTGGTTGGAAAGGGAGCTGCCGCCCTGATGATTCTGGGAGGTATCAAAGAGTTATATACTGATATTATCAGTACCAAAGCTCTGGAGTTGCTTCAGAAATCAGATATAAAAGTTGGTTTTACAGAGAAAGTACCTTTTATCTGGAACCGTAACCATACAGGAGGATGTCCTGTAGAGACAATGTGCAGCGAAGTGGAATCAGCAGAAGAAATATTACCACTGATCCGCGATTTTCTGGAAAAGATCAGAAATAAGAAGTAAAAAGAAGAAACTTGAAACACGAAATAAAGTATGAAAAGAAATACAGCTTGTTTATTCCTGTTCGGTAGCTTGCTTTCCATCTCGGGAATGGCACAGACTAAAAAGGATAGCATACAGGCCGGAAGAAATTATATGATTGATGAAGTCGTAGTCACCGGAACACGTAATGAAACCGATGTGCGTCATCTTCCGATGACCATTTCCGTAGTCGGCAGGCAACAAATTGAGAAAAGATATGAGCCTTCTCTTTTGCCGTTGTTAACGGAGCAGGTACCGGGATTATTCACTACCAGTCGTGGCATCATGGGATATGGCGTATCTACCGGAGCTGCAGGTGGCATGAGCTTGCGTGGTATCGGTGGTAGTCCGACAGCGGGATTATTGGTACTGATTGACGGTCATCCCCAGTACATGGGGTTGATGGGACATCCGATAGCGGATGCTTATCAATCTATGATGGCAGAGAAAGTGGAAGTTTTACGTGGTCCTGCATCTGTACTTTATGGTTCGAATGCCATGGGTGGTGTGATTAATATTGTTACCCGTCGGCAACAGGAAGAAGGTGTGAAGACGAATATGCAAGTTGGGTACGGTTCATATAACACGTTGCAGACTGAATTTTCCAACCGTGTCAAGAAGGGACGTTTCAGTAGCGTCGTAACCGGATCATATAATCGTACAGATGGACATCGTCCCGATATGGGGTTCGAGCAATATGGTGGATACGCAAAGTTAGGTTATGATATCAGTTCTTTCTGGAAAGTATGGGGAGATGTGAATGTAACCCATTTTAATGCTTCCAATCCGGGGACTATCCAAGTACCACTGATTGACAACGATTCTCGTATCACTCGTGGAATGACATCGTTCGCTTTGGAAAATCATTATGAAAAGACTTCAGGAGGTTTGAGCTTTTTCTATAACTGGGGACGGCATAAAATCAATGATGGCTATCAGATAGGAAAAGAACCGCAAAAATCACATTTCAACTCTAAAGACAAAATGCTGGGTGTATCATGGTATCAGAGTGCCACTTTCTTTACCGGTAATCGTTTGACCGTAGGATTTGATTATCAACACTTCGGAGGTGAATCATGGAACAAAGTACTGGCTACGGGTGAACATACTCCGGGAGTAGACAAGCAAATGGATGAGTTTGCCGGATACGTTGATTTCCGTCAGGATATCAGCAGTTGGTTCTCACTGGACGCAGGTATTCGTGTAGACCACCATTCACACGTAGGTACAGAATGGATTCCACAAGGCGGACTGGCTTTTCATTTACCCAAGAATGCAGAACTTAAAGCAATGGTCAGCAAAGGATACCGTAATCCAACCATTCGTGAGATGTATATGTTTCCTCCTGCCAACCCGGAACTGAAACCGGAAAAACTAATCAACTATGAACTTTCCTATTCACAACGTCTGCTGGAAGGGGTATTGTCCTATGGAATCAGCCTTTACTATATCAATGGCGACAATCTGATTATGTCAAACGGACTCTTTCCTCCATTGAATATCAATTCCGGAGAGATAGAGAATTGGGGAGTTGAAACGAATATAGGCTACCACATCAATTCACATTGGAATGTGAACGCCAATTATAGCTGGTTGCACATGGAGAATCCCGTTCTTGCTGCCCCCGAACATAAATTGTATGCAGGGGCGGACTATACTTCCGGACGTTGGAGTATATCGACTGGAGTACAATATGTGAAAGGACTTTATACTTCTGTTGTAAAGGGTAGCGAGCAACAGGATCATTTTGTTTTATGGAATTTTCGTGGGAATTATCGTGTCTGCCGTTTCGCTAACCTCTTCATAAAAGGAGAGAACCTGCTGGCACAGCGTTATGAAATAAATGCAGGTTATCCCATGCCCAAAGCTACGTTTATGGGTGGTATTAATTTGAACTTTTAAATAATAAAATGATATGGAATCAACTACTGTAAAACTCTATTCGCTGAATTACGGCAATGTGAGAACTTATCTGGCAGCCTCGTTATTCATCGTTGGCAATATCCTTTTTCCCCAATTTTTTCATCTCATACCGCAAGGAGGAATAACCTGGCTGCCTATCTATTTCTTCACACTGATCGGAGCTTATAAGTACGGATGGAAAGTCGGTCTGCTGACTGCTGTTCTTTCCCCTATTATCAACTCCTCACTTTTTGGTATGCCGATGCCGGTGGTGCTGCCTGCTATTTTATTAAAGTCCGTATTGCTCGCCATTGCTGCCGGTTGGGCCGCACAACGTTTCGGACGTATCTCCATCCCGGTATTGGTTGGCGTAGTACTTACCTATCAAGTTGTAGGGACATTGGGAGAGTGGATGTATATAGGAAATTTCTACAATGCCATTCAGGATTTCCGCATTGGAATTCCCGGAATGTGCCTGCAAGTATTCGGAGGTTATTTATTCATTAGATATTTGATTCGCAAATAACTTCCTTATCAATAACCGCTTTTCCCTGAAAAGAGTTATAAGCCTTGAAAAAGAAAGTTCTCCTCTGTTATAGATACCCATAACAGAGGAGAACTTTTTTAAATACAACGTATCTATTCGCTTTTTATTTATCAATCTTCTTCGTCATCTTCCAGTTCAGCAGAGGGATTGCCTCCTTCTTTAGCATACCTGCTCGGACTCATCTTATAGTATTTTTTGAATACTTCCCGAAAATATTTAGTTTCAGAGAATCCAACCATGTCTGAAATCTCATTAATAGCATATTCACCCTCTTTCAATAACTCGGTAGCACGTTTCAAACGCATCCCCCGAATAAACTCTGTCGGAGACTGTCCCGTCAATGCTTTCAATTTACAATAGAAACTGGTACGGCTCATGCCACTTGATTCACAGAGCACATTAACGGAAAATTCAGGGTTGTTTATATTCTCATCCACGATTTTCTTTACATTTGATATAAACTTCCAATCGAGGCTGTTAGTACCGTTTGCAGATGGAACCATTGATTTCGCTTCTATATCCAGATTGGCATATCTCATGCGCAACAGTTCCCGGTTTGCCAACAGATTAGCGATATTCGCCCGTAATATTTTCACGCTGAAAGGTTTGATGAGATATTCGTCCGCACCAATCGACAGTCCATCCAGAATATTATTTTCTTCTCCCAAAGCAGTGAGCAACAACACAGGAATATGTGAAATTTCAATATCACTTTTGATAGCCACACACAATTCATCTCCCCGCATCTCTGGCATCATGATATCAGAAAGAACCAGTTCCGGCCAATATTCTTTGATAATAATCAATGCTTCCTTTCCGTTAGCGCAAGCTTGTACATTATATATAGAAGACAATGAACTGACCAGATAGGAGCGTAGCTCATCATTGTCTTCTACAACAAGAATCCGTCGTAAATTTGGATCATCTATCGTAGCGGTTGTCTTTGCCGGTACATTCGGAGCGGGCAGTACAGGAGCCAACGCCTCAAATTTAGAAGATGCTTCGTCACTGATACTTTGAGAAGTCTTATTCTTTTTCGGAAAAACAATTTTGATTGTCGTACCTTGATGTTCGACACTATCTACACTAATTTTACCTCCATGAAGGCTCACCAGTTTTCCTACCAACATTAATCCGATACCACTACCCGTCACTTTAGAGTTAATAGCATTGCTGGCACGGAAATGAAGCTTGAACAACTTACTTTGTTCACTGGCAGGAATACCTATACCTGTATCCTTGATTATCACTTTCCATGAATCATTCGTATCGGACACGGAAATGCTGACCTTTCCATTTTCCGGAGTATATTTTAGCGAGTTCGATATTATATTCTTCAAAATAGAATCCATCTTCTCCTTATCAAACGATACATTCATATAGCTGAAAGTACTCTCGTATGTATATTCAATACGCCTAATGGCAGCATAAGAAGAGAATGAATTATATATTTCATTCATATAGGTATTCAACTCATACTCGGAAACACTCATTTTAGAGGAATATACATCCGTTCGCTCAAAATTAATCAGATTGCTGACCAGTCGTAAAAGAACTTCCACATTCCTCAATGCAATGTTCGTACGAGTTATTCCATTGTCGGTAAGCGTCTCTTCTTCCAATAATTCCTCCAAAGGTGCTTTTATTAAAGTTAATGGAGTACGTATATCATGGGCCGTATTGATGAAGAACTGCGTTTTTTCATCAGATATATTCTTTTGTTTTCTTAGATTTATCACACGTAGAACAAAATAAAATCCCCCTATTACCAACAGAATATAACACAAGATAGCCCACCAACTCGACCAAAAAGGTTGCGTGATGATAATTTTCATAGCACGTTCCTGAAAAACAATGTCATGTTCTTCTCTGGATATAGCACGTACATGAAGAATATATCTACCTGGAGGCAAATTGGTAAAACGAATCAAATTATTTGCTCCCGGTTGAGTCCATTTCTCATAAAAGCCTTCTAATTTCCACGAATATAGTGCATTTCCGGGAGAATCATAATTGATTGTAGAAACTTCAAATGAAAACGTATTCTCATCATAAGCCAGCTCTAATACATCTGTCTCATCGATACTTTTCTGTAAAGGAGAATCCTTGACACCCGGATAAACAGGTTGATAAGACAGATGAAAGTCGCTAAATACCAATCTGGAGAACTTATAATCCGGGAATTTCACATTCATCGGAAGTTCAATTGCTCCATCCGTACTACCGAATACAAAGTTTTTATTTTTACGCACCGTTCCTGCCGCTGCGTTAAAGTATGCAGGCAACAAGCCTTCTCCTCTAGTCCAATTACGAAATATCTTTTCTTTAGTATGAAAACAGGTTATTCCGTTCTCTGTACTCATCATTATACGTCCATCTACTTCCGGCAATATTGTAAATATTCTATTTGAAACTAAAGCAGAATTATCAGAAAAATAATGTTCGAAAGTCTTATCTTGAGGATTATAGATAAATACTCCCATACCATTTGTCCCGATATATAACAACCCATTATCTGCCTGATAAAGCGTATTAATATAAGTGATTCCTATCTCCATTTCAATATACTGATATTCACCAGTATTTCGATTCAATAAATACAAGCCAGCAGCAGTTCCGATCCACATATTATCTTTGTCTTTTTCAACAATTGATGTTATGGAATTCAGTCCCGGATATAGACGTGCACTGTTAGTCTCCAAATCAAAACATTTTAGATTATAATAGCCTCCCGACCAGATATGTCCTCTTGAATCTTTAACTATATCACGAATATATTTATCCGGACGCATATTGACGTGAGAAAGAAGGTAAGGAGAGAAGTATTCAACTGATAGCGTTTCTTTATTTATTTTATAAATGCCGGAAGTATATCCTCCTGCCCATATAATGCCAGGAGCCACTTCACATAAAGTAATAAATATATGATTCTTGTCCTTTAGTTGATGATTAAAAGAGCTTAGAAATGAATGCCACTGACCTGTTTTTGAATTATAAAGACTAATACCATTACTAGTTCCAAACCACAGATCACCTTCATGATCTTCGATAACCGCTTGTACCTGATCATTGATTAATGACTGTGCATTACCCATAGCATGTTTCATCCAATGATAATTTTCATAGCGATTATCAATCACTGTAATTCCTGTTGGATAATTAGCAAGCCATATCCGCTTTTCTTCATCTACAAAAACATCATTGATATTATTTCCATTCATTTCATTATAACTCTGATAATTAGCAATAATGTAATCTTCCAGTTCACAGGTATTTACGTTAACTTTATACACCCCCATTCCTTCCGTTGCAATCAGTAACTCTGTTTCATTCAATGGGCTGATACGAGCTATGTTTACATCACTAAGATCAGCGTCCGGACGTATAATTTCCTGTGTATTCATATCGTACACAAAAACTCCTCTTTCAAATGAACCAATGAACAATCTTTTTAATTGCCGATGAAAATACAGTTCACTCACCTGTGCATGAAAATAGTCCAGTGTTTCAACAGGCATGGTCTCTAAAATACCATTCTCCAGTTTGACATATCGTACGCCCGTCTCCGTTGCTATAAAGAAATGGTGCTCATCTACTTGTTCTATTGCCGTAATACTACTATGCAATACATTGGGAAATCGAACTATATGAGCATCTTTAATATTATACAGCAATACAGTATCTTTACGACATATCCAGATATTATCATTGCGATCCAGATAACCACAACTTATTGCTTCAGAGGTATCCGGTAATTTATATACCATTTTGAAATCGTCTCTGTCGGCTTCGTATTGAAAGACTCGTCCTTGTTTGCCAACCACCCATATACCGATATGTGGTTCTGTATATAACCATCCCAAACGTATGGGAGCATCCAAAATAGTGCCTTCTTTATTTAATTTATAGTGTTTTATATCTTTACCGTTGTATCGGTCCATCCCTTCATTTGTAAGAAACCACATATAGCCCTGAGCATCTTTCTGAATATTGAATATCCGGTGATTGCTCAAGCCATCTTCTATTCCTATATATTTGTATGTTTGTGCTGTAACCCAAACAGGAAAAAAGAGAAGAATATATACAATGTATTTCATATAAATAGTTGTTTTTTAAACTACTTCTAACGATCATATAAACATAACAGTTAACGAAACTAGACAAAAACAATGACAAATGCAAAGAAATAGGAGAGATTCTACAAGAAAACATCTATTTAGAAACATTTTTATTTCCAAAGTTGATTATTTACTTTGCGAAGTTGATTTATCTGAAAGTGTTCTTTTGCTATATGTTATAATTAGCGCATGTTTTGTTTTTGTTAATTTAACTAATCAGATTTGATTCCAGTTTCTTCTTATAGACCCATATACTTATTGTAAAATAAATAAGTGCCTGTATCCAGAGAGTTATATATTCCGGTCTGATATCAGCCATACTGGCTCCCATAGAATTCAGTTTCACAAAAGCGAGTGTGCCTGGTGCAGCTGGGAAAATGTAATGGACTACTTTCCAATACCAGGGCATTAGTTCCATTGGATAGGAAACGCCGGAAAGAAAGATTAATCCTACGGAGAAGAAGGCGATCATGAGTAGGGGAGCTTCAGAATCCGTAAAATACCTGGATGCAGCCAATCCCAAGAAAGAAGTTGCCATCAAATATGGAATCAATAATAGTACGATGTACAATCCGTTTCCAATATTGGGGATGCTGAAAAAGTGAGGGAGCAAGCCTAATAGAAAAAAGGCAAAGATGGCATAAAGAGTACAGTACACGGACGTTTTTCCTGCCACTATACGAATGGCAACTCCCCAGCCATACCCAAAAGGAGTATATGCGCGGATTCCTTTACTACTGTATTCTTCTCCGGTCACCATGCCAATAACCATCAGTAAGGTCTGGAAAATTATAATCATCATGACTGCCGGAATAAGATAGGAACCATATCCTTCGGTATAATTGTAGAGTGCAGTGCCTTCCACATTAATCGGTTTCGCCATAGCTACGGCAAGCAATCCTTGTGGTGGAAGAAACACCGCTTCATCTGGCCGGTATTTATCATTAATAGCCAACATGACACGTGAAGAAGCACCTTGCAAAGCTTCGAAATACAAGAAGGCATCAGTAGTTGCATAAAGGGAAAATACGGCTTCATCTCCCCGGAACACCCGTTCCTCAAAGTCATGAGGCAGATAGAGTATTCCCTGTACTTTGCCTTCTTTCATCCATTCTTTTGCTTCATGATAGTCCATAGCCTGACTGGAAATCTCTGCCTGGGGAGTAGCATCCAGCCAACGGATAAAATCACGGCTCAATTCACTGTGCGAATTGTCGACTACGGCAACAGGTACATCGGTTACAATATTCGGTGCATACATATAATTGTAGAGCAACCCGTAAACGAAGATTCCTCCCATCAACACCAGTAAAACCGCATAACTGGTACTGATAGCTAGAAATTCACGACGAATGATGAATGACAACTGTTGTAACTTACTTAATGTTTTCATACTTATGACTTTCTATAGCTCGTTTTAAATGAGGAAGCAGCGACAGGGCCAGCAACGGGAAGATACAGAGTATCACAGCCGACGGCCAAAGATGGATAAACCCACCGCCTCCATAGAGCATGGTTTGCATCATTTCCGTAAAATGACGGACAGGGAACAAATTGGAAGCATCCCTCACCAACGGATACATATTGGGAACCGGAAAGGTTACTCCGGACAAAGTAGCCCCCAGAGAACCTACCATAGAAACTACACTTATAACCAACGATATTGCCGGAAACAGCGAGAATAAAAACAGCCCTAAAGCCTGTGTTGCAATGATGAAAAGCACAGTCATGATATTCATTAACCACCAACTCCCCTGAAAAGGAATATGCAAAATACCAAACATGACGTAATTAGCCAACCATCCTATCAGTATATATATAATGGTATAAGGTAATAATTTACCTAAAACAGCTGTCACTATATTGCCTTTTGCAGTCGCCAGCCAATCATCTGCTGTGCGGAACTTGATTTCAATGCCAACCGCATACACGGTAATCAACAGAATCAAAACCTGAAACAGCACAAAGAAAAAGGGCTGACTTAAATATACCGAATAATCCAGACTAGGGTTATATATCGGATGGTTATTAGCTTGTACGGGTAATAAAAAGGTGGTAATCTGATCCTGTTCTACTCCGAGTGCCATCGCTTGCATCACCACAGGAGAAAGAGCCACCGGAGCTAAGGAAGTTTCGAATGCCGCCATCAACTCACCACCTACCGACATTAATGCATAATGATAATAGTAGGAGAGTGTTGCATTCTTTCCGGTAATCGCATTCTGTTCAAATTGGGGAGGTATGGAAAGATATCCATAAATCTCTTTCTTTTGCACAGATTCACGGGCAGCTGCTTCATTTACAAAATGCTTTGTCACTTTAAAAGTTGGTACGGCAGAAATATTCCTGACTATCGTCCGGGAAGTAGCAGTATTATCCTGATCGACAATACCAATAGGAATGTTTTCCATCTGTCCGTTACCAAAGATCGTAGCCATAAAGAAAAGGGTGAACAATGGCAAGACAATGCAGACAGCAAAATAAAGGCGCCGTGAAGTCATTCGCCACCACTCTCTGAGCAGTACGGAACGAAAAGGGGAATATGTTTGTGATTCATCCATTCTCTGGTTTATTTGATGTCGATTAATCTAAAGTCAATAACACGGACATGCCGGGACGCAAGTCATCCACCTTTTGGGTTGGACGGGCATGAATCTCAAAGGTACGTAAGTCATAACTTCCGGTTTGCTTGGTTGATTTCCAGGTAGCAAAACTGCCTAGCGGACTAATATAATAGATTTTGAATTCAATATTTTTTTTACCGATAGCGGGCACATCCGCAACAAATGTTTCGTCCATTTTAAATTGCGGCATCAGATCTTCCCGCACGTTAAGAACAACATGTATATCATCCACCACCACCAAATTCATAATGGGAGTTCCCGGTGCAACCAACTCTCCACGTTTAGGGAAGATTGTTGCTATCTGACCGTTTTCCGGAGCGGTCAACCGAGCATCGACCAGCAAAGCCGAGACTTCATCCACTGTGCTTCGAGCAGCATCCACCATGCTGGCAGCAGACGCTTTATCTTCTTTTTGTGCACCATCTACAGCCATCTGATACTGTTCATAGGCAGCACGTTCGGCTGCTACAGCCGCTTTATACATAGCTTCTACTTCATCCTTTCTTTGAGAAGTAATGACACTGTCCTTATATAAAGTAAGAATACGGTTGTAAGTTGTCTGGGCGAGAGTAAGATCGCTCTTCGTTTTATTCCATAATTGCAGTGCAGTAGCCACGATCTGACGACGGGTTCCGGCATCTATTTTCTTGTTCTGTTGTACTGCCACCTGTTCCAAGGCATTCACTTGTTGATACTTGGCATGTACTTCAGGGCTATTAATGACGACAAGAGTATCTCCCCGGTGTACCCAGTCTCCCTCCTGAACGAAGAAAGTGTCGATACGGCCGGGAAGTTTCCCACTGATACGGATTTCTGTTGCTTCAGCTTGTCCTTGCAAGACCAGCGGCTGTTTATGCATTAATATAACTCCCAAGCCGGTGAAAATACCGACAGCCAGAAGAATGATGACAAAAGCCCATGATAGGGTTTTACTAGTTGGTTTCATTGTTTGTTACGGTTTAGGTTGATAGTTTGCAAATTGTTCCGGTGTGCCACAAAGCGAGAGTAGATTCATTAGTGCCACATCATATTCATAATATGCTGCCAGGCGAGCCACTTTTACACTGGCAAGCATGGTTTCAGCATCAATAACTTCGGTAGAAGTTGCCATCCCTTCTGTAAATGATTTCTTTCGGATGCGTACCAATTCTTCACTTAAGGCAATCGTTGCATTTAAAGCTTTTACATTATCCTGTGCCTTTTCCAGCTGCGTGTAAAGCTTATCTACCCCAACAGCCAGATCATCACGGGCTTTCATCTGCCCTAAAGCCAGAGTTTGTTCCGTTAATTTCGATTGCCGCACTCTTTTTTCACGATCCAGTCCGTCAAAGAGGTTCCATGTAAAACCAATGCCTACCATGGTACGCGGTAATAAATTACTCTGAATGCCATGCGAATACAAGGTCTGTTTTCCGAAAAGGGCTATATTCGGCAAATAGCCGCTTTGGGCAATCCGCACTTCTTGTTTGGCAATATGCTGCTGCAGCTGTAATTGGTTGAGTGTATAGTTCCCACTGTTTACAGAAAGATCAAATAGCATTTTAGGTGGCAATGAATCATTCATAAAAAGGGGAGAGGTAGGAATAATATTGGCATCTGCATCCTTTTTATTCAGCAAAACTTTTAAGGCACTTTGCACTACTGTTTCTTCTTTTCGCGCAGCTTCCAATGCACGTTTGGCTTCATCCATATTTACCTGGGCAAAAAGCCTTCCTGCTTTGTCAATCATTCCTGCTGCCTCTAACTTCAAGGCATTTTCATAATGTTTCTTCAATCCGTTGTAGGTTTCTTCACGAACCGTCACAATTTGTTGTGCCAGTCGAAGCCCGTAATAGCTTTCAACCAATAAACTTTGCTGATTGGCCGATACCTGTGCCCGACTTTCCCGTGCCAGATCAACCATCGTTCTTCCGATGTTGGTGGCATGAAAACGCTTACCACCGGAAAAGAGTACCCACTCGGCTGATAAATCAACAGTTGTCAAATTTCTTGGAGTCAAAGGAAATATAAGGGTATTTGCCCCAATTTGATCCAGTATAGACGAAATGATCTGGTCATCCGGAATAATGGAATGTACAAAGTCTTTAGCCGGATCGGTAAACTGCGATAAAGGCTGTTTAACTTCGATCTTCTCCGACATGTGTACAAACGCACCTGTAGACTGAAGACTGGGATACCAAAAAGCATTCAACTTATCACGTTCAGCCTTCGCAATCTCAATACTCTTATCCGCTATTTTCAGACTCTGATTTCCTTGATTCAACAGATGCAGTGATTCTTCGAAACTTAATGGTATCTGTGCATCTATCTGACCGATGGAAAAATACAAAGTCAATAGTATACAAAGTCGCTTATTTTTTTTCATACTGGTTAGGTTATATCTGAATTTGAGATATTCTAACAGATGAAAAGAGAGGTTTGTTCATCAGAAAGAATATAGCAATACAACAAAAGAAGGTTTCAACGCTTTTTTATAAGATGTTCTATTTTTCATCTTCTCTTTGAATCACGTTTGTATCATTTCTATCAGATAGAAAAAATGATGCATAAAATAATGCAAGTATATGCAATAAGCGTGTTATTAATGGATATAAACTACTTGATTATACAAAATATAAATGCATATTGGAGTTGTTTCTTTAAAGGAAAAGCTCCGTTCCTTTAAATGGAACCAACCGTTGGTCGGTGAGAAGCGTGTTCTCCCTTTAAAAGGAAGCTACCAAACAGCCCATAAAGTACCTGTTTGTCTCTAAATCTTATTTATTTTGCTAGAAACTAAATCTGTCAATTTGAAATAATATAAGCAACTTTGTTCTCACATATTCAATATTCATTCTCTATTTAGAACCTAGTGATAGATTATTCACTAAAATAGTTTATATCTGAATCTTATTAACCGGAAATCCTGGAGTTTTTTCTATAGCGACTATCGCCAATCTGTATATTTTTAATTATACGGGCTACTAATATGCGTTTTTTCATATCCGGTTGTTTTTCATCAAAACAAAAGAATTGAAGAGGCTTTAATTTCTCTTTTTTCTTGCATTAAAATTTCTGCGATTTTATTTGAGATATAAAAATTATGTTTACCTTTGCATCACCATTTCATAAGGCTTTTGAGTCGAGAAATGCAGTAAATATGCGGTAATAGCTCAGTTGGTAGAGCACTAGCTTCCCAAGCTGGGGGTCGCGAGTTCGAGCCTCGTTTACCGCTCTTTTGAAAATCAGGTGGTTATCTTAAAAAAAAAACTGCCTGATTTTTTATTTTTCAAGCCCCCTTTTCTATGGTTTTATCTATTATCGGACGAAACCTAAACTGAACATATTGTAGAATAACCCTAATTGAATAACCAATATGGCTAAGAAAATAGAGAAATATCTCCCCGTAGATTACAGTGACAGTTTTTCCATAGAAGTTACAGAAAATCGTTTGTCTCCTAAAGATATTATTTTAAAAGTCTTTGCTCATAACCCCGCTTGGCTCCGAATGTTGTATGCAATAAGGGCCTGTTTAGTCAAACCTTTCGGTATAGAAACTAAAGCTATTGAAAGTGAAGAACTTATTATAGAGGAAGACAAGCAAGAAGCAATTATGAGAAAAGACGATAAACATTTATTGTTTTATGTCGATATTTTCATTACGCCATTGGAAACAGGAAAACAAATGATTGAGGTTACCACATTAGTAAAATACCATAATTGGGTAGGAAAGGCTTATTTCTTTTGTATAAAACCTTTTCATCGGGTCATAGTGCCTTTAGTTCTCAAAAAGGCGCTATGCTGAACAAGCATAGTCGCGGATGCAACGATATAACGAATATGAAAAATGAGATATGTAATATAGAAGCAAATGACTTTAGAAAATTAATGCATGAAGAATAGGGCAGTTCATGCATTTTTCGTATTTTTGCACCCTGTTTTAACACTCAAGAAAACTTTAAATAGAAAAATATAATGGCAAAAGAACTGAAAGACCTTACCAAACGTAGTGAAAACTACTCACAGTGGTATAACGATTTGGTGGTAAAAGCTGATTTGGCAGAACAATCTGCCGTGCGCGGATGTATGGTGATTAAGCCTTACGGATACGCTATCTGGGAGAAAATGCAACGTCAATTGGACGACATGTTCAAGGAAACAGGACACGTAAATGCATATTTCCCGCTATTAATCCCGAAATCATTCTTAAGCCGCGAAGCAGAACACGTAGAAGGGTTTGCGAAAGAGTGTGCCGTAGTAACACATTATCGTTTGAAGAATGCGGAAGACGGTTCAGGAGTTGTAGTAGATCCTGCAGCTAAATTGGAAGAGGAATTGATTATCCGTCCGACATCAGAAACAATCATCTGGAATACTTATAAGAACTGGATTCAGTCATACCGTGACCTGCCTATTCTCTGCAACCAATGGGCGAACGTTTTCCGTTGGGAAATGCGTACCCGTCTTTTCCTGCGTACTGCCGAATTCCTGTGGCAAGAGGGACATACCGCTCATGCTACCCGTGAAGAAGCAGAGGAAGAAGCAATCAGAATGTTGAATGTATATGGTGAATTTGCAGAAAAATATATGGCTGTTCCCGTTGTAAAGGGAGTGAAATCAGCCAATGAACGTTTTGCAGGTGCACTTGACACTTACACAATAGAAGCCATGATGCAGGACGGAAAAGCATTGCAAAGTGGTACTTCCCACTTCCTGGGACAAAACTTTGCAAAGGCATTCGATGTTCAGTTCGTTAACAAGGAAAACAAGATGGAGTATGTTTGGGCTACTTCATGGGGTGTTTCTACTCGTTTGATGGGTGCATTGATTATGACTCACTCGGATGACAACGGATTGGTATTACCTCCACATTTGGCTCCGATTCAGGTAGTAATCGTTCCTATCTATAAGAATGACGAACAACTGAAACAAATTGATGCTAAAGTAGAAGGCATTGTAGCTAAGTTGAAAGCACTGGGCATCTCTGTGAAATATGATAATGCAGATAACAAACGCCCGGGCTTCAAATTCGCTGATTATGAATTGAAGGGTGTACCTGTTCGTTTGGTTATGGGTGGTCGCGATCTTGAAAACAACACGATGGAAGTGATGCGCCGTGATACACTGGAAAAAGAAACAGTTACCTGTGAAGGCATTGAAACATACGTTCAGAACCTGCTTGAAGAAATGCAGGCTAATATCTACAAAAAAGCATTGGACTACCGTAACTCCAAGATTACAACAGTAGACACCTATGACGAATTTAAAGAAAAAATCGAAGAAGGCGGATTTATTCTGGCTCATTGGGATGGAACTACTGAAACCGAAGAAAAAATTAAGGAAGAAACTAAAGCAACCATTCGTTGTATTCCGTTCGAGTCATTTGTTCCGGGCGACAAAGAACCTGGTAAATGTATGGTAACAGGTAAACCATCTGCTTGCCGCGTGATATTTGCACGTTCTTATTAAACAAAATTCGCACATAATTATAAAAAGGATGGAAACGGCTCAATCGCTTTCATCCTTTTCTCTTTTTCCTTCCATATTATATTATTTATGGCCTGTCCTAACAGTTCATTAGACATTCAATAGTTATTTCAAGCTCTTTTTTCAATCCATTTCAGTTTTATTTCAGAAATATCCCTTTTCTTTGTAGTATGTAAAAAAGAAAGGAGACAAAATTATGAAGATATTGATTGTAGAAGACGAACCCTCTTTGAGAGAACTGATTCAATGTTCACTTGAAAAAGAACGTTACGTTGTAGAAACAGCCAGTGACTTCAATTCTGCTCTACGCAAAATTGAAGATTACGACTATGATTGTATCTTATTGGACATCATGCTACCGGACGGAAGCGGACTTGATCTTCTTGAACGACTGAAAGCTCTCCATAAGCGGGAGAACGTGATTATTATTTCCGCAAAAGACTCCCTGGAAGACAAAGTTTTGGGATTAGAACTGGGAGCGGACGATTATTTGCCAAAGCCATTTCATTTGGTTGAACTAAATGCACGAATTAAAAGCGTGATTCGTCGCCATCAGCATGATGGAGAGATTGATATCCGCCAAGGCAACGTACGGATAGAACCGGATAAATATCGTGTATTTGTCAACGAGCAGGAAGTGGAACTAAATAGAAAAGAATATGATATCCTGTTATATTTTATCAATCGCCCTGGGAGATTAATCAATAAAAACACTTTGGCCGAATCAGTGTGGGGAGACCATATCGATCAGGTCGATAATTTTGACTTCATATATGCACAAATCAAGAATCTTCGCAAAAAGCTCAAGGATTCTGGTGCAACTATTGAAATTAAAGCAGTCTATGGATTTGGGTATAAAATGATAGTAGAATAAAAAGGAAAGAGATTATTGTCCATGAAATTAATATATTACATCATTCTTCGTATTACCCTTGCTCTGACCCTCATACTGACGGTCTGGGCTATCTTCTTTTATGTTACGATGATCGATGAAGTCAACGATGAAGTGGATGATGCTTTGGAAGATTATTCGGAAACCATCATTATCCGGGCATTGGCAGGAGAGGAGCTACCTTCTAAAACCAATGGCTCCAACAATCAATATTATATGATGGAAGTAAGCAAAGAGTATGCGGAAAGCCGGGAGGATATTCAGTATAAAGACTCTATGGTATACATTGAAGAAAAAGGAGAGACCGAGCCGGCACGTATTCTTACTACTATCTTTAAAGATGATGAAGGACGATACCACGAGCTGACAGTATCAACTCCCAGCATTGAAAAAGACGATTTGAGAGATGCCATCCAGGTGTGGATTATATTTTTATATGTAGCTTTATTATTCTGCATTATTATCATTTCCGTATGGGTATTTTACCGGAATATGCGACCGCTCTATGTACTTCTACACTGGCTGGACGGTTATCAAACAGGAAAAAGAAATAAACCTTTGAGTAACGATACTCAAATCACGGAATTCCGGAAATTAAATGAGGCTGCCATTCGTTATGTGGAACGTACGGAGCAGATGTTCGAACAACAAAAACAGTTTATCGGAAATGCTTCACACGAGATACAAACTCCACTTGCTATCTGCCGTAATCGATTGGAAATGTTGATGGAAGATGATTCGCTATCAGAAAAACAACTGGAAGAACTGATGAAAACGCATCAGACTTTAGAATACATCACTAAATTAAACAAATCCCTATTATTGCTTTCCAAGATTGATAATGGTCAGTTTACGGATACCAAAGAATTGGAACTCAATGTACTTCTCAAACAATATCTGCAAGATTACGAAGAAGTTTATGATTATCGCAACATAGAAGTCACGATAGATGAACAAGGCGTTTTCAAGGTGACAATGAACGAATCCCTGGCTGTTGCTTTACTCACTAACCTCCTGAAAAATGCATTTGTACATAATATTGATGGGGGACATATCCGAATCACCGTTACTAAGAACGGTATTACTTTCCGAAATTCGGGAGTGGAACATCCGCTGAACAAGGAACATATCTTCGAACGTTTCTATCAGGGTAGCAAAAAAGAAGGATCTACAGGGCTGGGATTAGCTATAGCCGATTCCATCTGTCGTTTGCAACATCTGAATATAAAATATTACTTCGAGCAGAATGAACATTGCTTCGAGATTTCCCAATCATAAGATTCATCTGAAAAACACAGAGGACACGGATTTTAAGTGAACGACCTGTCGGTTATCATAAAACCAATTTGTCAGGTATATCCATCCACCTGTTTCTCCGTGTCCTCTGCGTCTTTTATAGTGAGCAGGTTATCGGGATCGTATTTCTCTCCTCATAAACATGATATAAGAAATAGCGAAGCAAATAACCGTTGCCGCAATCAATCCGGTCAACTGTGGCCATACAACTAAAAGACTTTGTCCCAATGGGAGCGGACTAGGGATAGCTCCCTGTACCTGTTCCATAGTCAATGGCCCCAAACTTCTGACAGAAGGCATCAATAGTGTGGTGGTAGCTTCATTAAACAGTTCACTCGGTGCCAAACGCATCAACCCTAGAATAAACTTCTGATAACTGATAATCTGATAAGGTGATGCCATCTGTGACGGACTCAACCCTTTTGCCACCAAATTAACAATCATGGTATAGAATACACTAAAAAACAGCCAAACAGCCACAGATGCTAAGGCAGAAGTCGCTGCCTGACGGAAACGGAGTGAGAACAGAATAGCCAGATTCAACCAGAATGCTACATAAAAGATACTGGTAATGATGAAGAAAACAATTCTCCAAAACTCTTCTGCCGTAGGAGGAATACCAATAGCAATCAGCCCACATCCCATCACCAGAAAGCCCAATACAAACAACATGATACCTATCACAATCAAAGCAGCCACAAACTTCGCATTGATAATGCAATCGCGATGAATAGGCTGGGACAGCATACGGCTCAATGTTCCTTTATTTTGTTCGGAATTGACTGCATCAAATCCCAAAGCGATTCCCAATAGGGGACCTAAGAAGTTAATAAACAGCACAAAAGAGGGGAGAGTTCCATCTGAAACCGTAAACAACTTCAAGAAAAGAAACGAACCGTCCGGATCATTAGGTTTGATGGCTTCACTAATATTGGTGAGTGCTGTATATAGCGACCCCATACAGGTAAGTGCTATAATACCTATTAGTATAATAAAACGCCAACTTTTGACATGATCGGAAATTTCCTTGTTGACGATAACCCAAAAAGGATGATTGACTTTATTCATGTCTTTCTCCTCCTTCCTCAAAATAATGGTTATAAATATCAGACAATTCCTGCTTCTTATCTTTCAATTCTGCCATATCGATCAAAGCAAGTAATTGGCCATTACTGAACAAACCTACCCGGTCGCACACTTTCTGTACCTGATCCAGATGATGGGAAGAGAAAAGCACTGTCAGTCCTTCTTCTTTACTCAACCAGCGAATCAGTTCGATAAATTCCTGAACACCTGCAGGGTCAATCCCTGAAGTCGGCTCATCGAGAATAATAATCTCCGGATTTTTAATAAGTACATCAGCCAATCCCAACCGCTGTCTCATACCACGAGAGTATTTCCCTGTCTTTTTGGCTAACTGATCTTCAAGGCCTACCCGCTTCATCAGTTCCATAGCCTTGGTTTTTGCCTCTTTATCAGAAATACCATTTAATCGCGCTGTATAGATCAAATTCTCCGGTCCTGTCATATCATCATAGAATCCTACATCTTCTGGCAAATACCCAATTTTCCTTTTTACTTCAATGGGGTGTGTAGTAGAATTGATTCCACAAATTTCAACTGTTCCCGAAGTAGGCTCTGTCAATCCCAACATCATTAAGATAGTAGTTGATTTTCCAGCACCATTCGGTCCCAGTAATCCGAAGATTTCTCCTTTCCGGATATTCAGGCGAATATGATCTACAGCAGTGAAATTACCGTATTGTTTGGTCAAATCGGTAAGTACGATCACTTGTTCGCCCATAATTTACCTCCTTCCATATTTACGGAACAGATAGTAAACCACGCCGATGGTGGCAATAATGATAAGAACGCCTACCCATCCCCATATCATCGGAGTTTTTACTGCAACTCTGAACTGCGCATCTGCATTTACTTCAGGAGTTTTTGCCATGATGGTAGTCACATAGTCGCCTGGCAATGCTTTTTTAGAAGCTTTCAAAGTAGCCATAACCGTTGATGTCTCTCCGGCTTTTAGTGCATCGATTTTTGAAGGTTCGAAAGTTACTTCCCAGTCAGCAGGTTTATTAGCAGACAGCTGAATATCTTTCAGTAATGAAGAGCCTGTGTTTCTGACTTCCAGTTCTATTTTCTTTATATCACCTGCTGTGACATCTGTGCTCAATAACCCACGGGGAGTAGTCAGTTCCATTTGATAAGAGCCGGTAACAACCACTTCCAGTTCCAATTCAGCGGAAGTGGTACCTGTAGCAGCGCGTACCGGAATTTTGTAACTGCCGGCTTCTACATTGGCAGGAGGAGTAATATCTATACTTACATTTTGGGTACTGTTGGCTTCCACTTGTGCAGAAGTGGCTTGCTTATAATTAGGTTTAAAAACTACATTCCAACCTCTAGGTGCATTAGCCATCAAAGCATATAGCTGCTGGTCGGCAGTCTGATTCTTTAAAGTGGCGCTGAAAGTGAAGGTTGATTTAGAATTTCCCTGCATGTTGGGTTGGTCGGTAGTAAATTCAGTCTGGTATGTTCCTTTTTGAGCAACCACCACATCCAATGGAAGTTTGGCGTTTCCGGCATATACCACAAAGTGATAATTACCTTTATTCACTTTTAATGGGACTTCGACTTTTAAATTGAAAGTCTTTTTCTCTTTGGGAAGTACCGATAGTTGGCTAAGGCTCCAGCCACCGGATTTCATTTCGTGTTTCCAACTGGCGGACAATCCGCTGACAGAAAGATTCGCATTCGTCAACTGGTCTGTGTTGTTGATAAGATCAATACTGTAGTCAATTGACGCTCCGGGAGATACGGAGATTTTTGTGTAAGGTGTGTACAGAATCACGCTCTTAGGTATTGAATCATTGGCGTGCGTGTAATTCATAGGGATCATCCCCAATAGAATAGCTAATAATAAAAAATAATTTGTTCTCATAGTCATACAAAAGTTCTTATGGTTGTTTAATATGAATATTGTCAAATTTGTGTGTGCAAAAATAAGCGATGTATCTATTAGTAGTTTTAAAAGAATCCTAAAGAATCTAATTTCAAGAAGAAATTATAGTGACACTATCCCTATAGGATGGTGACGGTATCCTTTATGTATAGTGACGCTATGTTAACCGGATAGCGTCACTATATTTTTTCGATTTTTTTTTCGGAAATTCTCAAAATTCCCAAATCTTTTCAGATTCTCCTCTCATCTTTGCATTATCAAATTAATAATAATAGTAAAAACCAATATTAAAAAACAACGATTATGAAAAAGTTAGTATTCTTATTAGTGTGTCTTTTCACTTTGCAAACAGTAGCTCGTGCAGATGACGACAAACCAATCCAGGTAACTCAAATGCCACAACCGGCACAGCAGTTTATCAAACAGCATTTTGCCGACAGCAAAGTAGCATTAGCCAAAATGGAGAGTGATTTCTTTTATAAAAGTTATGAAGTGATTTTCACGAATGGCGATAAAGTGGAGTTTGACAACAAAGGCAACTGGGAAGAAGTGAACTGCAAATATAGTTCTGTACCTACAGCAATTATTCCGGCAGCTATTCAGAAATACGTAACGACCAATTACCCTGATGCTAAAATTCTAAAAATTGAGAGAGATAAGAAAGATTATGAAGTAAAACTGTCCAACCGTACGGAACTGAAGTTTGACCTGAAATTTAATTTGATTGATATTGATTTCTAAACCTATTTAAATTGAACAAAGATGAAACTAAAGATTTATACACTTTTACTGGCACTAAGCGTCACATGGAGTCTGCAAAGTTGTGACAACGATGACGATGGTTCAATAGCTGTTCCTGCCGAACTTCAAAGTGCATTTTCATCCAAATTCCCTAATGCTGCAAATGTGAAGTGGGAAACTAAGTCTGGATATTATGTAGCAGATTTCTATGACGGATATGAAGCATCTGCATGGTTCACCCAAGATGGTAAATGGCAAATGACAGAAACGGACATTCCTTACAATGCATTACCACAAGCAGTAAAAATGTCTTTTGAGAACAGCGAATATGCCTCATGGAAGCGGGATGATATAGACAAACTGGAACGGACAGGCGTTGAAACTGTTTTCGTAATTGAAGTCGAAAAGCAGAATCAGGAGGTCGATTTGTATTATTCTGCTGATGGAACTCTGATTAAAAGCATTGTAGACACTGATGATGATAACAACGAACATCTTCCTGTACAATTGACTGAAGCTATGAAAAACTTCATCAATGAAAAGTATCCGAATGCAAGAATCATGGAAGTAGACGTTGAGGATGATAGAAATGATTGGGATTTTGGATATACAGAGGTAGATATCATTCATAATGGAATCCCAAAAGATGTATTGTTCAACCAGACTGGAAATTGGTATTCTACTTCATGGGAAATACGTCAGAATGAATTGCCTGAAGCAGTAAACAATACTCTCAATAATCAATATGGAGAATATCGTTTTGACGAAGCGGAGTATATTGAAAAAGCAGATGGTAGCATATATTATCGAATTGAACTTGAGAAGGGGGATGTAGATAAAGTAGTAAACATAGGCGAGAACGGTACTGTCCTTTCATAGGTCAAAGTGCATAATTCTGAAACATAATTCTCACAAACAACAAACGATGACATAATTCCTGATGGATATGTCATCGTTTATTATTTTTTACTGCTCCTGTACACGTTTTCTTTTCACTGCCGATTTAGCAGTTTTATCAGTGATGCTGTCCGTTTGTTGCGGTTTCACCTTTTCAGCTTCTTCCCGTTTCCGCTTATTGCGTAACCGCCATTTATTCCAGAAATATAGATCACTCCATTTATTGAAATCCTTTTTATACATGATACCTACACCTTGTGTAGTCAAGTTTGTTTTTGTGTAATAACGGTCATTTGTCTCATTATAAGCCTTCAAACGAATATCTCCCGAACGGGTAATCAGCCATTCTGCTTCAAAGTCTCCTACAAAGTTAGTATTAGCCATCGGATTATCCCGATAACCGAAGTTTCCGTTTATCAATAAACGGTTATTCAATAATTGTCCCGACAAAATACCTTCTACTTCCATGTCTGTCCAACCCTTATCACCCGTACTCAAATTCGTACCGATATTCCAGTTATTCGTTTCAAAGACCTGTGAAAGTGCATTGTTCAACTGGCCGGAGAGAGTAGATGAGAGCACCGATGACATCACATTCGAATTCTGATTATTATTACGGGCATCTTCCGTATAGAACTTGCCAATACCCAGCAAATAAAGAATCTGCATATTCATTTGCTCTTCCGTACTGATATAATTACGTACCAATGTTTGTATTTCATCTCTTTCATTCGGAAGCTCAATACCCAGTTTGATAGTCGGTCGTACCAGCATACCACTTAGATTCATGATACAATTTACACGCACATTGGGTTGTTGTATAATAGCCGAAGCATCCGGTATCAAATCATTCAAAGAGGCAGAGTTCACTGTATATGAAGCTTGTATGTCCATGTTAGCATCCAAAGGTGCACCATTGAACGTTATTGTACTTCCATCTTTGATAATAAAGTCTTTACGAATCACTTCCTGCAAACTAAATTTATATACTCCTTGATTGATCCGGTAATTACCAAACATTTTCACATCGCCCTTATTATAAAATTCCGTCCGGATATTTCCCGTACCTTTTCCGCTGATATAATCTCCGGCAATAGGGTCCATAATGATTCGCATGGTGGCATCGGGAGTTGCATCCACGAGAATATTCAAACGGATATCTGTTTTCTGCTCTTCCTCCTCCTGACGTTTTTGCTGTATTTGTTCGTAATATGAGATTACTTGAACAGAATCCTGGATAGTACGACGAGGTGTTTTATCCACGAATTTGATAAACTGATTGCTAGTAGCCGATGCTACACTACCATTAATATATGTAAAGGTAGTATTTCGATTGGTGGTCATGGCCACATTTACGTCGAGCCCCTGTATGGCGTTTCCAGAGAGCAATACATTCCCGGTACCATATACCGTACCATAGAAAGGCATATCTGTCGATTCTTTTGTGTTCATCACAAGCATATTATTTGCCTGTATCTCGAAACGATAGTTTAGGTTCTTAAAATGCTGGAAAAGCAAATATCCATTCATTCTCCCCGAATGCCCTTCCATATCAGAGATATGTATGTTATTGAATGTCAATCCGGTAGGAGCCAAATGAATAGTATCTTTTACCGCAAAATGTGTGTTTAAAATATCAAAATTCATGGATGCATCTGTCATAACCGCACCATCCAGGTTCAATCCTTTAAATTTTCCATAGAAATGTACTTTTCCTGTTCCTCGCCCTTTAATATCATTGGCAATAGACTTCATATAATGTTCGAGGAATTTCAGATTCAATTCATTTGCTTCAATATTTAAATCAAGTCCGCTCTCGGGTTTTAATGGATAAATAATACCCGTGACACGCGACGGAGAAGGAGATATATCCTGAATGGATGCATCCAACCGGATACCTCTATTTTCATTATCCCACTCACCATATATATCCAGTTCACCCAAACGACCGTGGTTGAGTGAGAAATTCTTTATAAATAAACGGGTATTCATAATAGGCTTTTTAAGCACTCCGCTTGCATAAGCCGTTCCTGTCGCGTCGCCCTCAAAGTTTACATCGTCGGATATACTTGCAATATCAAATACATATCCCATATTTATATCCTTTAGATCAACTTTTACAGTATCTTTAGGATTCTCGGAAAGCCGGCCGTTAATGCGTACATATCTATCCTGATGACTAAAGTAGAAATTATTCACATCCACTCGTCCGGAATCGACCACCACCTGCGAAGGATGTATCTTCCAGAGAGTATCATTTAAAATAACATCAGTAGGCTTCACATCCACCATCGCTTTCAACAATGACTTTTCTCCGCTTGTACGTAGAAATTTGGCAACAGCTGCTAATTTCCCGCTATATGTTGCTGCAGCATTATTTCCCCAATCCAAAGTCGTACTGACATTGTCATCTTTAGCTTGTGCATCCAGAGATAGATTGACTGCTCCTTTCTTTTTCAAATTAGTCAGACGAACCCGTGCACGAATATGATCTGCCGGATTCTCGCACAGAATCATACCTGACTCAATATAGTTGTTCTTATATTGCAGACGGGGAAAATATCCCTCTACACGCAAGCGTTGTAAAGCATCATTAAAATATCCCTTCAACGTAGAATGAGTATATACCGTTAACGGTATATCAAATATCGTAGATAAAATGTCCGTATTATATATATGTATATCAAACAAAAAGTTATTATGGGTTTCAATCGGCTTCTTGGGAGGTAATATCAAAGACGGCACATATTTCCGCATAATATTCAGAATACTGGCAGGCAATGTGTGATATTGGAATTTTCCCTCTATGCTTGCTTTCAGGAATTCGGAAGTCAATCTAAGCTGATTTTCTCCATTTTGTTTGGTTGCCCGGATATTCATATTCTGCATGAAATATGCTTTATCCGGAGCTGTAAATTCCAAGCTATCCACATTGATTTCTCCAATCATCTCATCCACTGATCCACCTGTAAAATTGGCTTTCAGTTTTAAAGAGAACTCTGCATCAGGATATTTGGTCGTAAGATTCAAATCATGTGGGCGTACTTTATTGACTACTGCAAGAAAATTAAAAGTAGGAACTTTGGATGCAACATTTACGTCTCCATTCAGATAAATAGAGCCATTAGGATCATCCAACGCAATCTTTCCATTAAATCCGCCTTGTTTGTATTCTCCGTCCAGTGTGATATTTTCATATCTATATCTGCTATAATCTATCGAAGCAATCAGTCCTTTCAATTCTACGGCAGGCAAGTGGTCAGCAATATGCCGGCCATGTACATCCAGATTGAAAGTAATTTCTCCCAATTCCTCATTATCCAATAATTTACCTAGTTGAAAATCCTCTGTTTTGACAGCTCCGGAATACGCAAACAATCCTTTTGTCTTATCAGAACTCAATTTTAAGTCGGTCTTTACATTTCCAAGACTCGTTTGTAATTGTCCATAAGTAACTAAGTCCGTGAAGTATCCCGAAATTTCTCCCTGGAAACTCACGTTGCCCAAACGTTCGAGAAGAGGAGGAACTCCATTATAATTAGGACTCAAATTACGCACTAAAAAACCGACTCCGCGCGTATTGGCCGAAAGTTCGGAAAGAGTTCCATATACATACGCATCTTGTGGATGAGATAAGTCCTGAAGCGATACATCTCCTCGCAGACGGAACTGACGGTCATCGGCTGTAATCTCCAGATGCGAACAAGTCAACTGATCCACAGTTCCCTTCACCTCCATATCCAACGTCACCGGTTCCTTGAAATGCGAGAGGATAGGGACAAAAGGAGAAATATCTTTTAAAGTAACTTGCGATGGCAAAGTACGGAAAGAGAAATGCACCTGTTCTGTAAAACGGTCAAAAGCTTTCAAACTATCATACTCCAAATGAATGGTATCAAGCTTGAGAGAGGTTTCGGGCAATTCTATTGTAAAATTATCAATGTTTGTCTGCTTGTTATTGGCAACCAGTTTCAAACTCATTTTTTTCAAAGAGAAGCCGGATGCTTTTTCATCAAGGCTCAATCGCTTGATCCCTAAATTCAAAGAGTCCTTACTTAATGCCTTCAGCGATATATTAGCGATGATATTTTGAAGCTGAATATGCTTAGCGTTAAATTTCCCCGGTGTTTCTTCTTCCGACAACACATGATAAGACATCCTTCCACGACGAATCAGGATGGAATTAATACGCAAATCAAGGGAGTTTTCTTTCTTCACGGTATCTTTGGAAGCAAAAGCATCCAAAACAAACTTAAAATTAGGAGGGGAATCCGGAGTCTCTTTCCGGAGATTGATATTAAATCCGAAAAGCTGGACACTGCTAATGGATATCTTTCCTTTAAAAAAGGGCATAATATCGAACTTGGCGGACAAACGTGTGACTTTAAGCATTTCCTGACCACTCTGATCGTCAAGCAATACATCATCAATAATAATACGGTTCAATAGACCGATATTAATTCTACCAATTACTACCTTTGTATTTAAAACTTCGGAAAGTTCTTCAGCTACAAATACACTCATTGCTTGCTGAATGTTTGGTATATTCAGCAAAACAATAGTCCCGATATATACTCCCAGTACAATACCTACTACCCAGCGTACAGTCTTTTTCAGCGTTCTGATATGCGATAACTTTTATTTTGCGAACAAAAATATAAAATAGTTCGTTACGAATCGTAGTTTTATGATTACTTTTGCACCGTTTAATAGTTTAAATACTTATGAGTGCAATAATTTTAGGAATTGAATCCTCCTGTGACGATACGTCGGCAGCCGTAATCAAGGATGGTTATTTGCTGTCAAATGTGGTATCAAGTCAAGCCGTACATGAAGCATACGGCGGAGTAGTACCCGAGTTGGCTTCACGGGCACACCAACAAAACATCGTACCGGTAGTACATGAAGCATTAAAACGTGCCGGCGTCACCAAAGAAGAGTTGAGCGCGGTAGCTTTCACTCGCGGACCGGGATTGATGGGGTCTTTGCTTGTTGGAGTCTCCTTTGCAAAAGGATTCGCTTGTTCTTTAAACATCCCAATGATTGATGTTAATCATTTGATCGGACATGTTTTAGCTCATTTTATTAAAGCGGAAGGAGAAGAAGAGAGACAACCTGTTTACCCATTTCTCTGTTTGCTGGTATCTGGAGGAAATTCACAAATCATACTGGTCAAAGCCTATAATGATATGGAGATTCTTGGACAGACTATTGACGATGCCGCAGGTGAAGCTATTGATAAATGCTCTAAAGTGATGGGACTTGGTTATCCCGGCGGACCGATCATTGATAAACTGGCTCGTCAGGGAAATCCGAAAGCTTTTACATTCAGCAAACCGCATATTCCTGGTTTAGATTACAGCTTCAGCGGATTGAAAACTTCCTTTTTATATTCATTACGCGACTGGTTAAAGGAAGATCCTGATTTCATAGAACACCATAAAGTAGATCTTGCAGCATCATTGGAGGCTACTGTAGTGGATATTCTGATGGATAAATTACGAAAAGCCGCCAAAGAATATAAGATTAATGAAATAGCTGTGGCCGGAGGAGTTTCTGCAAATAATGGATTGCGTAATGCTTTCCGGGAACATGCCGAGAAATATGGCTGGAACATTTTTATCCCTAAATTCAGTTATACGACTGATAATGCAGCCATGATCGCCATTACCGGATATTTCAAATATCTGGATAAGGACTTTTGTTCTATTGATCTTCCGGCTTATTCTCGTGTGACGTTATAATTGGGTACACCTTATTATATATAATAGGATAAAAACTAAGAAGTATGTTTGCCGAAATAATAACCATTGGCGACGAACTGTTGATAGGACAGGTTGTCGACACTAATTCAGCCTGGATGGGGCAGGAATTAAATAAAATAGGCATTGAGGTTCTTCGTATTGTTTCAATCCGTGACCGGGAAAAGGAAATTTTGGAAGCGATTGATAATGCGATGGAAAGGGTGAATATTGTTTTAGTAACCGGAGGACTCGGACCTACCAAAGACGATATCACCAAACAAACTTTATGCAAATACTTTCATACAGAACTGGTTTTCAGCGAAGAAGTATTCGAAAATGTAAAACGGGTACTGGCAGGGAAAATACCAATGAATGCACTCAACAAAAGCCAGGCAATGGTTCCGAAAGATTGTACAGTGATAAATAATCCTGTAGGAAGTGCTTCTGTCAGCTGGTTCGAAAGAGATGGAAAGGTACTTGTTTCCATGCCGGGCGTTCCGCAAGAGATGACTGCCGTAATGACAGAAAGTGTATTACCTAAGCTGCACGAGAGGTTTCAAACGGATGTGATTATGCATCAAACATTTCTTGTACAACACTATCCGGAATCCGTATTGGCAGAAAAACTGGAACCGTGGGAGAGTGCTCTGCCAGAATGTATCAAATTGGCATATTTGCCTAAGCTGGGGATTATTCGTCTTAGACTGACAGGACGCGGACAAAACAGGGAAGAAGTAAAAGTTCTTCTTGAACGTGAAAAGGTAAAATTAGAGAAAATACTTGGTGAAGACATTTTCGGTGAAGAAGATACGCCATTGGAAGTTATAGTCGGTGAACTTTTAAAAAAGAAGAAATTGACCGTTTCCACCGCAGAAAGTTGTACCGGAGGCAGTATTGCCGCACGTTTGACCTCCATTGCCGGTAGTTCTGAATATTTTAACGGAAGCGTAGTAGCCTATTCTAATGAAGTAAAAATGGGACTTTTACACGTTTCCTCCGAAACATTGGAGCAACATGGGGCTGTCAGCGAAGAAACTGTGATTGAAATGGTAAAAGGTGCGATGAAAACACTAAAAACCGATTGCGCCGTTGCTACTTCAGGGATAGCAGGTCCTGGAGGGGGTACTCCCGAGAAGCCGGTGGGAACTGTTTGGATAGCCGCTGGTTATAAAAACGAAATTCGTACTTACAAACAGGAAACGAACCGCGGAAGAAGCATGAATATCGAAAGAGCAGGCAATAATGCACTATTAATGCTTCGTGATTTACTCAAATAAAGAAAAATAGGTGCCTGGAAGTGAATTATTTTAGGAAATTCTTGTTTTATACGGATAAAAGTGCTTACTTTGCGTCCTGTTTGAAAGAAGTATAGATATAAAACTATAAAAATAAGATAGAAATGTCGAAGATTTGTCAAATTACCGGAAAGAAAGCCATGATTGGCAACAATGTTTCACACTCAAAGAGAAGAACTAAAAGAACCTTTGATTTGAACTTGTTTAACAAAAAGTTCTATTATGTAGAACAAGATTGTTGGATCAGCCTTAGCATTTGTGCTAACGGGTTGCGTATTATCAACAAAAAAGGACTGGATGCTGCGCTGACTGAAGCTGTGGCTAAAGGTTATTGTGATTGGAAAAGCATTAAAGTAATCGGCTAAACGTAGAGGAGAAAACTTACAATGGCAAAGAAAGCAAAAGGTAACAGAGTACAAGTGATTCTGGAATGTACAGAACACAAAGACAGTGGAATGCCGGGAACATCTCGTTATATCACAACTAAGAACAGAAAGAATACTACAGAAAGACTTGAGTTGAAAAAATACAACCCGATTCTGAAGAGAGTAACAGTACACAAGGAAATTAAATAATAAAGTAGTATAACCCATGGCAAAGAAAACAGTAGCAAGTTTGCACGAAGGTTCTAAAGAAGGTCGTGCTTATACCAAGGTTATCAAAATGGTAAAATCTCCGAAAACTGGAGCATACGTTTTTGATGAACAAATGGTTCCGAACGAAAAAGTACAAGACTTTTTCAAAAAATAATCGAAATAGCATATACGCTATAACTGCAAAATCCTCTCATTGGCGAACAATGAGGGGATTTTTTATTGCTTCTTTTTTTACTTTTCCAATCCTTTGTTATATCTTTGTAGCAAATGTATTATACAAACAAGTGTAAATATGGGATTTTTTAGTTTTTTTTCAAAGGAGAAGAAGGAAACTTTAGATAAAGGATTATCTAAAACCAAAGAGAGCGTATTCAGTAAAATAGCTCGTGCTGTGGCTGGCAAGTCAAAAGTAGACGATGAAGTATTAGATAATCTGGAAGAAGTGCTGATTACATCTGACGTCGGCGTAGAAACAACTTTAAATATTATCAAGCGCATCGAAAAACGTGCAGCTGCAGATAAGTATGTAAATACTCAGGAACTGAATCTTATATTACGTGACGAAATAGCAGCTCTGCTTACTGAAAATAATTCGGGTGATGTAGCTGATTTCGACGTACCCATCGCAAGAAAACCTTATGTCATTATGGTTGTGGGAGTAAATGGGGTAGGTAAAACTACAACCATTGGTAAACTGGCTTATCAATTCAAGAAAGCAGGTAAATCCGTTTACTTGGGAGCCGCTGACACTTTCCGCGCTGCAGCTGTGGAACAGCTAATGATTTGGGGAGAACGGGTAGGAGTTCCCGTAGTTAAACAGAAAATGGGAGCAGATCCCGCATCTGTGGCTTATGACACTCTTAGTTCGGCCGTTGCCAATAACGCAGATGTGGTTATTATTGATACAGCCGGTCGTCTGCACAATAAGGTAGGCTTAATGAACGAGTTGACCAAAATTAAGAATGTGATGAAAAAGGTAGTGCCTGATGCACCGGATGAAGTTTTATTGGTACTGGACGGTTCCACCGGACAAAATGCATTTGAGCAAGCCAAACAATTTACTTTGGCGACGGAAGTTACCGCTATGGCCATCACTAAGCTTGATGGAACCGCTAAAGGTGGTGTTGTGATTGGTATTTCCGATCAATTCAAGATTCCTGTTAAGTATATCGGACTAGGCGAAGGCATGGAAGACCTGCAGGTATTCCGTAAAAATGAATTCGTTGATTCCTTGTTTGGAGAAAATGCATGAAAAGAAAAACAATAGATATTATTACTTTAGGATGTTCTAAAAATCTGGTTGACTCCGAGCAGCTAATGCGCCAATTGGAGGAAGTCGGATACAGCGTAACTCATGACACTGAAAATCCGCAAGGAGAAATTGCGGTAATCAATACATGTGGTTTCATTGGTGATGCCAAAGAAGAATCCATAAATATGATTCTGGAGTTCGCTGAAAGAAAGGAAGAAGGGGATTTAAAGAAACTTTTCGTGATGGGTTGTCTTTCCGAACGCTATCTCAAGGAATTAGCTGTTGAGATACCACAGGTAGATAAGTTTTATGGGAAGTTTAATTGGAAGGGGCTTTTACAGGACTTGGGAAAGGTCTATCACGATGAATTATATATCGAACGGACATTGACAACTCCCCAGCATTATGCTTACCTGAAAATTTCAGAAGGATGTGATCGTAAATGTTCTTATTGTGCTATCCCTATTATTACAGGACACCATATTTCCAAACCAATGGAAGAAATTCTGGACGAAGTACGATACCTGGTATCGCAAGGCGTGAAAGAATTTCAGGTGATCGCACAGGAATTGACTTATTACGGCATAGACCGGTATAAGAAACAAATGCTTCCGGAATTGATTGAGCGTATTTCTGATATACCCGGGGTGGAATGGATTCGCTTGCATTATGCCTATCCAGCACATTTCCCAACAGATTTATTCCGGGTTATGCGCGAACGTGACAATGTATGTAAATACATGGACATTGCCCTTCAGCACATCAGTGACAATATGTTGAAGTTAATGCGCCGACAAGTGAGCAAAGAGGATACTTACCAATTGATCGAACAATTCCGCAGAGAAGTGCCGGGCATTCACCTGAGGACGACTTTAATGGTAGGACATCCCGGAGAAACCGAGGAAGACTTCGAGGATCTCAAAGAATTTGTACGTAAAGTACGTTTTGATCGAATGGGTGCTTTCGCATATTCCGAAGAAGAAGGGACTTATGCTGCAGAAACATACGAAGATTCTATTCCACAAGAGGTTAAACAAGCCCGACTTGATGAATTGATGGATATCCAGCAAGGTATTTCGGCAGAGTTAAGTGCAGAAAAGATCGGTAAACAGATGAAAGTGATCATCGATCGTCTGGAAGGAGATTATTATATCGGACGGACAGAATTTGATTCACCGGAAGTAGATCCGGAAGTATTGATTGATCGTTCAGAGAGAGAACTTAAGATCGGACAGTTTTATCAGGTAGAAGTGGTGAATGCGGACGATTTTGATTTATATGCAAAGATTATAAATGACTATGAATAATAAGGAATTTACATCCGAACTAGCGGAAAGATTGGGATACACAATCAAGGATACTTCCGAATTGATGAATTCTTTGTTGTCCAGTATGACACAAGAATTGGAAGAAGGTAATGTGATTGCAATTCAAGGATTCGGTTCTTTTGAAGTGAAAAAGAAAGCGGAACGGATTTCAATCAACCCGGCAAGCAAACAACGCATGCTGGTTCCACCTAAATTGGTATTATCGTATAGACCTAGCAATACATTGAAAGATAAGTTTAAATAAATATTTCCCGTTATGAATGAAAGACTAACAATTCAAGACCTTACTGACTTATTGGCAGCCAAACATAGCATGACCAAGAAAGACGCCGAAGCGTTTGTTAAAGAGTTTTTCCTCTTGATAGAACAAGCCTTGGAGAACGAAAAGACTGTAAAAATCAAAGGATTGGGAACTTTCAAACTTATTGATGTAGATAGCCGGGAAAGTGTCAATGTCAACACAGGCGAGCGTTTCCAGATAAAAGGACATACAAAAGTCTCATTTTCTCCGGATGCAAATCTAAGGGATACGATAAATAAACCTTTTGCACACTTTGAGACTGTTGTATTGAATGAAAATACAATTCTGGAAGATACTCCGATAGAAGAGACTGAGGAAGAAGAAACAGGAGAGGAAGCGTCAGCACAGGCAGTCTTGAATGAGATGGGGGATGACTCTGAAACTACTGTGATAGAAGAAAATGAAGGTACTGATGATGGTCTTTCGGAAGAAGAGCCGATTCAGGAAGAGCAAATAGCCAGTCAGCCACTTGTGGAAGAGTCCATTGAAGAACCTGCTATTACTGAGGAATCTGCAATAGCACAGGAATCGACAGAACAGACGTCTCCTAAAGAGCCCGAAGAAGCCATTACAGAGACTGATATCGAAGAAAAGGTAGAACAGCTGGAAGATGAAGAGGTTCCGGAAGAGGAAGTGATAATCAATGAGCAGCAAGCAGCATTTATAGAAGAAGAAAAAGAAGAGATCACTGCCGAAAAGATTATAGAGCAAGAGCTTCTAAAAGCAAATCTGCAACCTGTGACTCCTATAGTGCCTCCTGCTGAAAAAGAAACGATAAAACCGGTCCAACCGGAACAAGTATCCCAACCGATTTCTAAAAAGACAGCCCCAGTGAAGGAAAAATCTCCTGTACCTTATTTAATAGCTGTTATTGTAGTCGTTTTGTTATTATGCGGAGGTGTCATTCTTTTTATTTATTATCCGGATTTATTCTCTTCTTCATCTGACAAGAATGCACTGGATATGCCGCCTGTGACCACTCAACCCGTTCAACCGGAAGCGCAGCTTTCTGATACGATTGCACATAAGGATACTACAAAGGTAATAACGCCTGATGTATCCAAAGTCGCTACCACGACACAACCGGTTGCCAAAAAAGAAGAAGCTATTCCTGTCAAAGCAGAACCTCAAACGGTTACACAACAACCTGCTACTTCTGCCTATCTGGATTCAGCATCTTATAAGATTACGGGAACCAAGACAAAATATACAATCAAAGAAGGAGAAACTTTGACTAGGGTTTCCTTGCGTTTTTATGGTACAAAGGCAATGTGGCCATACATTGTGAAACACAATCCGAAGGTTATTAAGAACCCCAACAATGTACCGTATGGCACAACTATTGAAATACCAGAACTTACAAAAGAATAAGTAGTTATAATCCATTCACCCGACCATGCAAATCCTGTATTGGTCGGGTGAAGTGTTATGGATGTACAAAAGCGTATGAAAGTACCTTAATCTAAAGATTTCGCATTGTTTTTTAATAAAAATTAGTTGCAATCGTTAATTATATGGCGTACTTTTGGGGCAAAATAAAAAGCCTTATGACACAGGCAAGGCTTACATAAAATTAATGGGATTTAAATAATAAAATATTAAGTATTTATGGCTGAATCAATTGATATCCGCGAGCTAAATGAGCGGATTGAAAGACAAAGTGCTTTCGTTACCAATCTTACGACAGGTATGGACCAAATCATTGTTGGTCAGAAACATTTGGTTGAATCACTGCTTATCGGATTACTTTCCGATGGACACGTCCTCTTGGAAGGTGTGCCTGGTTTGGCGAAAACTTTGGCTATTAAGACACTCGCTTCTCTGATTGATGCGAAATATAGCCGTATCCAGTTTACGCCGGACTTATTGCCTGCAGACGTTATCGGTACAATGGTTTACAGTCAGAAAGATGAATCTTTTAAAGTGCAGCGCGGACCTATTTTCGCAAACTTTGTATTAGCTGATGAAATTAACCGTGCTCCTGCAAAAGTACAAAGTGCTTTGCTGGAAGCAATGCAAGAACGTCAGGTTACTATTGGTAAAGAAACATTCATGTTACCGGAACCTTTCCTTGTATTGGCAACTCAGAACCCTATCGAACAGGAAGGTACTTATCCGCTTCCTGAAGCACAGGTTGACCGTTTCATGCTGAAAGTAGTCATTGATTATCCGAAGTTGGAAGAAGAAAAATTGATTATTCGTCAGAATATCAATGGTGAGAAGTTCAATGTGAAACCTATTCTAAGAGCGGATGAAATTATTGAAGCACGTAAGGTTGTTCGTCAAGTCTATCTGGATGAGAAGATCGAGCGTTATATTGTAGATATCGTATTTGCAACTCGTTTCCCTGAAAAATATGATCTCAAGGAACTGAAAGATATGATCGGATTCGGAGGTTCACCTCGTGCGTCTATCAATCTGGCTTTAGCTGCTCGTACGTATGCATTCATCAAACGTCGCGGCTACGTTATTCCGGAAGATGTACGTGCTGTAGCACATGATGTTCTTCGTCACCGTATCGGATTGACATACGAAGCTGAAGCTAACAACATGACTTCGGACGAAATCATCAGTAAGATTCTGAATAAGGTTGAAGTACCCTAATTTGTAGTTATAATACAGTCAATAAGTAGTCATAAATATCTATGCATGACTACTTAACTATCTACTAATTAACTACTGTATAAATGGAAACAAGTGAAATACTAAAAAAAGTTCGCCAAATTGAAATAAAGACACGAGGATTGTCTAACAATATCTTTGCAGGCCAGTATCATTCGGCTTTCAAAGGTAGGGGTATGTCATTTTCGGAAGTCCGTGAATATCAATTCGGTGATGATATACGTGACATAGACTGGAATGTGACTGCGCGCTTCAATAAACCTTATGTGAAAGTGTTTGAAGAAGAACGTGAACTGACAGTTATGTTAATGGTTGATGTTTCCGGAAGTTTGGAATTTGGTACGATCAAGCAGTTAAAGAAAGATATGGTGACGGAAATCGCTGCTACTCTTGCTTTCTCTGCCATCCAGAATAATGATAAAATAGGTGTGATTTTCTTTTCAGACCGGATAGAGAAGTTTATTCCTCCCAAGAAAGGACGTAAACATATCTTGTATATTATCCGTGAATTAATTGATTTCCAACCGGAAAGCCGTCGCACAAATATTCGTCTTGCCTTGGAATATTTGACAAACGTAATGAAAAGGCGTTGCACTGCATTTATCTTATCAGATTTTATTGACCAGGAAAGCTTTAAGAATGCGCTGACCATTGCTAACAGGAAACATGATGTAGTAGCATTGCAAGTATACGACAGGAGAGTCAGTGATCTCCCTCCAGTAGGACTGATGCGAATCAAAGATGCAGAAACTGGGCATGAACAATGGATTGACACCTCTTCCAAAGCTGTACGCCGGGCACATCGCGACTGGTGGATACAAAAGCAGACTGAACTGAACGATACTTTTACCAAAAGCAACGTAGATGCTGTATCCGTCAGAACCGATCAGGATTACGTAAAGGCATTGTTGAATTTATTTGCCAAACGAAATTAATGGAATCAAAGATGAATAGAAATATTATTCTGATAGCATTATTAGGTCTATTGTTTGTCAGTAAAGCAGTAGCACAGTCTGTTACAGTAGAAGCAAAAATTGATTCACTGCAGATACTGATCGGCGAACAGGCGAAAGTGCAACTGCAAGTAGCCATGGATGCCAAACAGCGTGCTATTTTTCCTGCTTACACTGATACACTGGTAAGAGGTGTGGAAATTATAGAAACAGTCAAACCAGATACCCAATTCCTGAATGATCGTCAGCGGATGGTGATTACGCAGGAGTACATTATCACTTCTTTTGACTCTGCTCTATATTATCTCCCGCCAATGCCAGTTACCGTAGATGGGAAAGTGTACAACTCCAAAGCTCTCGCATTAAAAGTATATTCAATGCCGGTTGACACCTTACATCCGGACCAGTTCTTCGGACAAAAATCTGTGATGAAAGCTCCTTTTGCATGGGAAGACTGGTATGGATTGATCGCTTGTTCATTCTTGGCTTTACCTTTGCTTGGTTTGCTGATCTATCTGATTGTTCGCATACGTGATAATAAACCGATTATCCGTAAAATTAAAGTTGAACCTAAATTGCCGCCACATCAGGCTGCAATGAAAGAGATAGAACGTATCAAGACAGAGAAGGTGTGGCAGAAAGGGCAATCGAAGGAGTACTATACCGAACTTACCGATGCTATTCGTACATATATTAAGGATCGTTTCGGATTTAATGCATTGGAAATGACTTCTTCTGAAATAATTGATCAGTTACTGGAAATGAATGATAAAGAGGCCATATCAGACCTAAAACTATTGTTCCAGACTGCTGATTTAGTGAAGTTCGCCAAGCATAATCCTCAGATGAATGAAAACGATGCCAATTTGATTAATGCCATTGATTTTATCAATGAGACCAAACAACCGGAAGAGGAAAATCAGAAACCGCAACCAACGGAAATCACTATTATTGAGAAACGTTCTTTACGTGTTAAAGCTATGCTGATTTGTGGAATTGCATTGTTATCAGCAGCATTGATCGGTACCTTTATATATATAGGTCTACAGTTATACAATCTTTTTGTATAAAGGATGTATAGCTTAATACTAAATAGTAAACTGTTAAATCATAAATAAAATGGTTTTTGCCAATATTGAATATCTGTTTTTGCTATTATTGCTTATACCGTATATTGTATGGTATATCCTGAAGCAAAAGAAAAGTGAAGCAACTCTTCAAATTTCAGATGCCCGGGTATATGCGCATACACCTAAAAGTTATAAGAATTATTTGTTGCATGTTCCATTTCTATTACGTTGCCTTGCTTTAGTACTGGTTATTTTGGTTCTTGCACGCCCGCAAACTACTAATAAATGGCAGAACAGTGAGATAGAAGGAATTGATATTATGCTGGCTATCGACGTTTCTACCAGTATGCTGGCTGAAGACTTGAAGCCGAACAGACTGGAAGCTGCTAAAGACGTAGCTGCAGAGTTTATCAATGGACGTCCCAATGATAATATCGGTATTACATTATTTGCAGGAGAAACTTTCACCCAATGTCCGTTGACTGTAGACCATGCTGTATTGTTGGATATGATACATAATATCAAATGTGGTCTTATCACTGACGGTACTGCTGTCGGTATGGGTATTGCAAATGCTGTAACCCGCTTAAAAGATAGCAAAGCGAAATCCAAAGTTATTATCCTATTGACGGATGGTACTAATAACAAGGGAGATATTTCGCCTATGACAGCGGCAGAAATAGCAAAAAGCTTTGGTATTCGTGTATATACCATCGGAGTAGGTACCAATGGAATGGCTCCTTATCCTTATCCAGTCGGAAATACGGTGCAATATGTAAGTATGCCGGTAGAAATTGATGAAAAGACATTGACAGAGATCGCCGGAACGACAGATGGTAACTATTTCCGGGCTACGAGCAACTCGAAGCTTAAAGAAGTATATGAAGAAATTGATAAACTGGAAAAGACGAAACTGAATGTAAAAGAGTATAGTAAGCGGGACGAAGAATATCATTGGTTTGCTTTAGCAGCTTTTCTCTGTGTCTTGTTGGAAGTACTATTACGTAATTCGGTACTCAAGAAAATTCCATAAGGATGTTTGTCAATCGTTATTTGCCAATCATAAAATAGTAAGAAGATGTTTCGATTTGGAGAACCTACATATTTATATTTATTGCTGCTATTACCTTTTTTAGCAGCTTTCTACTTGTATTCCAATTACAAGAGGAGAAAGAATATCCGACGTTTCGGAGATCCGACTTTGTTGGCTCAGTTAATGCCTGACGTATCCAAATATCGTCCGGATGTAAAATTCTGGATTATTTTTGTTGCTATTGGTTTGTTCTCCGTATTACTGGCACGCCCTCAATTCGGTTCAAAACTGGAAACGGTTAAACGCAAGGGAGTAGAGGTAATTATTGCTTTGGACATTTCAAACTCTATGTTAGCGCAGGATGTACAGCCTAGCCGTTTAGAAAAAGCAAAAAGATTAATATCCAGATTAGTAGATGAGCTTGATAATGATAAGGTAGGTATGATTGTATTTGCCGGTGACGCTTTTACACAGCTGCCAATTACAAGTGACTATATTTCCGCTAAGATGTTCTTAGAATCCATTAGTCCTTCGTTGATTTCTAAACAGGGTACAGCTATTGGGGAAGCAATCAATCTGGCAGCTCGTAGTTTCACTCCGCAAGAAGGGGTAGGACGCGCCATTATTGTTATTACTGATGGTGAAAATCATGAAGGTGGTGCAGTGGAAGCTGCCAAAGCTGCGGCAGAAAAGGGTATTCAGGTAAGTGTATTGGGAATAGGTATGCCTGATGGCGCTCCAATACCGGTGGAAGGAACGAATGATTACCGCCGCGACCGGGAAGGTAATGTGATTGTTACCCGTTTGAATGAAGCTATGTGTCAGGAAATTGCAAAAGAAGGAAAAGGTATATATGTACGAGTAGATAATTCTAATTCAGCCCAAAAGGCCATCAATCAAGAAGTGAATAAAATGGCGAAATCTGATGTAGAGTCGAAAGTATATACGGAGTTTAACGAACAATTCCAGGCTATTGCATGGGTTATTCTACTATTGTTATTGGCAGAAATCTTAATTCTGGATCGCAAAAATCCTTTATTTAAGAACATTCACCTGTTTTCTAATAAGAAATAGTTATACGTATGTTAAAAAGTAAATATATTCTATTCGCTGTATTTCTGTTAGCGGCAGCTGGTGTATCGGCTCAGAAAGCAGAACGCGACTATATCCGTAAGGGAAACCGTCTGTTTAATGATAGCGTATTTGTTGATGCAGAGGTGAACTACCGGAAGGCCTTGGAAGCTAATCCCAAGTCTACGGTATCCATGTATAATCTGGGAAATACCCTTTCGCAACAGCAAAAGTTTCAGGATGCCATGGAACAATATGTATCGGCCAGCAAAATAGAAAAAGATAAAATGAAACTCGCCCATATTTATCACAATATGGGGGTAATTTTCCAGGCTGGTAAAGACTACGCCAAAGCTGTAGATGCATATAAAATGTCACTGCGTAATAATCCTACCGATCATGAAACCCGGTACAATTTGGCTCTTGCACAGAAAATGCTGAAAGACCAACAAAATCAGCAGAATCAAGATCAAAATCAGGACCAAAACAAAGATCAGCAAAAACAAGATCAGAAACAGGACCAGAATAAAGACAGACAGAAGGATCAGAAACAAGATGAAAAGAAAGATCAGCAGCAACCACCGAAATCTGAAAAGAAACAAGATAATCAGATGTCAAAGGAAAATGCTGAACAATTACTGAATTCTGTCATGCAGGACGAGAAAGATGTGCAGGATAAAGTGAAGAAGCAACAAAAAGTTATGCAAGGCGGTCGCTTGGAAAAAGATTGGTAATATAAAGTTGATGATATAAATTTCATAAGCAATGAAAAAACTGATTATTATATTGATGGCATTGATAGCATATAGCACTCATGTGTTTGCTGATAAGGTGTCTTTTACTGCTTCTGCTCCTGATGCAGTGGTAGTAGGCGAACAATTCAGGCTGTCGTATATTGTAACTACACAAAAAGTGAAAGATTTTCGGGCACCATCAATCAAAGGTTTTGATGTATTGATGGGTCCAAGCCGTTCACAACAAAGTAGTACTCAAATAGTGAATGGTAATGTTACATCTACTAGTAGTATTACATTTACATACATATTAATGGCTAATAATGCCGGAGAATACACAATACCCGGTGCCTCCATTGTTGCCGATGGTGACCAAATGGTGTCAAACTCAGTAAAGATTAAAGTATTGCCACAAGATCAAGGTGGCAATAGCGGACAAAATAATAGTAGTAGTGGTTCTATACATTCCTCATCTGGTACAAGTGTCTCTAATCAGGACCTTTTTATTATGGCAAGTGCCAGTAAAACAAATGTGTATGAACAGGAGGCTTTTGTCCTAACCTATAAAATATACACCAGAGAATCCAACTTACAACTTAATAATGCGAAATTGCCCGACTTTAAAGGTTTCCATTCTCAAGAAATAGAAATGACAACCAATGCAAGATGGACTCCGGAGCATTATCAGGGACGTAATTACTATACAACGGTTTATCGCCAGTTTGTTCTCTTCCCGCAACAATCAGGAAAGCTATATATTGATCCGGCACAGTTCCAGATGACTATCGGAAAACCTGTGCAATCAGATGATCCTTTTGATGCCTTCTTCAATGGAGGAAGTAATGTCATTGAAATTAAAAAAAATATTTCCACTCCTAAGATAGCAATAAATGTCAATCCGCTTCCTACGGGTAAACCTGCAGATTTTTCAGGTGGAGTGGGAGAGTTCAATATTTCTTCTTCTATCAACAGTAAGGAACTGAAAACCAATGATGCTATTACTATTAAACTGGTAATATCCGGTACAGGTAACCTGAAGTTGATTTCTAATCCGGAAATTAAATTCCCGGATGATTTTGAAGTATATGATCCCAAAGTAGACAATCAAGTCAGATTAACCCGGGAAGGACTCACAGGCAATAAAATTATTGAATATTTGGCAATTCCGAGACATGCCGGAACATATAAGATTCCGGGAGTATCTTTCAGCTATTTTGATATTCGCTCCAAATCTTATAAAACACTGAAAACAGAAGATTATGTAGTAAATGTTGAGAAAGGTGCAGGTAATGCGGATCAAGTAATTGCTAACTTCACGAATAAAGAGGACTTGAAAGTATTAGGTGAAGACATCCGTTATATCAAACAGAATGAAGTTACTCTCCAACCTAAAGGAAGTTTCTTCTATGGTTCAATGACATATTGGTTGTTCTATATCATTCCGGCCCTTGCCTTTATTATTTTCTTTATTATTTATCGTAAGCAAGCTGCTGAAAATGCAAATGTTGCTAAAATGCGTACGAAGAAAGCAAATAAAGTGGCAACGAAGCGTATGAAGCTTGCAGGAAAATTACTCTCCGAAAATAAAAAAGATGCTTTCTACGATGAGGTATTAAAGGCATTGTGGGGATATATAAGTGACAAACTGAATATTCCGGTATCTCGTTTATCTAAAGATAATATTGAAGAGAAACTAAGAAATCACGGAGTAAATGAGGAACTAATCAAAGAATTCCTGAATGCATTGAATGATTGTGAATTTGCCCGGTTTGCTCCAGGTGATGAGAATCAAGCTATGGATAAAGTTTATTCTTCTTCAATAGAAGTAATAAGCAAAATGGAGAATTCAATAAAACATTAACCCAGAAGAGATTATGTCATGAAAAAGATATTATTTTTTATATTATTATCAATGTCGCTTACTTGTTTCGGACAAGATTCGTTAAGCATTGATACTAGACAAACGAATGGAGTTGATTCTATCCACGCTTCGCATACCACATTTTCCAGTAATACACTGGAAGATGCAACAAAAGCTGAAGGAGATTCCGCATATATAAAAGAAGATTATGCAGCAGCTATTCAGATATATGAAGCATTACTGAAAAATGGAGAAGCTGCCGACGCCTATTACAATCTGGGAAATAGTTATTATAAAATAGGGGAGATAGCGAAAGCTGTTTTAAATTATGAGCGTGCTCTGCTATTACAACCAGGAAATGGTGACATCCGTGCTAATCTTGAAGTGGCACGTGCAAAAACAATAGACAAGGTTGAACCTGTTCCTGAAGTATTCTTTGTTTCATGGATCAAATCTCTGACAAATAGTATGAGTGTAGATGCATGGGCCACATGGGGTATTGTCTCCTTTATTCTATTGATTATCGCTTTCTATTTCTTTATATTCTCCAAACAGATTATGTTAAAGAAAATAGGATTCATATCAGGAATCATTTTGCTGATTGTCACTGTTTGCTCTAATCTTTTTGCTTCGCAACAAAAAGAGCATTTGGTTAATCGAAGTGAGGCGATAGTAATGAATCCGAGTGTAACAGTACGAAGTACTCCAAGCGAGAGTGGAACTAGCTTGTTTATTCTCCATGAAGGGAGAAAGGTAAGTGTCAAAGACAACTCTATGAAAGAATGGAAAGAAATTCGACTGGAAGATGGAAAAGTCGGGTGGGTACCTGCTTCTGCTATCGAGGTGATATAAAGGTCATTAATAGATTTTATATATTCAAGAAAAAAAGATAAGCAAATAATTTGTTTTATCTTTTTTTTTGCTTAAGTTTATAGCGTGATAAAAAAATCACATAGTATTAACCATTAAATTTATGAGACATGAGAACAATAACGTTTAATGAACTTCGTAAAATTAAAGATTCATTGCCTAGCGGTAGCATGCATAGAATAGCAGACGAACTTGGTTTGCACGTAGATACAGTGCGAAACTTCTTCGGAGGACACAATTTCAAGGAGGGAAAAAGCGTCGGAATACATCTCGAGCCCGGTCCAGATGGTGGGCTTGTAATGTTGGATGACACGACCGTTCTTGATCGGGCTTTAAAAATCCTAGATGAATTGAATATGAGTATGCAAAAAGAACAGGCTACCGAATCTGTGCAAGTTTAAAATATAACAAACTGAATCCCAATTGAATCAAACAATTGGGATTTCTTATTTGTTTTCACCTTATAAAATGTACATTTATGGAAGACAAATTAGTAACCCTGGCCATTCTGACATACACCAAAGCGCAGATCTTAAAGAATGTCTTGGAAAATGAAGGTATAGAAACCTACATTCATAACGTTAATCAAATACAACCGGTTGTTTCATCGGGAGTGCGTTTACGAATTAAAGAAAGCGATCTGCCACGTGCTTTGAAAATAACAGAAAGTTCTACATGGCTGTCTGAAAGTATAGTGGGAGAGAAGGAGCCCAAAGTAAAAGATAAATCAAATAAGATTTTAATTCCCGTCGACTTCTCTAATTATTCGATGAAAGCATGTGAATTTGCATTCAATCTGGCAAAAACAGAAAATGCAGAAGTCATCCTGTTGCATGTCTATTTCACGCCTATTTATGCATCGTCGTTGCCTTATGGGGATGTTTTCAATTACCAGATTGGAGATGAAGAATCTGTAAAAACGATTATCCAAAAAGTCCATTCTGATCTCAATGCTTTATCAGAGAAGATAAAAGAAAAAGTTGCATCAGGCGAATTTCCCAACGTTAAATATAGCTGCATCTTACGTGAAGGTATTCCAGAGGAGGAAATCTTAAGATATGCTAAAGAACAGCGTCCTATGGTTATCATTATGGGTACCCGAGGCAAAAATCAGAAAGACATTGATTTAATTGGCAGTGTAACCGCTGAAGTTATTGACAGAAGTCGCACGCCTGTATTGGCTATTCCGGAAAATACACCATTTAAACAGTTTAGTGAAGTAAAACGGATTGCCTTTATTACCAATTTTGATCAAAGAGATCTAATTGCTTTCGAGGCATTCTTTAATACTTGGAAATCATTCCATTTTTCTGTATCTTTGATACACCTTACAGATTCTAAAGATACCTGGAATGAAATAAAACTAGCAGGTATAAAAGAATATTTTCACAAGCAATATCCGGGGCTTGAAATTCATTATGACGTAGTGATGAATGATAATTTATTAAAAGGACTTGATCAGTATATCAAAGATAATCATATAGATATAATCACTTTGACTTCTTACAAAAGGAATATATTTGCTCGATTATTTAATCCAAGTATTGCCAGAAAAATGATTTTCCATTCAGATACACCATTGCTTGTTATTAACAGCTGATCAAATCAGGCAAAAAATGAGCATCCAAGATTAGGGAATAATTAATATTATGTTTAATAGAAAAAGGAGTAATATAATGACCTTACTCCTTTTTCTATTTTTATTTAAATGAAGAAATTTACCTGTTCCACTTAAGTCCATATCAAATATAAGATTTTTCAATTACTACTTTAAACTATTGAATAAAAAAAAGAAGACTACTATTTCTAATAGCCTTCTTATATTTTTTCAGAAAACGATCTTACTTCATCATCTTATCGATTTCTTCGAATTCAGGTCCCATATTCAAGTTATAGTAAACTCTGTAAAGACCTTGCAACCATAAATCTTGTTGATCGGGTTTTAAAGCTCTGGCTTTTTCATAGAATGGTTTAGCTTCTTCGTAGAATTTCTTAACCACAGCTTGTGCTTCAGCGTACTTAGGATCATTGATATCTGTTGTTGCTTTATCAGCATAATCCTGTGCTTTCATCAAATATACCAAACCTACATTAGAGTATGCTTCTGCATATTCCGGATCAGCAGCAATAGCTTTTTTGTAGTATTCGATTGCATTATCATATTCTTTCATATTATGATAAAGATATGCTTTTACATACAAATACAACTTGTTATTCGGATCATTAGCTAACATTCTATCAGCAAACTCCATAGCTTTAGAAGCTTGATTAGAGCTATTATAATAATCAACCAAATTAGCGAAGAAATAATCATTTCCAGGGAACTTAAGGATACCCTCTTCCAAAGACTTAATCCATGCAGCAGTATCACCTTTAGCTTTATAAGCATCAGCCATCAATTGCATTGCAAATTTACCTCCATCTTTATCGGATAAAGCCATAGGAGCATATTTAATGATCGCATCTTTATCACCTACTCTATCAGCAGCTAATGTTGCATAATAAGCAATTTGCGGAAGAAGAGTATCGTTTTTAGCCAATTCTTTATCAGCTAACATCGGATAAGAAGCTGACTCTACATAGGTTGCAAAGAACTTCAAAGCCTCTTTATTCTTGTCCAGGTTGAAATACTGAATACCACCATTAATCAAATTAGGACGTTCAGCCAACATACTGGAAGCATTAGCCTTCCGATATTTGTTTTTAACTTTTCCCTTTTCATTAGGTATTTCCGCTAATTCATCACACTTATTATAGTACTCATACATTTTCAGAATACTATTGTATACTTTCAATGTATCATACGGTTTCTTCAAAAAAGCATTTTTCATTTGCTCCTCGTTGATACGTCTCTGAATAAATCCAGCAACGTCCCATGTGTCAGCAAGATCCTTCGTTTCAGGATTCTTCATAGCCTCCTTAATAAGCTGTTCAGCCTGCTTAAAATTAGGTTTTACGTCATTAGCCATACTCTTTGCTTCTTTCACATTCTTCATCTGAGCGAATGAGAAGCTAACAGCCATCAATAAAACCATAGAAAATAATACTCTTTTCATGATTGTTGTTTGATTAATTATTAATATTATGTCTATTCCTCAATTTCGTTATTGCTTTCGTTTTCATTTACGTCCGCTGCATCATCAATATCAGGAACATCAGCATTCGGATCACTCACGATTGTACCCTCTGCCTCTCCTGCCGGAATTTCATCTTCAAGACTTTCTGTCATAACCTTACATACCGAACCAATCTGGTCGTTACGTTTTTCAAGATTTATCAGACGAACGCCTTGAGTAGCACGGCCCATTATACGAACATCCGCTACCTTCAAACGAATAGTGATACCAGACTTATTGATAATCATCAAGTCATTTTCATCGGTTACCGACTTGATTGTTACCAACTTACCTGTCTTTTCGGTAATATTCATGGTCTTCACACCCTTACCTCCACGGTTCGTTTTACGATAGTCTTCAATTTCAGAACGTTTACCATATCCTTGTTCGGAAACTACCATTACAGATTCTGTCTCCAAATCTTTGATACAAATCATTCCTACTACTTCATCCTGACCATCATTATCCAACGTAATACCACGTACACCTGTTGCTGTACGTCCCATTACACGAACTGCTGCCTCATGGAAACGAATTGCACGACCATTGCGGTTTGCAATGATGATTTCATTATTTCCATTCGTCATACGAACTTCAATTACGCTATCATCTTCGCGGATAGTTATAGCATTTACACCATTCTGACGAGGACGAGAATACTGTTCAAGCAATGTCTTCTTTATTACACCTTTCTTAGTACAGAATAATACATAGTGGCTATTGATAAACTCGGAATCCTCTAAACTCTTCACACGCAAGTATGCAGTTACATTATCATCCGAATCAATATTCAACAAGTTCTGAATAGCACGGCCCTTAGAATTCTTCGTTCCTTCAGGTATTTCATATACTTTCAGCCAATAACACTTACCCTTTTGTGTAAAGAACATCATGGTATTGTGCATGGTAGCAGGATAAATATGCTCTACAAAGTCTTCATCACGGGTTTCCGTACCTTTCGAACCTACTCCACCACGATTTTGTGCACGGAATTCGGTCAACGGTGTACGTTTAATATAACCCATATGAGAAATTGTAATAATCATCTGATCATCTGCATAGAAGTCTTCCGGATTAAATTCTTCTGAAGAATAAACAATTTCAGAGCGACGTACATCTCCATATTTCGCTTTGACTTCTAACAATTCCTCTTTCATTACCCGACGACATACTTCATCATCAGCCAGAATACTTTCCAAATAAGCTATCTGCTTCATTATTTCTTCGTATTCCGCATGAAGCTGATCCTGCATCAGACCGGTTAACTGACGCAAACGCATTTCTACAATTGCACGAGCCTGAATTTCTGTCAGGTTAAATCGCTCAATCAAGCCTGTTATTGCGTCATTCGGAGTTTTTGCAGCACGAATGATACGAATTACTTCATCAATATTATCTGAAGCAATAATCAAACCTTCAAGAATGTGCGCACGCTCTTTCGCCTTACGAAGATCGAACTGAGTACGACGAATAACAACTTCGTGTCTATGCTCAATGAAATATTTAATTAAATCTCTTAGATTCAACGTTTTTGGACGTCCATGAACCAAAGCCACATTGTTAACGCCAAAAGAGGTCTGCAAAGCTGTCATTTTATAGAGTTTATTCAACACTACACTTGCATTTGCATCACGTTTTATGTCAATAACAATACGCATACCATCACGGTCAGACTCATCGTTGGCATTTGAGATACCTTCTATCTTCTTATCATTTACAAGATCAGCAATATATTTAATCAGTTCGGCCTTATTTACATTATAAGGAATCTCTGTTATTACGATCTTGTCATGTGTTTGTCCGCTTTCAATTTCAGCTTTCGCACGCATAATTACACGTCCGCGACCTGTCAAATATGCTTCGCGTACACCACTCACACCATATATATATCCGCCAGTAGGGAAATCCGGTGCTTTAACAAATTCCATCAGTTCCTCTACCGTAATTTCCGGATTATCAATATATGCATCACATGCTTCAATCACTTCCGAAAGATTATGAGGAGGCATATTGGTAGCCATACCAACAGCAATACCGGATGCTCCGTTCACCAGAAGGTTCGGGATACGCGTCGGCATCACCTTAGGTTCCACCAGCGTATTATCAAAGTTAGGCTCAAAATCAACGGTTTCCTTATACAGGTCATCCATCATTGCTTCACCCAACTTATTGAGACGAGCTTCTGTATAACGCATAGCAGCAGGGCTATCACCATCCACAGAACCAAAGTTTCCCTGTCCATCTACCAAAGGATAACGCATTGCCCATTCCTGCGCCATACGTACCATTGCAAAATAAACAGAAGAATCCCCATGAGGATGATACTTACCAAGTACCTCACCCACGATTCTCGCTGACTTTTTATAAGGTTTGTCTGAAGTATTGCCTAATTCCATCATTCCGTATAAAATTCTACGGTGAACAGGCTTAAATCCATCTCTAACATCCGGAAGGGCACGCGAAACGATGACCGACATGGAGTAGTCAATGTACGATGACTTCATTTCCTCCTCGATGTTAATCTTTATAATTCTGTCTTGTTCAAGCATTTAAAATGATTATTAATTATACATTCTACGGTTTGTGAAAAACCACGCTAAAGTACTACTTTTCCCCGATATACGAAAGTTTTTAGAAAGAAAGTTTTATCATGACCGGGACGATAACCCGCCAAACTTTAAAATACGAAAATAAAAAGATAAAAACGATAAATATAATATGGAAAGATAAATAACATCGGTAAAAAAGAGCCTGTTATTTGTTATACCTTAATATATATAATACAAATACACTGTTTTTATGGCACGCCATTTGTAGATATAAGAAATAAAGCAAATATTGCAATACAAACTTGATTAAATGCGTATATTTGCCAGTGAATAACCCTTAGAAGAAAAGGAAAAAAGTATGAATAATCAATTCTCACAAAGAGTTTCCGACATTATCGTCTATAGTAAGGAAGAAGCGAATCGGTTGAGAAGTAGGTATATAGGTCCCGAACACCTGCTTCTGGGAATACTCCGTGACGGTGAAGGAAAAGCTATCGAGATATTGTCTAAACTCAACACCAATCTGGCTGCTATAAAGCAACAGATTGAAGCTCAGCTGAAGGCAGAAGCTGATGAAATGTTATTGCCTGATGCAGAGGTGCCGTTATCTAATGATGCGGCAAAGATATTAAAAATGTGTATTTTAGAAGCTCGTGGAATGAAAAGTAACATCGCTGATACAGAACATGTATTATTGGCTATTTTAAGAGAAAAAAACAATATGGCGGCTTCCGTACTTGAAGCAAACGATATAAACTACGTGAAAGTACTGGAGCAAGCTACATTGCAGCCGGATATCAATTCCGGCATGGGCTTTTCGGAAGACGATGAGGATGACGAAGAAATGTCTTCTCCTCGTTCCGGCAGAGGTGGCTCGGATGAACGCCAACAGGCACAAACCGCTTCCAAGAAGCCGTCTAATGATACGCCGGTACTTGACAATTTCGGTACTGACATGACAAAAGCGGCAGAAGAAGGACGGTTGGATCCTGTTGTGGGCAGAGAAAGAGAAATCGAACGTTTAGCGCAGATATTAAGTCGACGCAAAAAGAATAACCCAATTCTGATTGGTGAACCCGGTGTAGGAAAATCAGCGATTGTTGAAGGTCTTGCATTGAGAATCATTCAGAAAAAGGTTTCGCGTATCCTGTTTGATAAACGAGTCGTTGCTCTTGACATGACTGCTGTTGTGGCAGGAACAAAGTACCGTGGACAATTTGAAGAACGTATCCGTTCCATTCTCAATGAATTGCAGAAGAATCCGAATGTTATATTATTCATTGATGAAATTCACACGATTGTAGGCGCAGGCTCTGCAGCAGGCTCTATGGATGCCGCCAATATGCTAAAGCCAGCATTGGCAAGAGGAGAAATACAATGTATCGGTGCCACCACTCTTGATGAATATCGTAAGAATATTGAGAAAGATGGCGCATTGGAACGTCGTTTCCAAAAAGTAATCGTAGAACCGACTACTGCTGCCGAAACTCTGCAGATTTTGCGTAATATCAAGGATAAGTATGAAGATCATCACAATGTGTATTATACAGATGAAGCATTGGAAGCATGTGTCAAGCTGACAGACCGCTATATCACAGATCGTAATTTCCCTGATAAAGCCATTGATGCTTTAGATGAAGCCGGCTCACGTGTACATCTTACTAATGTCAATGTACCCAAAGAGATAGAAGAACAGGAAAAGCTGATCGAAGAAGCTAAAAACAAGAAAAATGAAGCCGTAAAATCGCAGAATTTTGAACTTGCAGCCAGCTTCCGTGATAAGGAGAAAGAACTTTCTATCCAATTGGATGAGATGAAAAAAGAATGGGAAGCCAATCTAAAAGAAAACAGGCAAACTGTTGATGCAGAAGAAATTGCCAATGTTATCTCAATGATGTCAGGCATTCCAGTACAACGAATGGCACAGGCCGAAGGCATCAAGCTAGCAGGTATGAAAGAAGATTTGCAAGCTAAAGTCATCGCACAAGACACAGCGATAGAAAAGCTGGTCAAAGCCATTTTGCGAAGCCGTGTAGGACTCAAAGATCCTAATAAGCCCATTGGCACGTTTATGTTCTTAGGTCCGACAGGAGTTGGTAAAACTCACCTAGCAAAAGAGTTGGCCAAGTATATGTTCGGTTCTGCCGATGCACTGATTCGTATCGATATGAGTGAATATATGGAAAAGTTCACTGTTTCACGCTTGGTTGGGGCACCTCCGGGATACGTAGGATATGAAGAAGGTGGCCAGCTGACAGAAAAAGTGCGCCGTAAACCATACTCTATTGTATTGCTTGATGAAATAGAAAAAGCACATCCGGATGTATTCAATATCCTGCTTCAGGTAATGGATGAGGGTCGTCTGACTGACAGTTATGGCAGAATGGTAGATTTCAAAAATACCGTTATTATCATGACTTCCAATATCGGAACCCGCCAGCTGAAAGAATTTGGACGTGGTGTTGGTTTTGCGACACAAAGCCGCCTGGATGATAAAGAATTCTCGCGAAGTGTTATACAAAAAGCTCTAAATAAATCATTCGCGCCTGAATTCATCAATCGTGTAGATGAGATTATCACGTTTGATCAACTTTCTCTGGAAGCGATAACAAAGATTATAGACATAGAGCTAAAAGGATTGTACGATAGAATAGAATCTATTGGTTACAAGCTTGTTATTGAAGATAAGGCGAAAGAATTCATCGCTAGCAAGGGATATGACGTACAATATGGCGCCCGTCCTTTGAAGCGCGCAATTCAAACCTATCTGGAGGATGGTTTATCCGAGCTCATCATTTCCTCGTCTTTAAAAGAGGGAGATACTATTCAAGTAACCCTTAATGAAGAAAAAGGCAAATTGGAGATGAAAGTTGTTTCTCCGGAATAGAGTTATTTCCTGAATAAGAAAATAATTTAATATGCCATAATGTCAGACCTTCGGGTCTGGCATTTTTTTTGTCTCTGTATGGACAAATATCAATTAAAATTAATCAATAGATAAACTAAAAAAATATACGTATTATGCAAAAAGGTAATATTGGGGTTACAACAGAAAACATTTTCCCTATCATTAAAAAGTTTTTGTACAGTGACCATGAGATTTTTCTGCGCGAGTTAGTATCCAATGCGGTAGATGCCACTCAGAAGCTGAATACGCTTGCTTCTATTGGCGAATTCAAAGGTGAACTGGGTGACTTAACTGTTCACGTTGAATTAGGCAAAGATACTATTACCATTTCTGACCGTGGTATCGGTTTGACTGCAGAAGAAATAGAGAAGTACATCAATCAAATAGCTTTCTCTGGAGCTAATGACTTCCTGGAGAAGTATAAGAACGATGCAAATGCCATTATCGGACATTTCGGACTTGGCTTCTACTCTGCCTTTATGGTTGCAAAGAAAGTGGAGATTATCACTAAATCATACAGAGACGATGCAAAAGCCGTAAAATGGACTTGTGATGGCAGCCCTGAATTCACTATTGAAGAAATAGAAAAAGCCGACCGTGGATCAGATATCATCTTATACATTGATGACGACTGCAAAGAATTCCTCGAAGAAGCACGTATCTCCGAACTTCTGAAGAAATATTGCAGCTTCCTTCCTGTTCCTATTGCATTTGGAAAAAAGAAAGAATGGAAAGATGGCAAACAGGTAGAAACGGCTGAAGATAATATAATCAATGATACCACTCCTTTGTGGACACGCAAACCTAGCGAACTTTCGGATGAAGATTACAAATCATTCTATAGCAAGCTATATCCGATGTCTGATGAACCACTCTTCTGGATTCACCTGAATGTGGATTATCCATTCCATCTGACTGGTATCCTCTACTTCCCGAAGGTAAAGAGCAATATTGAATTAAATAAGAACAAGATTCAGTTATATTGCAATCAAGTATATGTAACAGACTCTGTTGAAGGCATTGTGCCGGACTTCCTGACTTTGTTACATGGAGTAATAGATTCTCCGGATATTCCGTTGAACGTTTCCCGTTCATACTTGCAAAGCGACTCAAACGTGAAGAAGATTTCAACTTATATCACCAAGAAAGTTTCCGACCGTTTACAGTCTATATTCAAGAATGATCGTAAGCAGTTTGAAGAAAAGTGGAACGACTTGAAAATATTTATCAATTATGGAATGCTCACACAAGAGGATTTCTATGATAAAGCGCAAAAATTCGCCCTTTTCACCGATACAAATGACAAACATTACACATTCGAGGAATATCAGACCCTTATTAAAGATAACCAGACAGACAAAGATGGAAATCTAATCTATCTGTATGCAAATAACAAGGACGAACAATACAGCTATATTGAGGCTGCAACCAATAAAGGCTATAATGTCTTGCTCATGGATGGCCAGTTAGATGTAGCTATGGTAAGTATGTTGGAGCAAAAGCTTGAGAAATCCCGTTTCACCCGTGTAGACAGTGATGTTGTTGACAATCTGATTGTAAAAGAAGACAAGAAAGGTGAAACTCTGGAAGCCAACAAACAAGATGCAATCACAACAGCCTTCAAGAGCCAATTGCCTAAAATGGATAAGGTTGAATTCAATGTGATGACGCAAGCGTTGGGAGAAAATTCGGCTCCGGTCATGATTACTCAAAGCGAATATATGCGTCGTATGAAAGAAATGGCAAATATTCAAGCCGGAATGAGCTTCTACGGCGAAATGCCTGACATGTTCAATCTGATCCTGAATTCAGACCACAAGTTGATAAAACAAGTATTGAATGAAGAAGAGAATGCCTGTCAAGCAGAAGTAGCTCCGATACTCTCCGAAATGGATAACGTCAACAAACAACGTAATGAGTTGAAAGACAAACAGAAGGATAAAAAGGAAGAAGACATCCCAACAGCTGAAAAAGATGAATTAAACGATCTCGACAAGAAGTGGGATGATCTGAAAAGCAAGAAAGAAGCTATCTTTATCGGCTATGCAAGCAATAACAAAGTTATCCGCCAGCTTATCGATCTGGCCTTACTTCAAAACAATATGTTAAGAGGTGAAGCTTTGAATAACTTCGTAAAACGTAGCATTGAGCTGATTTAATATCGCCCCTTTAAACATTACACATACTTCAAGAAAGAGCATTCAACGTTAAATACACGTTGTAATGCTCTTTTTCAATTTAAAACGATCGGCAAAATATCGATTAATTGAAAAGTATTGTATATATTTGAACACTTAATAGACAAAAAATTCAATTGTTTGATTTGGGTTATGAGAAAGATTTTTTTAGTGTTCATTACTTTATGGCTGATCATCCCGGCTATCCATGCCCAAAAAGTAGGACTTGTATTAAGCGGTGGTGGCGCCAAAGGAATGACGCACATCGGCATCATTCGCGCATTGGAAGAAAACAACATCCCTATTGACTACATTGCTGGTACTTCCATGGGAGCCATTATCGGCTCCTTGTATGCCATGGGATACTCTCCTGACGACATGGTAGAACTGCTCAAATCGGAGGACTTTAAACGATGGTATTCCGGAGAAGTGGAAGAGAAATACGTATATCATTTCAAAAAGAATCTTCCCACTCCCGAATTTCTCAATATTCGTTTTTCATTCAAAGATTCACTGAAGAGTTTAAAACCTCAATTCCTGCCTACCAGTGTTGTCAACCCGATTCAAATGAATCTCGTGTTTGTTGACCTATATGCACGTGCTACGGCCGCTTGTAAGGGAGATTTTGATAAACTTTTTGTTCCTTTCCGTTGCATTGCGTCCGATGTGTACAATAAAAAACAGTTAGTCATGAAGGAAGGAGATTTAGGAGATGCCGTCAGAGCTTCCATGAGCTTCCCTTTCATGTTTAAACCCATTGAAATAGACAATGTACTGGCCTACGATGGAGGTATCTATAATAACTTTCCCACGGACGTCATGAGAGATGATTTTCATCCGGATGTCATTATAGGAAGCGTTGTATCCACCAATCCCACTAAACCCAAGGAAAATGACCTCATGAGTCAAATTGAGAATATGGTGATGCAGAAAACCGACTATTCTATTCCGGACTCTATGGGGATTTTAATGACGTTCAAATATGACAACGTCAATCTGATGGATTTTCAACGCATCGACGAATTACATGATATAGGATATAATCGAACCATCAGCATGATGGATTCTATCAAAAGCCGTATCCATCGGCGTGTGAATCTGGACAATATTCGTTTAAGGAGAATGGTATACCGTAGTAATTTCCCGGAACTACGTTTTAAAAATATCATCATTGATGGAGCTAATCCACAACAACAGGCATATATGAAGAAAGAATTTCATAAGTCGGATAACAAAGAATTCACCTATGAAGATTTAAAGCAAGGTTATTTTCGATTGCTATCAGATAAAATGATTTCAGAAATCATACCGCATGCAATTTATAATCCGGAAGATGACACCTATGATCTGCATTTAAAAGTCAAACTGGAAAACAACTTTGCTGTACGGCTGGGAGGTAACATATCCACCTCCAATTCGAATCAGATCTACCTGGGACTTAGTTATCAGGACTTAAACTACTATGCCAAAGAGTTTATTCTTGACGGGCAACTTGGAAAGGTATATAACAACGTGCAATTTATGGCAAAAATAGACTTTGCCACTGCCATTCCTACCTCGTATCGTCTTATAGGTTCGATCAGTACTTTCGACTATTTTAAGAAGGACAAACTTTTTTCGCGAAATAACAAACCGGCCTTTAACCAGAAAGACGAACGTTTCTTGAAATTACAGGTTGGATTACCTTTCCTTTCGAGCAAGCGAGCAGAGTTTGGAGTAGGAATTGCAAGAATAGAGGATAAATATTTTCAAAAAAGTGTCATTGACTTCGGAAATGACAAATTTGATAAAAGCCGCTATGATTTATTTGGTGGATCAATTAGTTTTAATGGAAGTACTCTTAATTCCAAACAATATCCTACACGTGGATACAGAGAAGCCCTTGTAGCCCAGATTTTCGTTGGAAAAGAACGATTCTATCCGGGCGAAGGAAGTACGACCAGTAACAACAAAGATCATCACTCCTGGCTGCAATTATCTTATATGAAAGAGAAATATCATAATATGAGTGAACATTGGGTTTTAGGATGGTATTTGAAAGCCCTGTATGCCTCCAAAAACTTCTCCGAGAACTATACGGCCACAATGATGCAAGCTGGAGAGTTTTCTCCTACATTACATAGCAAATTGACTTACAACGAAGCCTTTCGTGCCAATCAATTTGTCGGAGCCGGCATTCGGCCTATTTACCGTTTAAGCCAGATGTTCCATCTTCGGGGAGAATTTTATGGTTTTATGCCTATTTATCCAATCGAAAAAAACTCGTTGAATAAAGCATATTACGGAAAAGCTTTCTCCAAGTTTGAATATTTAGGAGAAATTTCTGTTGTATGTCAATTGCCTTTTGGAGATATCTCTGCATATATAAATCATTATAGCTCACCGAAAAGGGAGTGGAATGTCGGACTAAGTATAGGTTTACAACTATTCAATTATCGGTTCATAGAATAATTTTCTACAAAAAAAGTCGGTGAAAAGCTTGCTAATTCGGGAAAAGTCCGTATCTTTGCACCCGTTAAAACAAAATAACGGTCGCGTAGCTCAACTGAATAGAGTAGCTGACTACGGATCAGCCGGTTACAGGTTTGAATCCTGTCGCGATCACTTTTTTGAATTAACAGAATGGCCGCGTAGCTCAACTGAATAGAGTAGCTGACTACGGATCAGCCGGTTACAGGTTTGAATCCTGTCGCGATCACAAAATCCTCTGCATTTGATGCGGAGGATTTTTATTTTCTCCCATTTCATCGAAGAAATTAGCTATAACTAAACTAAAAAGATTCAAAAGTCAGTCATTATAAACAAGCGATACATCCCCTCATATCTTTTATTTTCAATTCCCTCTTCACCTTCACCTTTCTTCCGGGCTCCCTATAAATAAGTCGTTTACGGGTGAAGGGCAACTCTTACACAGCCTTTTTCACCTGTTTGGAAATGAAATATGTCACAATGGCTATTAGAATTTCTTATCAAGCCCTCAAATAGCTATGCTTTAGATAGGCTAAAGCGTAGCTATCCGTTCCCTAAAGCTATGCTTTAGGAAGGTGAAAAACCTGTATCGAAAAACGTAATTAATAAGAAATATAACCCTTTCACAATAGACAGCGGCTGTCTTAAAATAAATCATTGGCTGGTTTAAAATAAATATCCCAATGACTGAATTCAATCATTGGGATATTTATTTTAAACACTTAGATGTTTATTATGAATTCCTCGCTGAAGAAGGCATCAACATTTAATATTCAACTCATTCAAAACCTTGCGTATTGCCTCAAATGTGGTAATGCGAGTAGGAACTAGTGGCAACCGAAGTTTATTCTCGATCATACCCATGGCATTCAACATTGATTTTACTCCTGCCGGATTTCCATCAACAAACAATAAATTGAATAATTCCGTGAATCGATGGTGAATGGTTAATGCATTGGCAAAGTCTCCTTGAAGCGCCAGGCGCGTCATACGGCTAAATTCACGAGGAAAAGCATTACCGATTACTGAAATCACACCAACGGCTCCCAATGTAATAAGCGGAAAGGTTATACCATCATCTCCGGAGATTACATTGAAATTTTCCGGTTTATTTTTAATAATATCATCCATTTGCGTAATATTGCCGGATGCTTCTTTAATAGCAACTACATTCTTAAAATCGCGGGCAATCCGCAAAGTAGTTTCAGCAGTCATATTTACCCCCGTACGTCCCGGAACATTATACAATACGATGGGGAGCTCCGTAGCTTCCGCAATCGCTTTATAATGCTGATAAATACCTTCTTGAGAAGGTTTATTATAATACGGCACAACAGACAATATGGCATCAACTCCTGTGAAATCATCATTTTTCAATGTTTCTACAATAGCACGAGTATTATTACCACCTACACCCAACAGAATAGGAATTCTTCCGTTAACGCGGTCAATTACCATCTTTTTTATAGTTTTCTTTTCTTCCTCGGTCAGAGTCGGTGTTTCAGCTGTAGTCCCCAGCACACACAAGAAATCCGCATTATTCTGTAATAGATAGTCCACCATACGCATCAACGCGTCATAGTCAACGCTCTCATCCTCTTTGAAAGGAGTAATCAGTGCTACCCCCATTCCTTTCAATTTAGTCTGTATCATGAGTTTTAATTATAATCTCTAATTTATTTAGCCGCAAAAGTACGAATATTTTTCTTATCTTACGATATAAGTTTCAGAAATTCGTCTTCGCTTAATATGGTTATTCCAAGTTTTTTTGCTTTTTCAAGCTTTGCAGGTCCCATATTGTCCCCAGCCAGTATAAAACTTGTTTTCGCAGAAATGCTTCCTACATTTTTCCCTCCGTTTTTCTCGATAAGCTCTTTATATTCGTCACGTGAATGATGAACAAACACACCGCTGATAACGATAGACTGGCCCGCTAACTTATCCGTATATCCGCTTAAATCTTCTTCGGTGCGATAAAGCTGCAGTCCGGCCTCTTTTAGCTTGGCAACTAACTCACGATTAGACTCATTCGCAAAATATGCAAGTATACTCTGGGCTATTTTTTCTCCGATTTCATCGATACTTACCAATTTTTCAAGATCTGCCTGTTGCAGATCATCTATATTCTCAAACGATTTTGCTATCTTTTTGGCCACAGTCTCACCAACAAAACGAATTCCCAAAGCAAAAATAACACGTTCGAAAGGAACGGTTTTACTTTGTGCAATCCCCGTTACAATGTTCTCCGCCGATTTTTCTCCCATACGATCCAAACCTTTGATATCATCAGCTGTGAGTTTATATAAGTCGGCCGTATTTCTAATTAACCCCAAGCGATAAAACATATCCACGGTTTCCGGTCCCAATCCATCAATATTCATAGCCTTTCGACTAATAAAATGCTCGATTTTGCCTTTGATTTGAGGAGGACACGCTGTTTCATTAGGGCAATAATGAGCGGCTTCCCCTTCATACCTGACTAATTTACTACCACATTCGGGACAATTGACGATGAATCGAACCTTCTCCCCAAGCATAAAACTACGTGCATCTTTATCTACTCCCGTAATCTTAGGAATAATTTCACCACCTTTTTCCACATAAACCATGTCTCCGATATGCAAATCAAGTCCTTCGATGATATCCGCATTATGTAAGGATGCACGTTTTACGACAGTTCCCGAAAGCTGTACAGGGTCCAGATTAGCTACCGGAGTGACTGCTCCGGTTCTTCCTACCTGATAGGTCACCTTATTCAATCGGGTCAATGCACGTTCTGCCTGGAATTTATAGGCAATAGCCCATCGAGGAGACTTAGCCGTAAAACCCAAATTTTTCTGTTGTCTCAAACTGTTCACCTTCAAAACAATCCCATCAGTGGCAACCGGTAGATTTTTACGTTCTACATCCCAATAGTTGATAAATTCAAAGACCTCCTCCAATGTCTGGCACTTACGCGTCAAATCAGAGATTTTAAAGCCCCATTTTGCCGCTTCCTGAAGATTTTCATAATGTCCGTCACAAGGCAGATTATCTCCCAATAAATAATATAAATAAGCATCCAGCTTGCGAGAAGCTACAATAGAAGAATTTTGCAACTTCAATGTACCGGACGCCGCATTTCTTGGATTGGCAAAAAGCGGTTCTTCACGTGCCTCTTTTTCCCGATTCAACTCTTCAAACACTTCCCATGGCATAAGAATTTCCCCACGTATCTCAAAAGAAGCGGGATAATTATCACCATGTAATACAAGCGGGATAGAACGGATTGTTTTCACATTATCCGTCACATCATCGCCTTTTTCTCCATCTCCACGGGTGACGGCACGAACCAACTTCCCATTTTCATAGGTCAACGAAATAGAAGTACCGTCATATTTCATTTCACAACAAATCTCGAAATCCTCATTTAGCGCTTTACGGACACGATCGTAGAAGTCCGTCACTTCCGCTTCCGAATATGTATTTGCCAATGACAGCATAGGATATTTATGAGCCACTTGCGTAAAATTCTTGTTCAAGTCGCTCCCCACGCGCATAGTGGGTGAATTTTCATCTTTATATTCCGGATGTGCTTGTTCCAGATCCTGAAGTTCACGCATCTTATCGTCAAACTCTTTATCCGAGATTTCAGGAGCATTCAACACATAATAATTATAATTATGCCGATGAAGTTCGGCACGCAATTCCTCTATTTTTTCTTTTATATCCATATTTCTTCGATTGTTTAAGGCAAAAATACATGTTTATCTTTGAATATTTGTACTTTTGCGAAAAATTAAAAGATTATGCGCATTGATATTATAACAGTTTTACCCGAAATGATTGAAGGTTTCTTCAATTGTTCTATCATGAAACGAGCTCAAGATAAAGGACTTGCAGAAATACACATTCACAATTTACGTGATTACACCGAAGATAAATATCGTCGTGTCGATGATTATCCTTTTGGAGGATTTGCCGGAATGGTGATGAAAATAGAACCTATCGAACGCTGCATCAATGCTCTAAAGGCAGAACGTGACTACGATGAAGTTATCTTCACGACCCCTGACGGAGAACAATTCAACCAACCGATGGCCAACACTCTCTCTCTGGCACAGAATCTCATTATTCTTTGCGGACACTTTAAAGGCATCGATTACCGTATTCGCGAACATCTGATTACTAAAGAAATCAGTATCGGCGATTATGTATTAACAGGAGGAGAACTAGCGGCAGCAGTGATGGCAGATGCTATCGTACGTATCATTCCCGGAGTCATTTCCGATGAACAATCCGCACTTTCCGATTCTTTCCAGGATAATTTGCTGGCAGCGCCTGTATATACACGACCTGCTGATTATAAAGGCTGGAAAGTTCCCGATATTCTATTATCCGGGCATGAAGCAAAGATCAAAGAGTGGGAACTGCAACAGTCCCTGGAACGCACCAGAAAACTTCGTCCCGACCTATTAGGAGAATAAAATAAAGTGTAAATAAAAACGACGGTGAGGATTTACGCAATCTTCACCGTCGTTTTTATTTTGTCTTCAATCTAAAGATTTTGCTCATAGACAATTCCTCTAAACACGAACTTCTTTTTCATCTGCTATTACCTGCCTGTTTATCCTTTCTTTATTTAAAAGAGAAATAGCATTTTTCTTGCAGACTTAATGCGAAGGGTTATTTTATGTTTTCAATTATACCTCAAGCGCACCAATTATTTCCTTTACAGACTTACATCCGTGTCTTTTCAGGTAATTATTTATACCATCTTCCACTTTAATAGTAACAGCAGGATCTATGAAATTTGCCGTACCAATTTGGATGGCCGTCGCACCTGCAAGCATGAATTCGACAGCATCCTTCCAGTCCATAATCCCCCCCAATCCAATGACAGGAATATTTACCGCCTTGGCAACTTGCCATACCATACGTAATGCGATAGGTTTTACGGCTGCTCCCGACATTCCGCCTGTTATAGTTGACAAAATAGGGCGTTTACGTTCCGCATCAATCGCCATACCCAGCAATGTGTTGATTAATGACACGCTATCCGCACCACTTTCTTCTGCTGCACGAGCTATTTCAGTGATGTCCGTAACGTTCGGGGAGAGTTTTACGATAAGTGTCTTTTTGTAAGCTGAACGCACTGCTTTTACTACTTCTGATGCCCCTTTTGCTGACACACCAAAAGCCATACCACCTTGCTTTACATTAGGGCAAGAGATGTTTAGTTCTATAGCAGGAATTTTGTCAAGTTCATTAATGATTTCAGCTGTTTTTACATAATCTTCGATGGCAGATCCCGAAACGTTTACAATCATATTCGTTTGGATGTCTTTTATACGGGGATATATATGCTCCACAAAGTAATCAACACCCTTATTTTGCAGTCCCACAGCGTTTAACATCCCAGAAGGAGTCTCTGCCATACGCGGATAAGGGTTTCCTTCACGTTTGTGAAGAGTAGTTCCTTTTACAATAATACCACCTATTCGCGCTATATCAATGAAGTCGGAGAACTCTTCACCATATCCAAATGTACCGGATGCCGTCATCACCGGGTTTTTCATTTGTAATTCACCAATGTTTACACTTAAATCTGCCATAGTAGTTTATTTATATTAAAAACAGGACCTTCTTTACATACACACAAATGACCTTCTGTCGTATTTTCCACACAACATAAGCATGCTCCGATACCACAAGCCATTGTATTTTCCAAAGATACTTCACATTCTATCTGATTACTTTTGGCATATTTTGCCACAGCCACCATCATCGGTTTAGGACCACAAGTGTAAATCTGCTCAAATCGTACCTTATTCAATATAGAATGTTGGGTAACATATCCTTTTTCTCCATGGCTACCATCTTCCGTAGTAGTATATACCTCTCCATATTTGGCAAACTCTTCCAGTTGCAACAGATCTTTATCGCTACGGGCACCTAACAGAAATGTAGGTTTATGACCTTTTTTAGCCAACTGCTCACCCAAATAAAGCATAGGGGCTGTTCCGACACCTCCACCAACTAATAAGAGCTTATCAGAAGCCTCCAGAGGCATTGTATATGCATTTCCCAGTGGAAGCACTACATTTATTGCTTCACCGGGATTAACCTCTGCCAAACGTCTTGTTCCATCACCAACCAGCTGGATCAGAAACCAGACCTCATTTCGCTGTTTATCTACAAAATTAATAGAAATGGGACGCCGTAAGAATGTAGTAGGCGAACCGTCCACCCGGAGTTCGGCAAACTGCCCAGGTAACATTTCGGGCAGTAATGACTGAGATGTCAATTTTAGCAATACATAGTTTGCATTCAATCTGATATTCTCGGTCACTGTCAGATCTAAAATAAATTTCTTCATGTATGGATATAAAAGTATAAATTCGTATTCCGGGTGCAAAGATACAGGAAATTGCTCAAACCACCGATTTTACTCTTCATTTTTCAGGTCGAAACGTCTCATAGGTGTTATCATCGAAAAATATTCTTATTTCCGTGATTTTCCTGGCAGGCTTTTCTATATACCTAATCTCTTGTTTTACAATCTCTTTGGGGGCATTTTCGGCATTTCTTAACGGCATTTCCTTGCGATTTTCCGGAAGAGTCGGCTCTTTGGACGAATTTACGGGATTCTCGTCGAATAAAGAAGGCAGATAATCGTGGTTAGAAGAAGAAAAGGAAGTTCCTTCTTCAGAGACCATCATTTCGCCCTTACCATAAAGCAACCATTCAAGATTTATATAGTCATACTTTTGATGAACCTTCATAACGACCTCTAAGCTGGGTTTATTCCGATCATTTAAAATATGAGAGAGAGTAGATTGTTGCACTCCAATTGTTTCAGCAAAAACTCTAGGAGGAACTTTTTCTCTTTCCATTATCATTCTGATTCTGTCTTTTATTTCCATACTACCTTCTTTTTATTACAATTGTATGTGTTATGTACCTATTTCACAAAAATACGCACTATCTCATCGATTATACAAAGGTAAATAATTAGATTCACAAAAGCAAATTACAAATATAAAAATATCAATATTACAAAAGTGTATTGTATTATACAAATCGAATATTACGCTTGTATATAGAATAAAACGAGTTATTATAAACATATAGCTTTAGTTTAATTATATATCATAAAACACAGATATACAACCATATATATAACACAAATGAAACTCAAATAGAGACATTCACAAATATACATACCACATATAGAAGGCTCTTATAGCACTAATTGATATAATAAACTATATAATATTGATTTATAATAAGATAATAGATATAAAAATATTTGTTAATGCCTGAAAAACTACATTTGTATATAGGGTATTATTTTTGTAAATGCATAAATATATTATTGTAAACACCATCTTTTGATTACATTTGGAATTCACTCACATAAGTATACGACACATTTGTAACCACATAAATACACAAAAGTAAATATTGATAGTTGCAAAAGCAATAAAAGGAAGGGATCAACTCATACTTTACCAATGTATATTGCTATTTTTTTCTAATCATCCTTTACAATCTTCTCTAAAAAGAGAATCCTTGCAATATTTCCGTACCGATCCCCACTTATTTATTTTTTTTCAATTCTAGGAAGCTCATTTTTAGCATAAAAAAAATGAAATACAAACACTTACCCCTATAATTCAGATTCTATTTTTCTATTAAACTAGAAAAAATAGGCTTATAGTAATCAAAAATACTCTGGATTATCAAAATGACACTAATGGATGATTTTAGAGAAAAGAAAAAATCTCCATTCTCACTATAAAACGATACCTTTAAAATCCAAAATGCTTTTTTGATAAACTCAAGAATAAGTAAACTTTTCTCGTTTAAAAATTAAAGCTCCTATTTAAAAGAAAAAGTTTCCTTGAAGATAGATCAATACAAAATTCTAAAAATATACTTTGTGTAGTTCGTTAAATGGGTAACTCTATAAAACTACAAAAGGAGTAAATCTATTTGTAAATAATCACTGGCATTGTGAAAGTCTTTTTTATAATGGAAGTAATTGCGGGAATACAAAAAAAGACATATACTTCCCGTTTCTATCTACGGTAAAAGTATATGTCTGATTATATAGGTAATTCTTAATCCTACTTAATGCAAAATTTTGAACACTAATTCACGAAGAATATCTCCATCTGTCATAGAACTATTTTGGACTCCTTTGGATTTTGCATCAGCATATCGTATTTCTCCAACAATCTGCATCGTCTTTACTCCGCTATATTTTCGCATTGCTGCCATATAATCCCGGGCCTGCCAAGGAGTTCTTAGTCCTAGCATATTTGCGATCCCTTGCTCTGATTTATCCGGTGCATAATAAGCCAACATTAGATTGGAGTAAAAGCTGAATAATAAAGACAGCGTCATTTGGATTGGGTTAGTTTTCGGATTTTCCTCAAAATATTTTATTATCTTATTTGCTTTTAATATATCCTTTTCCACTAAAGCACTGCGCAATTCAAAGTTATTATAATCTTTGCTTATGCCTATGTTTTTTTCTATCTGTTCAGGAGTTACGCGTTTTTGCCCGGCAGGTAAAGTGATAATCAACTTTTCAAGTTCTCCGGTCAGACGACTCAAATCTGAACCTACAAAATCAGCAAGCATAACAGTTGCTTTAGGTTCCATATCAACTCCTTTCCGTTTCATATATGAAGCTATAAAACCGGGAAGTTGTGCATCCTTTATTTTTTTAGATTCAAACAGTACACCAACTTTGTCCACCTCGGCAGCCAGCTTCTTTCTACGATCCAACGTTCCATGCTTATGGCATATCACTAAAATGGTGGAAAGCAAAGGCTTTTGAAGATAATACGACAACTCTTCCATATTACGTACCGCCTGCGCTTCCTTAACTACTACTACTTGGTGTTCCGACATCATGGGATAACGCTTTGCAGCATTTATAATCGTTGCCACATCCACATCAGCCCCATACACAACAGTCAGGTTGAATTCTTTTTCCGTCTCACTCAACACATTATCCGTTATGTAATCTGCAATCAAGTCGATATAATACGACTCTTCTCCCATCAGGTAATAGATAGGGCGATACTGCTTTGCTCTCAATTCCTTGAGGATGTCATCACAGGTCAGTTCTTGTTTTGCCATATATAATTTTCAGAAAGACCGGATTACCAGTCGAATTTCAAGTGTTTAACAGTTTTCTTTTCATCAATAATCATGCGCAAAGAAGCAATACCAATTTCAACATGCTCTTCTACATAATTTCTGGTAACCAAATTATCACTTCTATCTGTTTTTACTCCGTCGGGGGTCATTGGCTGATCGGACACTAATAATAATGCGCCGGTAGGAATATGATTGGCAAAGCCACAACTGAACAAAGTTGCAGTTTCCATATCAACTGCCATAGCCCGGGTCTTTTTCAGATATTCTTTGAATACATCATCATGTTCCCAGATACGGCGGTTGGTGGTATATACGGTACCAGTCCAATAGTCACGGCCTTTGTCACGGATGGATGAAGAAACGGCACGCTGCAACATAAATGCAGGTAATGCAGGAACTTCGGGAGGAAAATAATCGTTAGAAGTTCCCTCTCCACGGATAGCTGCAATAGGGAGAATCAAATCGCCAAGCTGATTTTTCTTGTCGATGCCACCACATTTTCCCAAAAACAAACAAGCCTTGGGTTGAATAGCTCCCAGCAAGTCCATGATGATGGCAGCGTTGGGACTTCCCATACCAAAGTTAATCATAGTGATGCCTTCGGCAGAAGCAGAAATCATATTTGCATCCCTTCCTAAGATGGGAACATTAAACTGATTTGCGAAAATCTCGACGTACTTGTTGAAGTTAGTCAACAGAATATACTCTCCAAAATCCTCCAGGTTACGTTTTGTGTAACGGGGCAGCCAATTAGCTACGATTTCTTCTTTTGTTTTCATAATTATCTATTAAATTTGTGCTCCCAATAATGGGAACCATTATTTAACTTACAAAAATAATAAATGTTATCGTTAAATCTACCAGTATTCGACACTAAAATAAACGTACGAAACGGAAAAAATGTAATTTTCGACGTAATTCGTAAACGATATGTCGCCCTTACCCCTGAAGAATGGGTACGGCAACACTTTGTTCACTTTCTTATTGCACACAAAGGATATCCGACTGCCCTTCTGGCCAATGAAGTAATGGTAAAGTTGAACGGTACTACCAAACGATGCGACACCGTACTTTATCGGAGAGATTTATCAGCCCGGATGATTGTGGAATATAAAGCACCACATATCGAAATCACACAGGCTGTTTTCGATCAGATCACCCGGTATAATATGGTATTGAAAGTAGATTATCTGATTGTCAGCAACGGAATGCAACATTATTGTTGCCAGATGGATTATGAGAATCAGAGTTATACGTTCCTCCAGGATATTCCAGATTACAAATCTTTATAAAAATGATCCGCTTCATTCGCCTTAAAAAACATACTTACCTGCAAGAATAAAATAGCGTCACTATCCGTTCAAGATAGTGACGCTATTTGCTTACTATGGTGACACCATCCCAAACAGATGGCGTCACTATACCAACTCCCCTTTCAGGTAGTCTTCAAACAGCCTTTTACTTCTATACGGCAACATCTTTCCCACTATCCTCATTTCCTTTCTTTTTGCTGAATCGCTCTTGCAATTTCTGCATGAATTCGTAGAAATTAGGAATATAAATGGTAGCCAATAAAGTGTTCATGGCCATACCAAATACTACAGCGGCACCCAATGCTATACGACTTTGTGCACCTGCACCGGTGGCGAATAACAAGGGCATCACTCCTAATACAAAAGCAAAAGAAGTCATCAGGATCGGACGCAAGCGGACATGCCCCGCTTCAAAGGCAGCTTCCCTAATTGAATTACCCTCGGCACGGAAATCACGGGCAAATTCCACAATCAAAATTCCGTTCTTTGCAGAAAGTGCAACCAACAGGATTATACCGATTTGCGTATAAATACTGACTGGAGTTCCCATAATCAGACAGCCAATCATGGCACCTAATAAGGCTACCGGCAATCCGATGACGGCTGCTACCGGGCTGGTCCAACTTTCATACTGTGCAGCAAGTACCAGGAAAGCAACAATTAACGCCATAATCAGAACAATGGTAGTCGTATTCCCAGCCTGGGTTTCCTGATAGGCAACGGAAGTCCATTCATACCCAAACTCATCTCCCAGCTGTTCCTTAAACAATGCTTCCACTTCTTGAATAGCCTGCCCGGTACTACTTCCCGGAGCAACATTGCAAGTCAGAGAAGCAGTCGAGTACATATTATAGCGGTTAATCTGGTCTTGGCCTAACTGTTCCTCCACTTTGGTGAAAGAAGAAAAAGGCACCATCTCTCCTGCCGAATTCGGCACGCTTAGCTTCAAGACATCATCAATTACCCGCTGTGCCTGATCGCGTGCCTCAATCTTCACCTGGTAAATACGGCCGAATTCAACAAAATCATTCACATAAGCCGCTCCCATATAATAGCCCAATGTAGAGAAAACATCGTTCAAGGCAATTCCCATGAACTGGACTTTGTCACGGTCGATATTCAAGAAATATTGCGGAACATTTGCCTGATACTGGCTGGATACAGATGCTAAAGCCGGTTTTGAATGATAAGAAGCAAGCAAGGCATTGATGGCCTGCTGCATTTCCGTCGGTCCCAGATTACGCCGGTCTTCCAACTGAAGCTGTAAACCACCGGATGCACCCAATCCCGGAATAGCCGGAGGAACCATGGCAAATACTTCCGCAGCCTGAATAGTCATATACGCTTCACCATTAAAACGGTTGACTATGGCAGCAGCCGTATGCTCCTTCCCTTTCCTCTCACTCCAGTTTTTCAGCACCACAAAATAAGTTGCCGAGTTACTCTGTTCGCCACCACCCATGATAGAAAAGCCGGAAATACCAATATAATTCTTTACTTCCGGATAAGAATCCAGAATACCATTTATCTTTTCTCCCACTGCTTGCGTACGCTCAAGGCTGGCGGCAGGCGGAAGTTGAACAACAGCAATAAAATATCCGTCATCCTCGTCCGGGATAAAAGTTGACGGCCAATGCATAAAGAGCAATAGAGCAATAACGGTCAAAGTGCCATAAGAAGCGAGAGCCATTCCCGGACGTTGAAGCAACCATTTGACAATTTTGTCATATACCCCTTGCGTCTTGTCATAAGCCTTATTGAAACCTTTGTATATAAAGAAGTTAGAAGGTTTACTCTTTTCAAGAAACAGTGCGCAAAGTGCAGGAGTCAATGTCAACGAATTGAAACCGCTCAATACGGTAGAAGCAGCAATAGTCAGCGCAAACTGCTTATACAGCTGACCTGAAATTCCACTAATCATCATTGTTGGAATGAACACGGCAAGCAATACGAGAACCACCCCGACAATCGGGCCCGTGATCTCTCCCATCGCTTTTGTCACGGCTTCACGAGGTGAGTACTGCCCGGTTTCCAATAACCTCGAAGCGTTCTCCACCACCACTATCGCATCATCCACCACAATAGCAACTGCCAAAATCAGTCCGAACAATGTTAATGTGTTGATAGAGAAACCAAATGCCGCCATTACGGCAAATGTACCGATCAGCGATACCGGGATAGTGATACAAGGAATAATCACTGCCCGCCAATTCTGCAGGAACAAGAAAATAACGAGTATCACCAGCAAAGTCGTTTCAAAAAAGGTGACCATCACTTCATCAATGGAAGCATGGATGACATCAGTCGTATCCAAAGTGACATTATAGGCCACTCCTGACGGGAAACTTTCTGCCAGTTCCTCCATCTTAGCTTTCACTCCTTTTGAAACATCCAGCGAATTGGAACCCGGTTGCTGGTAAATAGCAATAGCAGCCGTAGGTTTTCCATTCAATCGCGACACTACACTGTATGAAGCAGACCCCAAATCAATGCGCGCAATATCTTTCAGACGAAGCATCGCTCCGTCCTGCTCACGGCGAATAATAATATCTCCAAACTGTTCAGGAGAATTCAATCGTCCCTGAACATTCAAAGTATACTGAAAAGCATTATTATTATCCTGTCCGATAGGCTGACCGATATATCCGGCGGATACTTCCACATTCTGTGACTGGATCGATTGATAGACTTGCTGCGGTGAAATATTCCGTATACGCATAGCCTCCGGATCGAGCCAGATGCGCATCGAATAGTCCCCTGCTCCCATCACATTCACAGCACCCACTCCGGGCACACGTGTCAGCTGGTCCACTAAATTCAATTTGGCATAATTAGTCAGATACAGGCTGTTGTACACAGAGTCCTGCGAAGTCATTGTCAAAAACATCACAATGTTTGAAGATTGTTTCTGCACAGTGACCCCTTGCACCACCACCGGTTCCGGCAGCGATGATTGTGCGATACTTACCCTGTTTTGTACCTGCACAGTTGCCATATCGATATCCGTACCAACAGCGAATGTAATAGTCAGAGAATATGCTCCCGAAGATGAAGAATTGGAAGACATATAAAGCATGCCGTCTACACCATTCACCTGCTGTTCGATAGGAATACCCACTGTTTGAGCAACAGTTTCAGCATTTGCCCCGGGATAAACGGCAGAGACCTGCACCGTTGGCGGTGTGATCCCCGGAAATTGCGCCACAGGCAATATATTGAGTGTGACCAGACCGGCTACTACAATAAGCAGGGCAAGGACAGTAGCAAATATCGGTCGGTTGATAAAAAACTTAGAAAACATAATGTATAGGTTTAAAAGATTTCATTTGTTAATCAATCAGTTATCCAAAAGACCTTATTTCCCTCTTTTAGGGAGGGAATCAGGAAGTGGCTTTACTTTCATTCCGTCTCTGACTTTCATCAAAGCCTCCGTGACATACTGTTCCTGCGGGGAAAGTCCCCCCAATACCTGCCGTAAAGTGCCGTCGACCAACTGCCCTATTTCAATATGCCGGTAATGAACTATATTCGAATCATTTACAATATATAAGTATTTGCCTAACTGGTCGGTTCCGATAGAGCCCTCTTTCACCAACATGGCATTTTTAGCTTCTCCATAAGGTAAAGTTATGCTTACATATAATCCGCTCTTCAATATCCCTTTCGGGTTATCAAAATTGGCACGAACCATCAGTGTTCCTGTATTCACATCTACATTTGGTGAAAGATAATCGAGCGTAGCCGGATAACTTTCAGTTCCCCCCTTTCCCAGTTGAACCATTATTTTTTTAGGAAGATCAGTCGGTAACTGCTGGGTATCCATCGTCATTGCCAACCATTGATTATCAGCAACATTAAAGTAAGCATACATCTGATTATCTTTATAAATAGTAGCCAATGTGACTGGTTGCAACGAACCGCCTACATAACTTCCTATATCTACAGTCGCCTTACTGATGGTGCCGTCAAACGGTGCACGGACATAACAATATCCCAAGTTTGTACGGGCGGTGCTCAAAGCTGCTTCCGCGTTGCTGACAGCTGCAACACCCTCTTTCACAGAAGATTCAGCCTGAAGTACCTGTATCTGACTGACCGCATCACTCTTTACAGCCTCTTTCATACGGCTATAATTATTACGAGCATATTCCAATTGCGCTTGGGCAGTTTTCAGTTCTGCTTCTGCTTGCTCCACCTGATCTTTATATAAGGTTGGTTCAATGACAAACAACAGTTGCCCCTGTTTCACCCGTCCACCTGCGACATAAGAGGTAGACTGCAAGGTTCCGTTCACCCTGGCTACAAGATTCACCGTCTTTTCTGTTGTCAGATAACCCGGATAATCTTTCGTCAAAGTAATATCCTCCACTATGGGTTTGGTCACACTAATTTCCGGAGTTGGCATACCTCCCATCGCTCCTGTACTTTTCTTCTCCTTGCAACCCGTCAATATAGGCAGTGCAAGAAAGATATACATCAGTTTTTTCATATCTGTTAGGTTATATATTTTATAGATTGATTTTTATTCTCTCCAACCACCCCCTAAAGCCTTGTAGAGGGCTATCAGTTGCAAAAGCGAACTACCTTGTGCCTGTACCAGCTGATTCTCATAAGATAACAGAGAACGTTGTGCATCAAGTACGTTTTGGAAAGGCGAAAGTCCCTGTTTATAAAGTTCCAGTGAAAGTTTCAATGTCTCAATTCCTTGATTGCGTACTTCCCGCAGGGCTACAATCTGTTTGATTGAATTCCGGTAGGAATTCATAGCATTGTCCGTTTCCTGTACGGCAGTTAAAACCGTCTGATTAAACTGGTTGATCGCTTCATCCAGTTGCGCTTTTGCCAGCCGGGTTGCATTCACCAGCTGTCCTCCATTGAAAATAGTCCAGTTCAATGACGGAGCAATTTCATAAGTCATACTTTTACTTTTGGTGAGATCCTTCAGGTCACGGGCGGCATATCCAAATGAACCTTTCAAGAAAACTTTCGGCAACCAATCCGCTTTCGAAGCTCCAAGCAATGCTGCCTGCGCATTTACGCTCAATTCCGCACTTCGTACATCAGGCCGTCGCAGTAATAAATCGACAGGCATTCCCACTCCGATAGGTTCCATATAATCGGGCAATGTACCACTAGATTCAAGAACAGGACGAATGTCCTGGGGATACATTCCCAATAAGACAGCCAATGTTGTGATATACTGATTGATACCCGCTTCCAACTGGGGAATGGAGGCTTTTGTGCTATATAATACAGACTTGGCCTGTGCCACATCGAGTTTAGCAACCAGCCCGGTGTTATAGCGTACTTCCGTGATTTTCAGGACTTCTTCCTGCGAAGCACTGTTTTTCTTCACCACTTCAAGCTCTTGTTGCAACTCCCTTAGATTGATATAAGCCGAGGCTACTTCTGCAGCTAATGAGACCATGACTCCAGTGTATTCTTCCTTGCTGGCGGCAAAATTCTCTTTCTGCGCTTTTACCCGTTTCCGGATACTGCCGAAAATATCAAGCTCCCAGCTCATGCTTAGCGAAGCATCATAATAATGATCGGTTGTTTGGGGCAGTGAACTTGTATTTCCACTGGTTTCCTGACGGGTCCATCCTGCATTCAATCCGATGGAAGGAAAAAAGTTACTGCGTTCTATCCAAAGATTGGCACGAGCGGCAGCTATACGGTTGATTGCCATGGCAACGGAGTAATTACGATCTACTGCCAGAGCTATCAAAGAGTCCAGTTTGGTGTCTTGGAATGACTTCCACCAATGGTCATCTACCGGAAGTATCTGTTGAAACACTTCCCCGCTCTCTTCCCAATCTTGAGGAAGCGGAGCTTTCAAATAACGGTTTGCGGTCTGTCCAACCGCGGTCACAGTTGAAAGAAACATAAGGAGCGATGTGCCCCACACTCGTATATTCATATCAGTTCAGGTTTTTATGAAATGAAAAGATAACAACTAAAGGGTAAGTTTGTTTATCGATTCCTTTTATACGAGCACTTGTTAAAACAAAAAAAGCCCAGCATTGCTGCAGGGCTTATTATATATCAAAAAAGTAACTTTACTTACTTCACTGCTCTTCTTATTCAGCAGTTTTTCTTCTGATAGCTCTTTTGGTAGTAGCTACCGGAGCTTCTTCCACCTTGTGTTCGATTTGTACGCCAGCCAATTCCGGGTCAATCATAATACGTCCGCAATATTCACAAACGATTACTTTCTTACGAGAACGGATATCCAGTTGTCTCTGGGGCGGAATCTTGTTAAAGCAACCACCACAAGCGTCACGCTGTACGTATACAATACCCAATCCGTTGCGAGAGTTCTTACGGATACGTTTGAAAGACTGCAACAGACGCGGTTCGATCTTAGTTTCCAAATCTTTAGCTTTGTCTCTCAATTTCTCTTCTTCCTGTTTGGTTTCAGAGATAATTTCGTCCAGTTCGCTCTTCTTCTGCTCAAGGTCTTTCAGTCTTTCGTTAAGAATCTGATCGTTCTTCGTTACTTCAGCCTCTTTTTCTTCTTTATCAGCAGAATATTCCTTAATTCTCTTTTCGCAAAGTTCGATTTCCAATGTCTGGAATTCGATTTCTTTCGTCAAGAAATCATATTCACGGTTATTGCGAACATTGTCTTGTTGTGACTTATATTTTTCTACTGAAGCCTTTGCTGTTTCAATTTCTACTCTCTTGCCGGCAATAGCAGATTTCAGTTCATCCACTTCAGCTTTGATCTTGTCGATACGGGTACTCAAACCAGCAATTTCATCTTCAAGGTCTTGCACTTCCAACGGAAGTTCACCTCTCAATGTCTTGATTTCATCAATCTTAGACAACATCGTTTGCAGTTGGAACAGTGTCTTCAGTTTCTGTTCTACCGTCAACTCATTCGGATCTTTTTTTGCTTCTCTAGCCATTTTACTTATAAATATTTTATGGGATTCGTATTTATTTTACTCAATTGGAGTGCAAAATTAGGAAATAAATCCCGGATTATGGAATAAAAAATTTCTTTTGTATATTGTTCGCTTTCGTAATGACCAATCTCTGCCATCAGAATATCACCCTCGTGGCCGAAATAATCATGATATTTGATTTCTCCCGTAATAAAGACATCCGCACCCGTCCGAATTGCCTGTGGAAGCAGGAAAGCTCCGGCACCACCACATAAGGCAACCTTCTGTATTTCTCTCCCCGTCAGTTTGTTATGACGTACACAACCCACTTCAAAGATTTTCTTGATGCGTTTCAGAAACTCGAGTTCCGTTTCCGATTCATCCAATTCACCTACAATTCCCGAACCTGCCTGCAACCAGTCATTCTGCAACGGATACAAGTCAAATGCCGGTTCCTCATAAGGATGTACAGACAATAAAGCCTTTATAACTTCCGCTTTTTTATATATAGGAAGAATGGTTTCAATCCTCACTTCATTTTCATGATGCAGTTCACCGATTGTTCCACAGAAAGGATGCGTTCCCTCTTTTGCCCGGAAGGTTCCCTCTCCTTTCAGATTGTAACTGCATGAATCATAGTTACCTATATTTCCGCATCCGGCTGCAAACAACACTTCGCGCACACTATCGGCTTGTGCATCCGGCACGAAAGTCACCAGCTTAATCAGACAGTTCTCTTTCGGTTCGAGCACTTTCAGATTCTTCAACCCTATTTTCTCTGCTATCTTATAATTAACTCCACCTTGTGCATTATCAAGATTAGTATGTGCTGAATAGATCACAATATCATTCTTTATTGCTTTCAGTATGCAGCGTTCCACGTAATCTTTGCCCGTGATAGATTTATAGCCCTTGAAAATGAGCGGATGGTGCGATATAACGAGATTGTACCCCAGCGCGATAGCTTCATCCAACACAGCTTCGGTAACGTCAAGACACAACAAAGCCCCTGTTGCTTCCGCTTCTGTCAATCCGATTTGCAGGCCGGCATTATCAAATCCGTCTTGCAATGGCAGAGGCGCGAATCGTTCAAGGGCGCTTACTATTTCCTTAATTTTCATTATTGGTAGAAAATTTGGTTGCAAAGATAATAAATAAAATAGGAATTAACATACTAAGTGATCGTTTTTTAGAGAATTTATCGTTATCCATTTTTTGAGATCCCCGTAAAAGATATAAAATACCACCCAGAAACTATCAAAAAGGACCTAAAAACTATCTGTTGATAGAAATTCCCCTAAATTACGTCTGATTCTCCCCTACCAAGGTCGACAAAATATCTTAAACTTGCATCATCAAAATTTTTACAACGAATACTCACATTTTAAAAACAACACATATGAAAAGTTTAAGCTTCAGAAAAGATTTGGTAGGAGTTCAGGAAGAATTACTACGTTTCGCATACAAACTGACAACAGACCGCGAAGAAGCAAACGATTTGCTGCAGGAAACCTCATTGAAAGCATTAGATAATGAAGATAAATATACACCCGATACAAATTTCAAAGGATGGATGTACACCATCATGCGCAATATCTTTATCAATAATTATCGTAAGGTAGTTCGCGACCAGACATTTGTTGACAAGACCGATAACCTTTATCATCTTAATTTGCCGCAAGATGCAGGGTTTGAAAGTACTGAAAGGACATACGACCTGAAAGAGATGCACCGTGTAGTCAATGCTCTTCCGAAAGAATACAGGGTTCCGTTCGCCATGCACGTTTCCGGATTCAAATACCGTGAAATTGCAGAAAAACTGAATCTTCCGTTAGGTACCGTAAAAAGTCGGATCTTCTTTACCCGTCAGAAATTACAGGAAGAACTAAAAGACTTCCGCTAAACCATAACTATATCCATATAAATTTTAGATTAAACAGTTAATTTCATTTTTCAGTTTTATCAATAGGCAAAAGGCAAAAAGAGTTTATATTCTTTTTGCCTTTTGCCTGTTTTCATCGGATAAATTCGGATAAAAACCGGTTCCGGAATAAAAACTAATTATAAATTTTCGCCTAAAGCTTCCGTTATTTATTGAAATTCTGTACTTTTACTTCATCTAAATAATGAATACGATGAAAACAAATTTGACTTTACTGCTCCTGCTAGTTATGATGGTTTCTTGCCAGCCCAAGAAAAGTGATAGTATCGAAATGTCCGTAGCCGAGGCTGCAAAGATTGACAATATCGAAGATTGTGCGGCAGATACGGTCAAAGCTACCGCTATCTTCTGGATTGATAAAGTAGAAACCAAACACTGCAAAGAGTACGGTTTTCGCACAATCAAAGCTAGGGTGCTCATTCGCGAAGACGGGAAGGTTGATTTGCTGTCTTCGTCAAGAAACAATCGCCTGATGTAGAGAAGTATATACGCCATCACCTCTCTAAATTTCAAGTAACGGAAAAGATGTTTGAAGGCGGTTATGTGCAACCCGGAGAACAATTCGTGCAGCTTCGCTGCTTATGGGGAATGTTGAAAGGCAAATAATAAACACGCTAATAACCGGTTAGCTTTTGCTTTTCATTTGCACCTTATTTATCATTTGTACCTTGTTTTTCAGTGCATACCGTTCGTCTACGACTCTGTCCGTAGGGAAGAAAGTGAAAATAAGCCGCCACTCTCCTTCCTTATAGATAAATTTACGTCCACTGGCTCCACGAAGAATTGCTTCGTATTTTTCCTGCAGGAAAGCCTCGATATGTTCCGGCATTTCTGTGCCGGATGCTGAAAACTCCACTGTTATAAAGAAGTGTGGAATAGCTATTTCAGCTACTTTATGGAATATCTGGTCAATAACAGTCATTTCCTGGGTTCTTTTGTTACCTCCAGCAGTTTTCCGTATGCATCAAAAGATCGACGCGAAGCCAATGAAATAGTAATCATTAGCGATAGCATAGATGCTGTGAAAGTAATCACCATAATCATCATCTGATACTTGATAGCGACATTCGGGCTGCTTCCTCCCAGAATTTGTCCGATCATCGTGCCCGGAAGAGCCACCAATCCCATCACGGCAATGTTCGCAATCAGGGGACTAAACGATTTAATGATGGCCTGCCGGATAAATGGAGCCTGCGCTTCCTGCCTTGTTGCTCCGTTTCCCAATAAATACCGATATAGTTGCTGTTCACGTTTCAATCCACTATAATAAGTATTCAAAGCTATTACATTGCTCGACAGCATATTACCCATCAGAATTCCAAATATTGGAATAAAGTATTGGGCGCTAAATATATTATCCAGTTGGAGAACAATACCGATAAAATAGATGCCTACCAATACAACACTACAAAGAAATCCTACCGTAATAGGGATTAATAAAACACTACGTTTCAACTGAGTACGTACCAATGCGGTCTGCCCGGCCACGAATACCATAATTATCACCCAAAGAAAATTAATCCAGGGATTGTTCCATAAAAAGAGATATTTCAGATACATGCCGATAAAGAACAGCTGGATAATCATCCGTAATGTACCAATCACGGCAGGTTTCAGCAATCCCGTTTTAAATTTCCAAAGGTAAAAAAACGGAATGGCAAGCAATAGTAGCCCTATAAAGAGATTATAATATGATATATCAATCGTTCCCACAATATATTCTTAACAATTCTATCCGATTTGCGTTACAGTTCAATTAATTACAGTTCTATTAAATAATGACAGCCCGAAGCAAAGTCCTTATCATGTGATACGGCTAACACAGCCGTTCCTCTTTCCGCCTGTCGCCGGAAAAAAGACAGGACTTTACCGGTTGATCCGGCATCCAAAGCAGAAGTCGGTTCATCTATGATAATGAGAGGTTTGTTGAGCATTGCAGCCACAGCCAACATAATACGTTGGCGTTGACCACCCGATACTTCATTCACCCTCTTTGTATATAATTCGTGTTCCAGCCCCAATTCATCGAAACAAGTGAAAAGTCTTTCTTCCGAAAAAGGAACAGAACGATTCACTTTCAGTCCGAACGGGAGAGCCACCATCTCTTTGACCCATTCAAAAGGTAGTGCCAATTCTTGAGGAATCCATGCAATCTGTCTGCGGACACTATCGATAGTCGATATATCAAGCAATGTTTCCCCTACCTGTATAGATCCTTCTTTCAAAGGCACAAACCCCATTACCGCATTCAGCAACGAAGTCTTTCCACAACCGGATTGACCGACAATGCAAGCCGTTTCTCCCCTTTCCAACTTCATACTGAAACCGGAGAAAAGCACTTCCGTACCAAAAGCAATACAGGCATTATTAATATGTAACATCTATTTGTTCTCTTGAAAATCCTGCCAAAATTATATTTATTGAAGTTCCGCCACCCACTTCTCAATGTTTCGTGTTTCAGCACTAAAATTCACTCCAATCTTAAAAAGTGTTCGCCCATCACTTTCGAAAGGTTTAGCATAATGCTTTTCATTGATCTGCTGCAAGGCTTCTTCAGCCGTACCCTCCAGCTTGAATTCCATGACATAGATAAATTTATCAGTCTGCAAAACAAGATCGATACGGCCCTGGCTCGTGTGATATTCCGCTTTTACATAAAAACCGACTAATTTGAACACGATAAAGAGAACATTCTGATAATGCAATTCCAAATCGCGAACCAATTCATAAGGAGTATCTGCAAAGAAACTCTGAAGACGACGGAAAAAAGAATCATAATCTCCCGAACGGACTTCGCGGACAAACTTCTGAATCTCAAAAGATGATTCTACGGCATTTATATTGGCATAAAAAGGCATGAGATATTTCACAAAACCTTCCTCCACTTCACGATTGGGAAATCCCAGGCGATAAGTTTCAAATTCACGATCGTAGCCTTTTATGGTAAGATAACCGCTCTGATAAATCACAGGGATAGGATTGTCGGAAGTTGAATCAATACTATTCAGTACGTCGGCACTAGTTTCTTCATGAGCCATCCGGTGAAGATCGTAATGATGTTTTTTTAGTAATTCGACCAGATAAGTAGGTGTGCCCGTTTCAAACCAGTAGTTGCCAAACACATTGTATTTAAGGGTGTTAAGTATACTGAACGGATTATACATACCTATAGAATCATGAGTGAAATGATAACCATCATATCTTTCACGCATTTCTGTGCAAATTTCATCATACGTCAAACCTTGCGCATCGGCAAATTCATGCAATTCAGTTTCAAAGTTCTCATGCAACTCACGATCACTGATTCCGCAGATTTCTATATACTGCTGACGCATAGAAATATCCTCCAGATTATTCAGATCGCTGAATACACTTACTTTTCCGAATTTTGTAACTCCCGTAAGCATACCAAATTTAATGCAGCCATCCTTGCTTTTTAAAGCTCCATAGAAAGCCTTCAATGTATCACGAAAACTCTTCTGGAGTTCATCATTACCAATCGCCTGTAACATAGGCTTATCGTATTCATCCACAAGAATAACGACACTCTGGCCCTCTTTCTCACAAGCACGCTGAATAATACCCTCGAAACGCATAGCTAGAGAAGTTTCTGCAGATTCCGCTCCATAGATTTTTTCCCATTCCACCAATGTGCGATTCAGCTTATTTTCAAGTCTTTCCGGTGTATCGTATTTTTCTGTATTGAGGTCAATATGCAGGATCGGATATTTAAACCAGTCTTTTTCCAGTTTCTCTATCGCCAATCCTTCGAAAAGTTTTTTCTTCCCTTGAAAATAGGCTTCCAAAGTAGACAGTAACAAACTTTTCCCAAAACGACGTGGACGACTAAGAAAATAATAACTGCCAGTTTTCACCATTTGATATATCCAAGCAGTCTTATCTATATAGCAATAACCTCCTTTACGGATTTTCTCGAAGTTCTGTATGCCGATAGGATAAATTTTATTACTCATATACTCATAACTTTATAAGTTGACAGATACAAAGATAGCCTTTTCCACCCAATAACACAAAGTCCGATACGAAAGTTTTTTCATATCAGACTCAAATGATAGCCCCTATTTATTTCATCATCTAGTGTAATTTTGCCAATTTTCATTTATCTTTGCCTTACTAATTAATTCAAGAAAGTTATGATACTGAACGAAAGAGACGCTCGTCACGAGCATATATTGCAGGTAGCACGTCAGATGATGACGGCTGCGCGCACTGCTCCGAAAGGAAAAGGAATCGATATTATTGAAGTGGCCCTCATCACTGATGAAGAGATTAAACAATTATCGGACACTATGATAGCTATGGTAGAAGAACACGGAATGAAATTCTTCCTTCGTGATGCCGACAACATCCTAAGTGCCGAATGTGTTGTACTGATAGGAACACGCGAGCAGACACAGGGCTTGAACTGCGGCCATTGCGGATTTGCCACCTGTGCCGGACGTACTGATGGAGTTCCCTGCGCATTGAACAGCATAGATGTAGGTATCGCAATAGGTTCCGCGTGCGCCACGGCAGCCGATTTACGCGTAGACACACGCGTCATGTTCTCCGCCGGATTGGCAGCACAACGCCTGAACTGGCTGAAAGACTGCAAGATGGTAATGGCGATCCCCGTAAGCGCATCCTCCAAGAATCCGTTCTTTGACCGGAAACCGAAGCAGGAAAACAATGCATAACAGTCACATCGATGCAGAAAACAAACTGACTTTAGATGCAGACAATAAACTGATTTTATAAATAACTAAATATATATAGTCTAATGGGAATCATGGTTGGACTCCCCAGCCCAAGCGGCTCGGAGAAAGATTTGCAGTTGAACTTCGGCAAAAACATGACCGTACAGGTAGAAATGAGAGCACCTCATTTGCCTGCCGAATGGCACATGCAGAGCGGTATACAGTTAACATGGCCACATGCCGGTACAGATTGGGCCTACATGCTGGCGGAAGTGCAAGAGTGTTTTATCAATATTGCCAGAGAAATAGCGAAGCGTGAATTATTATTGATCGTCACTCCCGAACCGGAAGAAGTGAAAAAGCAGATAGCTGCTACTGTCAATATGGATAACGTCCGCTTTCTGGAATGTGCCACCAATGACACATGGGCCCGCGACCACGGAGCCATAACAATGATAGATACCGGCACCCCTTCCCTGCTCGACTTCACCTTCAACGGCTGGGGACTGAAATTTGCTTCCGAACTGGATAATCAAATTACCAAACATGCCGTAGAAGCCGGAGCCTTGAAAGGCCAGTATATAGACCACCTCGACTTCGTACTCGAAGGAGGTTCTATCGAAAGCGACGGAATGGGTACATTGCTTACCACTTCCGAATGTCTGCTTTCTCCCCAACGAAACGGACGACTGAACCAGGTAGAGATAGAAGAATACCTGAAATCAACCTTCCACCTGCAAAAGGTGCTTTGGTTAGACCACGGTTATCTGGCCGGTGATGATACCGACAGCCATATCGACACTTTGGCACGCTTCTGTTCTACCGACACCATCGCTTACGTGAAATGCGAAAACAAAGAAGACGAACATTACGAAGCACTGCTCGCAATGGAAGAACAGCTGAAAACATTCCGCACCTTAGCAGGAGAACCCTATCACCTATTGGCCTTACCCATGGCAGACAAGATAGAAGAAGACGGCGAACGCCTGCCTGCAACTTACGCCAATTTCCTGATTATGAACGACGTTATTCTTTACCCGACATACAATCAGCCGGCGAATGACAAAAAAGCAGGAGAAGTATTGCAGCAAGCCTTTCCAAACCATCAAATAATTGGAATAGACTGCCGTGCCCTGATTAAACAGCACGGTTCCCTACACTGTGTCACCATGCAATATCCGCTGGGCGTTATAAAGGAGTCATAAAAGAATTACAAAGGAGCCTATAAAGGAATTATAAAATAATGAATGAATCAACCCACTAATTATTCATCATGAGAAAGATAAAAGTCGGAATCATCCAACAATCCAATACCGCAGATATTAAAGCCAATCTAATGAACCTCGCAAAGAGTATCGAGGCTTGTGCCGCTCACGGCGCACAACTGATTGTGCTCCAGGAGTTACACAATTCACTTTATTTTTGCCAGACAGAAAACACTAACCTGTTTGATCTTGCCGAACCGATTCCCGGGCCTTCCACAGGCTTTTATTCCGAGTTGGCAGCAGCTAATAAAGTAGTCCTTGTCACCTCTCTTTTTGAGAAACGTGCTCCCGGACTTTATCATAATACCGCTGTCGTATTCGACCGCGACGGAAGCATTGCAGGAAAATACCGGAAAATGCATATTCCCGATGATCCGGCTTACTACGAAAAGTTCTATTTCACTCCGGGAGACATTGGTTTTGAACCGATTCAAACTTCTTTAGGAAAACTGGGCGTATTAGTATGCTGGGATCAATGGTATCCGGAAGCTGCCCGCCTGATGGCACTAAAAGGTGCGGAACTTTTAATTTATCCTACCGCCATTGGCTGGGAAAGCAGCGACACGGACGATGAAAAAGCCCGCCAACTCAATGCCTGGATTATTTCACAGCGCGCTCATGCCGTTGCCAATGGACTTCCTGTTATCTCCGTCAACCGTGTAGGGCACGAGCCTGATCCTTCCGGACAGACAAATGGTATCTTATTCTGGGGAAACAGTTTTGTAGCAGGACCACAAGGGGAATTTCTGGCACAAGCCGGAAACGATCACCCGGAAAACATAGTAGTGGAAATAGATATGGAACGTTCGGAAAACGTTCGCCGTTGGTGGCCTTTCCTTCGTGATCGTCGGATTGACGAATATGATGGACTTACCAAACGCTTTCTGGATTAAAGGCTTACCCACATACCTTCATTGCAGGAGGTTTATCTAATAAAGAAAAAAGAAGGGCACAGAGTTCAAACCTAAATTTAGAATTCTGTGCCCTTTCAATATATCATCATAAATAACTATCTCATTGAAACGTTATTTTTTTGTTGGCTAGGAAATTAGCCCCTCCATAAATAAACAATCCCAGGAATTGAGCCAGATATTCATTCACGTCCAATCCTTCTGCCAATAAGACAAGAAATAAGAACTGTGCGGTGTAAGCCACGGCAAAAGCAGAACAAAAGAGCAGTATCTGTTTCCAGATACTATTCTTTTTATTTTCTACGGGGAATATCCAGTATTTGCACCAGATAAAGTTATGGATTTGAGCTATCAGATACGCTGTTATATTAGCCACCATATAGTCACCATCGAATGACATTTCTTTCATCATTAACCATACAACCAACGCCATAATTAAGGCGTTCATTGTACCGATGACTATAAAACGGAATATGCGTACAGATTCTTTCACTCGCCCTCTTTCAGATCAACGATCAAATTCAGTTCATCAAGTTGAGTCTGGTCGATTGCAGACGGTGCATCCAGCATCACATCACGTCCGGAATTGTTTTTCGGGAACGCAATACAGTCGCGGATAGAATCCAAACCAGCGAACAAAGATACCCAACGGTCGAGTCCGTATGCCAAACCACCGTGAGGAGGTGCACCATACTTAAAGGCATTCATCAGGAAGCCAAACTGCGCCTGTGCCTTTTCCGGAGTGAATCCAAGAATCTCGAACATCTTCGCCTGTAATTTCGCATCGTGGATACGGATAGATCCGCCACCAACTTCCACACCGTTCACTACCATATCATAAGCATCTGCACGTACAGCTGCCGGATCAGTATCCAACATCGGAATATCTTCCTCTTTCGGATGAGTAAACGGATGATGCATAGCCATCAGACGACCTTCCTCCTCGCTCCATTCGAACATCGGGAAGTCGATCACCCAAAGACAAACAAACTTATTCTTATCACGCAACCCCAGTTGAGCGCCCATTTCCAGACGAAGCTCACAAAGTTGTTTACGTGTTTTCATCACATCGTCGCCGGACAAGATCAGAATCAAGTCACCCGGTTTAGCACCGAATGCCTCTTTCATTTGCTGCAGCACTTCCTGCGTATAGAATTTATCCACGCTCGATTTTACAGTTCCGTCCGCTTCTACACGGGCATACACCATACCTTTTGCACCAATCTGCGGTTTCTTTACGAAGTCCGTCAGTGCATCCAGTTGCTTACGAGTATAAGTTGCAGCACCTTCGGCACAGATACCACCCACATAAGCAGCATTATCGAATACAGAGAATCCGTGACCTTTCATGATATCCATCAGTTCCACGAATTTCATGCCGAAACGCAAGTCCGGTTTGTCACTACCATAATATTTCATGGCATCCGCCCAAGACATACGCTGGAACGGTTCAGCCAGTTCCACGCCACGCAGTGTTTTGAACAAATGTTTAGCCATTCCTTCGAAAGTAGTAATAATATCTTCCTGCTCAACGAAGCTCATTTCGCAGTCAATCTGCGTAAATTCCGGCTGACGGTCGGCACGCAAGTCCTCATCACGGAAACATTTTGCAATCTGGAAGTAACGGTCGAAACCGGAAACCATCAACAACTGCTTCAATGTCTGCGGAGATTGCGGAAGTGCGTAGAACTGTCCCGGATTCATACGTGACGGTACTACGAAGTCGCGTGCACCTTCAGGAGTAGAACCGATCAAAACGGGCGTTTCCACCTCGATGAAGCCCAGGCTATCCAGATATTTGCGAACTTCAATCGTCATTCTATGACGCAATTCCAGATTAGAGCGGACAGCGTTACGACGCAAATCCAGGTAACGATATTTCATGCGGATATCATCACCACCATCCGTATTATCCTCAATAGTGAACGGAGGAGTCATAGCCGTATTTAGTACGTTCAGTTCGGAAACGATGATTTCAATGTCTCCGGTAGGAATGTTTGCATTCTTGCTGAAACGTTCATTAACCGTTCCTGTCACTTGAATGACGAACTCACGTCCCAGTTTATTAGCACGTTCACAGAGTTCAGCATTAATTTCTTCGTTAAAGACCAACTGGGTAATTCCGTAACGGTCGCGGAGGTCGATAAAAGTCATTCCTCCCATTTTACGGCTGCGCTGTACCCATCCAGACAGCGTAACTTGCTTGTTTACATCAGAGATTCTTAGTTCTCCACATGTGTGCGTTCTGAACATATATTTTTTATTTAAACGATTATCACTCGCGTTTCTATTTTGATTGAACCAAAACTGCGCAAAAGTACGCAATAATTTGTAATTCGTTGTCAGTAATCCGTTATTTTATCAGACTTTCTTTGTCAGCTTTTTCAATATTTTCTTGTTTCTGTCTGTTATATTGTCGACGATGGCTTCATTCATCAATTTGATACCATTCATATATTCCTGCGCTCTTTGGAGCACATTGGCAGCATCCTTTTCCGACGCTTGCGGCACCACTACGCGCAATCCCCTTTGAATCAACTCAATGTTCACATTGGCGTCCGTTTCCATGGGGTCGCCGTCAAAGTGCACTACTCCCGGAGTAGTGCGACGGATGCACAACTGCTTGCAACGGAAAGTCTTGATACGGCTATTCTGATCGATTGTCTTATTGAATAACTGGAAAGCCAATGAAGGGACATCCAATACGGTGAACGGTTCGAGAATGGTTACATCCAGCAAGCCATCCGTCAGCGTAGCTTGCGGGGCGATATAAGCATTGTTTCCATATTGCGAAGCGTTTCCGCAGGCAATCAGGAAAGCCTTATACTTGGAAACTCCGTTTTCCGTTTCCAGTTCATACGTTTCCGGTTCATATTTAAGACTCTCTTGCAGGGTTTTTTCCAGATAAGTCAACACCCCGCGTTTACCGGCATGCGCAAACTTCAGACTAACAAAAGCATCGAATCCCACTCCGCAAGTGCAGAAAAAATCCGTCCCGTTAATCTTACCATAATCTATTACGTCCATGCAACCTTCGTTCAGCACTTCCAGCGCCCTCTTCGGTTCCATCGGTATATGCAGATGCCTCGCCAGTCCATTACCCGATCCGCAGGGAATAATTCCCAGTGCGGTATCAGTATGCACCAACGAACGAGCTATTTCATTGATTGTCCCGTCCCCACCGATAGCCACTACTATATCAGTCTTCTCTTCGGCAGCTTTAGCAGCTATTTCTACTGCATGACCGGCTCTCTCCGTATTCACTACTTCCCAAGAGTATCTCGCCTTGTCTATTTTTTCGTCCAGCAAGTTAAGAATCAATTCTTTACTTTGTGTTCCCGAAATAGGATTGACGACGAATTTTATTTTTTTCATTCTTTCGTTCATGCTATTCTTGTCGATTGTAGACGACAAAAGTAATATAAATATCTTAAATTTTAATCTATTAGAGGTTTCTAATCACATGAGGGCAACTTTTTTCTCTTAAAAAGAACAGATAAAAGCAAATTTTGTTATCTTTGCCCCCTGTTTTTAAACACTTGTTAAGATAAAAGGATGTAAGATCGTCAGCGAACGATCTGAGTATGAGTATAATAAATTATAATTCATGGGATTATTACAAGAGAAGTTAGCTAAGTACGACCTGCCACAAAAGTTTATGGCACAGGGCGTTTACCCATATTTCCGTGAGATAGAAGGAAAGCAGGGTACAGAGGTAGAAATGGGCGGACACGAAGTGTTGATGTTCGGTTCCAATGCATACACTGGCCTTACGGGAGATGAAAGAGTGATTGAAGCAGGTATTAAAGCCATGCATAAATATGGTTCCGGATGCGCAGGCTCGCGCTTCTTGAATGGTACACTTGACCTGCACGTTCAGTTGGAAAAAGAACTGGCTGCCTTTGTAGGCAAAGATGAAGCACTCTGCTTCTCAACCGGTTTTACGGTGAATTCGGGAGTTATTCCTGCTTTGACAGATCGCAATGATTATATCATTTGCGACGACCGCGACCACGCATCTATCGTAGATGGCCGTCGCCTCTCCTTCTCTCAACAACTGAAATATAAGCATAACGATATGGCGGATCTGGAAAAGCAACTTCAAAAGTGCAACCCGGATTCAGTGAAGCTCATCATAGTAGACGGTGTGTTCTCTATGGAAGGCGACCTGGCAAACTTGCCCGAAATCGTACGCTTGAAACATAAATACAACGCTACTATCATGGTAGACGAAGCTCATGGCTTGGGTGTATTTGGAAAACAAGGACGTGGTGTTTGCGACCATTTCGGTCTGACTCACGAAGTTGACTTGATTATGGGTACTTTCAGCAAATCATTGGCTTCTATCGGTGGATTCATTGCTGCTGATTCTTCTATCATCAACTGGTTACGCCACAACGCACGTACTTATATATTTAGTGCGTCCAACACTCCTGCTGCTACTGCATCTGCTCTTGAAGCCCTCCACATCATCCAAAATGAACCGGAAAGGCTTGAAGCTTTGTGGGAGGCTACCAACTATGCATTGAAACGTTTCCGTGAAGCAGGATTTGAAATCGGTGCAACAGAATCACCTATCATTCCTCTTTATGTACGTGACACGGAAAAAACATTCATGGTCACTAAATTGGCTTTCGACGAGGGTGTATTTATCAATCCGGTTATTCCTCCGGCATGTGCACCGCAAGACACTTTGGTACGTGTGGCATTGATGGCTACCCATACAAAAGATCAAATTGACCGCGCTGTAGAAAAGCTGGTTAAGGCATTTAAAGCATTGGATATTTTATAATCTACGTAAAATAGATTACCCATATCAAGTAAATAAAATAAAAGTCTGACACAATAGATATGCCGGACTTTTATTTTATCTCCCCCCCCAAAAAAACAGGAAATCGAACTATAAACGGAGCCTCTGTTTTTTCCCTCTTTATCCGAAATCCAGCTACTCCTCAACATGCCTTATTTTATTCACTCTTAAGTACTTCCGCCGGATTCTGTCGGGCAGCTTTCCATATGCGCCAGATGATGCAGAATAGAATAATAATCGCCATTACAGCGAAAATCCCTACATATACCCAACCGTTAATCGCAGTTTGTCTCACATACGTTTCAATCCATTGCCTCATAACCACATATCCCATTGGAAAGGCTATGACAGCAGCAATAATCAGCAATAGGAAGTATTCACGGAAAAACATCTGCAAGATATGACGAATTTGCGCCCCGTTCACTTTACGTATGGCAATCTCCTTTTGACGTTGCTCACACGATAGAGTGACCAATGAAAAGATTCCGAATACGGAGATGAGTACACAGACCAATGACACGAAGCTCAATAGCTTCATCAGTGCATCTTCGGAACGAAGATATTTACCATATTCCTCCTCCTCGCTAAACAACCGTAAGTAAGCATTGGGAAATTCTTCTTTGTGGAGTTTTTCTATAGCTTCACGACATTCATTCCAAGTCCCCTCTTTGAATTTAAAAAGGATACTGGCACGATTCAGGAGATACTCTTGTGCTTCGGGACGCTGGAACGCAATAAGTCCCGGTTTGCTGGTAGGAGAACGATAACTAAAATTCTTCACCACTCCGACAACTTTGTATGCAATATCCTGACGACCGTTGATGTTATTGCCGAAAGTCTTTCCCAAAGCATGTTTCCATCCGAATTTCAGGCACGTACTTTCATCAACCACAACTTCATTCTGCAGGCTCTTTTCAGATATAAATTCACCTTCCAGTAATTTTAAATCATAAAACTTAAAGAATTCCTCCTTTGCCGGCATTATGCCAACAAGCTGTGTTTTTTCTGTCACTTTGGGTAGCCCATCCCAATTGGTTATTTCTACATACATCATCGGACCGACTGGAATAATTGGAAAGTACACAGGAGGTAAAGTTTCGGTTACCATAGGCAAAGCTTTTATTTTCTCCACCCATTGATTAATGTCTCCATTCCACAATGCCACATTAGCCACACGATGACGTTCCATACCTAAATCCGTATTTTTCAGGAAATATAGTTGCTTCATGATGACAACTGTGCAGAAGATAAAGGCAAGGCTGACAATCAACTGTACGATAATACCTATTCTGCGAAATAAGTACGGACGGGCAGTAGCAACACCTCCTTTGATTGTTTCCTGCAATGTTCGACGACGAAAATAGGATAATGGCATCAGTGCAAACAGAAACGACAGGATGATTACTGCCAGAAGATATACTAAGATTTCTCCATAATATGAGCTGGCTTCTATCTGCGTAAAATTCAAAAACTGGGACATACTCATCTCCACCAGCAGCAATCCGCCGATCAGAGCAATACATAAAAGCAGCAATAATTCAATGGCAAACTGTACAGACAAAGCTTTATTGCTTGCTCCATTCACCTTACGAAGTGCCATTTCACGGTTACGCATACAAAGCCGGCTGATAAAAAGCGTCAGATAATTGAATAACGAACAAATAATCACCAGTCCGCCCGCCAAGGAGAAATAGAATATATAACTGAAAGAGATAACAACATCTGCTTTATCTACATAATCCGAATAGCGCAAAGCTGACATCCGGGTAATCAACAAATCGGAAAGTTCGCTCTCTTTCTCAATATCGTTGATGCAAACAGTGCTCATTTTTGTTCGGAATGCGTCTATATCTGTTCTTTCACGTACACGAATAAATAGCTGCTCATTCGAACTTCCCCACCGAGGAGAATGTCTTGCCGGAGCCAGTATATTATATGGAATATTGGAATGGTTAGACCATCCACTCACAATTGCTCCTATTTTACATACGCGTCTGCCTACTTCCACCTCTTTCCCCAATGCATCCTCTTCTTTGCTGAAGAGCCGCTTCGCAAATTCTTTAGTGATAGCAACTTCCTGACCATCACATTTCAGGAAGTTGACAGTACCTTTCAATAATTGTATATCAAAGAAGTTCATGAAAACAGAATCTGCGGCAATCATTCCGATCTCCTGCTCAGTATCTTCCATACGGAATTTTACATGATGTGCGGTAAAAGCGGTTACAGCTTCTATCTCCGGCATTTTGTCTTGCAAATATTTCATTAAAGGATATGGAGTAAATTTGCTTGTACCGGGTTCATTGGCGTAATGCGCACGCACCAGATAAATGCGTTCGGCACCCTCATGGAAGTTATCATACGTCATTTCATAACGTATCCATAAAGCAGACAGCGCAAAACAGGTAAAACCGACTGCTAATCCGATAATACTAACAAGACTTTGTGTCTTATACTTCATCAGATTGCGAAAGGCTACTTTCAGATAGTGTTTTATCATGATATACTTTTTATTGATGGCTTGTGCTTACATACTAACCTCGGTCACCACCTGTCCGTCAAACAAGTTTATGACACGGTCGGCATAACCGGCATCGTGTTGTGAGTGGGTCACCATGACAATGGTGGTTCCCTCTTTATTCAGTTCGCTCAATAGCCCCATCACTTCTTTACCGTTTTTGGAGTCCAGGTTACCGGTTGGCTCATCGGCCAGAATCAGTTTAGGGTTGGCCACGACGGCACGGGCAATGGCAACGCGTTGCTGCTGACCACCGGAAAGTTGTTGCGGAAAGTGTTTGCTACGATGAGTAATGGCCATTCTCTCCATAGCTGACTCTACCCTCTTTTTCCGTTCGGCAGCGGAAATACCCATATAAAGCAAAGGAAGTTCGATATTTTCGTATACGTTCAACTCGTCTATCAGGTTAAAGCTCTGAAAAACGAAACCTATCACGCCTTTGCGAAGACTGGTACGTTGCGACTCGGTATACCGGGAGACTTCTGTTCCATTCAGATAATACTCTCCTCCTGTCGGGTTATCAAGTAGCCCCAGAATGTTGAGCAATGTTGACTTACCACAGCCGGAGGGACCCATGATGGCTACAAATTCACCTTGTTTCACTTCGATACTGACGTTATTCAACGCCCAAGTTTCTACTTCTTCCGTTTTGAAAATCTTCTGTAAGTCAATGGTCTTAATCATAACTGTATTGTTTTTAGAATTATTATTTTTATTCGTTTTTGATTACTTCTGCGAGATTGAGACGTGCAATCCTCAGTATTTTAAAGATTATGGTAATTACTGTCAATAAGGTTACTCCCCCAAATATGCTTCCCCAATATAATATTCCATCATTAAAAAATACGGTGTACATTTGTTTCCACAGTTGCAATACCACGTAAATGAGCGGAAAGGTGATGGCGGCAGTCACCATCAGCAAAATCAGGTACAAACGTGCAAACAGCCAGATGATGGAACGTATTCCGGCTCCGTTCACTTTGCGAATGGCAACCTCTTTCTGGCGGCGTTCTGTATCGAGCGTAATGCTGGAATACACTCCCAACAGGGTAATGATGATGCTTACAATTGCAAAAAACGAGATGATATCTTTCAGAATATATTCCACTGCCTGCACTTCGTACAAATCATCCTGAAATGTACGTACTTGGGAAGAAATATTCTCCGGCAGCACTTCACGACGGATGGTTTCCATCCATTTCATGACTTCTTTTTGCTGTTCAGGGTAACATTTCACATAGCAGTGACCTATGTATTCGGAAGAATCATAAAGTGTGAAAGCATATCCGCCATTATGGTTATGTACATCTGTTTGAAAGGGGGCACATACTCCACAAACGGTGAAATCAGTGGTCTGGTCGTAAAGGTTCATTCCGATAATATCTTTCTTTTGTTTCTTCTGCCAGACTCCATCCATTACGAGATCCTTTTTTGTCCGGATCGTCCTGCCCTCCATTATCGGAATATTCATAAAGGTGAAGAAATTCAATGGTACACACATTACATTGATATCAATCCAAGAGTTGTCATTTCCTTTCTCCGTCATTAACAAGTTTCCGGATACCCCGTGAGTATAAGATATATCAGATAACAAAATGTCTTTCACACCGGCATGCTGCCTGAAACGTTCTACCATTTCCTGTTTTTCTTTGTTTTCCAGAAATGGATAGTCCAGCGGGATACTTAGAATCGCTTCTTTATCTTCCTGACTTAACGTATGAAATAAAGTTTCAGTCACCTTTCCTGATTGCAAAAACAGGCTGACAGTCAGCGCTACGAATATCCAGCAAATAAAGAACTGGACGCCGAGCATAAAGTTACGTCCCCACTGTTTCCCGCGACGTTTTTGACCTCCATAGATACCTGTCTGTATGGAAGACCTGCGAATACGGACGGATACCAGCAGACAGACTGCCACGCAAAGCAATGCAAGAAAAACAATGTATTGCAGAATATGCTTTAATAGTGTTTCAGGAGGGAAAGTCATTGTGAGGCCTGGCAAAGAGAAATCCATTCTATCTCCAATTAGTTCGATACCCCATATCACCAAAAATGAGGATGTAAATACAATCATCAGTGACTGTGTTAATAACAGGCAGAACAGTCGTTTCCAGTCAGAACCAAGCATTTTCATTATGGCGTATTCCTTAGTGCGATTCAGGAAAGAGCCGATGAGAAAATGAAAGAAATTAATCAATCCGACCAACAATATCAATATGCCGACAATTCCGGTGACCCATCCCAGAATATAAATACCTTTCTCCTGCGACCGATCTCCTATATAACGGGCAACAACGGTATAAGTCTCGTTATATAGACTATAAGTATAGTCGCGCTTGGAAAATTGTTTTTCCAAACCGGTAATGCCAACCTGCGGAGATAACAAAACGTATGTCCGGGCTCCCGTTATATCGCGACGTTTCGGACTCTGAAAAAGTCCCTCACTGTCGTTGATAACCAATGCGTCGGTATGACACATAAAATTAAAATCATTGTTCAGTGGAAGATCTTCCATCACTGCTTGGATTGTGTACACAATACCTCCTGTCTTTGGTGTACTGTCCGGAGAAGTATAAAGCCGTCTTGTAAGAGTCAGGTGTTTGCCAATGGCAGTCTCCACCTGACCAAATATCTTTATGGCAGTGGACCGGCTTATAATAACCGCGTTGGGCATCCGGCTTGCTGTCCGCCAGTTACCAACTACCATTTGCGGAGTAAAGACTTTATTGTATAGGGTATCGACTTCTATAATTTCAAGATCGTATGGCAATGATTTATCCGGAGACAGTTCAACCTGAAAAGAGCGTTCACGGGGATATGCCATACAAGAGATCGCTTCCACTTCACCCATAGCCCAAGTACGGAGTTCTTCGGATAATGCTACTTGTGTGCCGGAAAAATAGTCACCAGTCTGTTCATTATAGAGATTTAACTCGGCTATGCGGGAATAATTGTCAAAGCAATGATTGGTAGATTCTACAAAACGACTGCAATACATACATATACTAAAACACAGTAGTCCTACTGCCAATCCGATGGTGGAAATTATATTCTGTGCCTTGTACTTCCACAAGTTTCTAAATGCTACTTTGAAATAGTGTTTTATCATAATATCTTAGATTCATTCAGTTTTTATAATTTTAGCAGGATCAATATGCGCAATCTTGTTTATTTGCCAGAATAGAGTCCCTAAAGAAATACCACCAACCAATAACAAAGCTATCAAAAAGATTCCTATACCTATAGGAGCTTTCACTACAAAATCCTTTGTGTATTCATATATCAGATACCAGGATAATGGAAGAGCTACTGCAAAAGCCCCACCTAATATGACAAGATACTTGCGTCCTAGTAAAAGATATAAATCTTTCAGTGATGCTCCATTCACTTTGCGAATTGCAACCTCATGGGAACGCTGCCTAATGTCAAATAATGAAATACCAAACAAGCCAAGACAAACTATTACAATAGCTATACAAGCGAAAAGAGCATAAACAGAAGCTATCTGGCGATCATTTTTATAAAGTTCAGCCACATCGTCCTTCAACAAAGAATATTTAAAATCCTCTGTACCATACACTTTCTTTTGAATACTTTTCAAATAGTCAATAACTGCCTGTTCTTTGCCGGAGTGGCAATATATCTGATATAAATCACCGTCTAATTGACTACCAACCATAAAGACCATCGGATGGACACCTGTACTAATATGTCCGTCATAATAATCGTCTATTACAGCAACAATAGGTTGAGCCGGAAAATCCGGGACGTTTCTTTTCATCATTTCATCAACCAGCATAGCTCCCTCACATTGCGTATATCCTAAGGCTTTCAATGCCGCACGATTTACAACGGCCACTCTATTTCTTGAGTCTTCATCCATTTCCGGCAGACTTCCATCCACAAACGCAAGATTGAAAACTTTAAAGAAATCAGGAGTAACATAAGATTGCAACAACGCAACTGTTTCTCCTTTTACACTTTGAAAGTTTGTAGAATAATAGTCTCCCAAAATAGATGAATGTCCCGTCGTCCAATACTGAATATCCGGACAACTCTTCATGAGTTGGTCTATTTCAGTAATCCTCTCTTGCCGTTGTTTGATAGTCTCCATAGTGTAAACTGCGAAATCTCGTGATTCATATATCAAGTTTGCTTGAATTACAGACTCTACACGAAAACCAGGATCGGTATGTAACATAAAATTCAGTTGCTTGCTGAAATAGATTGATAATACCACTAACAGGAAAGTAATCATATATTGCAGAAAAAGAAAGATCATACGTGAACGAACCGAATGGTTATCTGTACCTACCTTCCGGATTGAAACAGCCAACAAAGAACGTTGGCACTGCACAAACGCATAAATAGATACTAACAGAGGCAAAAACAACAAAATAGAGAATGATAATATCCCATCAAATGCAGTATACATCAGCTGACTGCCAAACATGGATGATACAGGAATATTTGTCACCTCTACAATGAGCCAGGCTACTATCATGGAAGCAGCGATCAATAAAAAGTTTTCTATGAATATTTGCTTAAACAACGCTTTTCTATCAGCTCCAAAAACTTTCCGCAAGCTATACACCTTACCTCGTTTCACCATCAATACCAGATAAAGATTGATGAAATTCATCACACCTGCAAGTAATATCAACAGGCAAATTCCTCCTAAAATAAATAGTTGGGAACGGTTTCCGCTAACTAGCATATCTGGTCCGGATCGACCAATTAAAGCCCGATCCCAATACATATCACTTATAGGAACTAGAGAGAAAGTGTATTTCCGACTATCCCCGCTACGAGCATCCTGATTGATAAACCGGGGATAACTCCCGGCCTTATTGGCTTTCATTACTTCCGTTTCTGAAGTGAAACGGATAAAATCCAAAGGCATACGCTCCCATAATGATGATAGTTTTGAAGAGAGGACCAAGTCAAAATTAAACATCCGCTTATTAATTGGTTCCTCTAATATGCCTGTCACCCTAATCTCCTTTCCATTCGAATAAGTGAGAATCTTGCCAATAGGATTTTCTTTGCCGAAAAGTTTTTTAGCAAAACCCTCCATTAACAAAACTGACGCCGGATCTTCCAAGGACACTGAACCTTGTAACACACGGTAAGGGAAAAGTTCAAAATAAGCACTATCTGCTGCCATAGCTTGAACAGGAATACGATTTGACTGATAGGTCAAATAATCATTTTCGAGCAACACGATGCGTGAACGCGTCACTATGCCACTATTATCAATGTAAACACTATCCCGGCTCCCTATTTCAGCCACACTTAATACCCGATTTCCTTCAAACGTTGTCTGTACACCATACACTTGATTACGATCAATGCAATGTGTGTCTACTGTAAGCTCACGATGAATATAACGAAGCAAAATAATGCAACAAGCTAAACTAAAGGCTAACCCGAGCAAATTAATAATAGTATATGATTTTGTACGCAACAAAAAGCGTATCGCATAGTACAATGTTTTCATGTTTTATCTATTTGTTATTTTTCATTCATTTCAAGATCAATTCTTCCGCATCGCCAAAGGTATCATATCCGGTGGTAATAACCCAATCTCCCGGCTGTAAACCTTCTACTATTTCATATTGTTGCGGATTCTGTCGACCAATATTCAATGGCACGCGAACTGCTTTTGTCTTTGATGCATTTACTTTATAAATCCATTGTCCGCCTGTAAACTGATAGAAGTTGCCTCGCGGAATAATGAGCGCTTGCTCCGGCTGTCCCAATTCAATCTGTACCCGGAAGCTCTTGCCGACTCTTACATTATCGGGCATATCTCCGGTAAAAATAAGATCAATATCAAACATACGATCTTTCACTTCGGGAACCACTTTTGTTATTTTCAGCGGATATTTGTTTCCTTGATAGTTCACGGTAGCCGGTAGTCCGGTGGTGATCCGGTCGATATAATATTCGCTAAGTGAAGTATGGATTTTGTATTGATCGAGCACTTTTATTTCAGCAATGCTTTCACCGGAGGAAACCTGCTGCCCCGGAGTGACCTTTACGAAACTAAGCTGACCTTTCAGTGGAGCTGTGACCACCAAGCTATTCAGTCGTTCGCGAGTACGTTCGTACTTTTTCCGTTCCCGCTCCCGGTCGTTACGAATCAATTCCTTACGTATCATCGTGACAGCAGAATCATGTCGCAAGCTCTCTTGTTGCAGGGCTGCGTTTTTCTGTTTGTAACAATATTCATCTTCAGCTACCTGCAACTGCGCCTTACTCTTCACTCCCATCTGAAATTCTTCGCGGTCGAGAGCGATGCTTTTTTTCAGGCGTTCCAATTCGTAGCCATTTGTCAGGGCTTGCTGTTTCAAGTTCAGACTTTTTTGTTCCATTTCAATCTCCTGCTCCTGATAGGTAATCATTTGCTTTTCCCATTCGTCACGCTGGTCTTCAATATTGCGGAGCAAATCGGGATTGGAAAGAATAAGAATGGTGTCTCCCTGCTGAAGCAAACTTCCCTCTTCACCGACAATCCTTTCCACGCTTCCAGTTTCACGAGTATTGATCTTGATGGTCAGTATAGGCTGAATGAGCCCTTCCACATCTACATATTCCATGAAATCAGACTCTTTCACTTCTGCAATCTGTATATTTTCGGCATCTATCCGTAGTTTTCTGGGACCTAAAGACAAAGTAATCACATAAATCAAAAAGGCGGCAAATAAAAGCCCTCCTATCAGATAGTATCTGTAACGAATGTACCACGGTTTCTTTTCTAATTTTATATCCATGAGATTATCTGGTGTTTTACAAGTTTCTATTAATTAGGGTTCCATCACTATTCTTTACTGACTTTTCGTTGTTCTCTATTCAATCAGAAGATGGTAGTCTTCTGTCAGTATCGTATTTCGCTCAAAATCATATAGTGTCATGCTACGGAGTGTATAATATAAACTCCAATAATTATATAAAGCCGAAATATAGTTACGGCGGGCACTATCTTTCTCTGAAATGGAAGCATTCAAGTCAAGAATGGTAGATTTACCTAATAGATAGAGTTTGCGGGCCACTTCACTTCTTCGTTGGGCTGTCTCATCCGTGCGGGCAGCGATCCGGACACGTTGCGTTTGCAGATTGAATTGTTTGACGAGTTTACGAACGTTCAGTTCAAAGTCCGTCCGGCTCTGTTCGACTTGTGTGTAAACCAGATCACGATTGGAACGGGCTACTCGCACCTGTCCTTTTCCACGTCCCCAGTCTAGGATAGGAAGAGAAATGCCGATACTTACGTATTGCTGGTCCAACAAATTTCGATAAGCGTCGGGCAGTTTGTCAGCAGTCTGCGTCAATCCGAAACGGAGATAGATATCTGCTTTCAGGCCGGCATTGGCGCGGGCTTTCGCCACAGCACTCTCACTTTCCAGTTTCCGCCTTTCCATCGTCTGTATATCCGGACTGTTTTCGTAAGCCAGTGCCAGTGCTTCATTCAGGTTCACACTGAAATCCGGAATTTGAGGACTGACAAGGACACGTAATTCCCGATCTTCGTGAATACCAAGATAGGAACGGAGTTCCTGCATACAATTATCCATTTCAATAAGGGCATTCATGCGGTTTGTCTCTTCCGTCAAACGGTTAAGTTCCAGTTGCAGCATTTCATTTTCTGTGATGGTACCTATGTTATAGCGGCCTTGCGCATAACGGTAAAGTGTATCGGCATTGGCGTAATTAAAGGAAGCAATATCGTAATCGCTCTGGGCGGTGGCCAAGGCAAAGAATTTATTAATCGCATTGGCTGATACGAGTTCAAGCGTCTCTACGTAGCTTTTCTTTGCCTCCTGATAGCGCACGGGCTCTATCCGTCTATCCCATTTCAAACTATTGTAGCCAAAAAGAGACTGGCGATAACCGATCATTATGGGGGAAGTCTGCCATGAGTATTTATGTTCGCTGAACAGATCCATGCGTTGAGCGGAGGTTTCGAGAAAGAAAGAGCCACCGGTCCAGGATAAGTTCTGTGAAAGATTCAGGGTTAAATCTGTATTCAATAGATTTTGTTCGACAAACTTTACCGAACCGTCTCCCATCGTTATCTTGTTAATGGCACGGTTCAGATTCGGATCGGATGTCAGGCTTAAAGACGGCAGATAATTGGCACGATAATATTTATAGTTCCAATACGCAGAACGGAAACTGTGGCGTGCCGTCTGTGCATCGGGAGATTCCATACGGGCAATCTCTATGACTTGCTTCAATGACAGCTCTGTGGTTTGATCTTGAGCGGTCAATAGTTCTGTCAACAATAGTCCGAGAGATATGAAGATTAATTTCAGATTCATTCGTTGGTTATATTTGTTATTTATCATTCAAAAGATGTGCCATTCAGATAAACAGTTATCATTCAATAATATAGTAATATTCCTTTCATTCATTCAGTGTGCATATACGCACAAAATTAGTGCGCAATCGCACACACAACACATGAGATTTATCCATATCTTTGCTCCCGGAGTTTAAATGGATAGAAGATATGGAAGAAGTCAACAAATTAGGAAAGATACTCATAGTAGATGATAACGAGGACGTGCTCTTTGCCCTCAACCTCCTACTGGAACCGTATACGGAGAAAATAAAGGTGGCTACTACCCCCGATCGGATCGAGCATTTCATGACCACCTTTCATCCCGATCTTATCTTATTGGACATGAATTTCAGCCGGGATGCCATCAGCGGACAAGAGGGATTTGAAAGTCTGAAGCAGATATTGCAGCTTGACCCACAAGCTATTGTTATTTTTATGACTGCCTATGCGGATACGGACAAGGCCGTCCGGGCCATCAAAGCCGGTGCTACCGATTTTATTCCCAAGCCTTGGGAAAAGGATAAATTGCTGGCTACGCTTACTTCGGGTATGCGACTGCGTCAGTCACAGCAGGAAGTCAACATGCTGAAAGAGCAAGTAGAAATTCTTAGCGGGCAAAATGCTTCGGAAAATGATATTATTGGAGAGTCACCGGCCATGCAGGAAGTGTTTGCCACGATAAATAAACTAAGTAATACGGATGCCAATATACTGATTCTCGGAGAAAACGGTACGGGAAAGGATGTGATTGCCCGACTATTATATCGTTGTTCTCCACGATACGGCAAACCTTTTGTCACGATTGACCTGGGAAGTATACCCGAACAATTGTTTGAGAGTGAACTGTTCGGTTTCGAAAAAGGCGCTTTCACCGATGCCAAGAAATCAAAAGCGGGACGAATGGAAGTGGCGACCAACGGGACTTTGTTTTTGGATGAAATTGGCAATCTTTCACTTCCTATGCAGTCTAAATTACTGACTGCTATCGAAAAAAGGCAAATCAGTCGTTTGGGAAGTACGCAAACCATTCCCATCGACGTCCGTTTAATATGTGCCACCAATGCTGATATCCGTCAGATGGTGGAAGACGGGAATTTCCGTCAGGACTTATTATATCGTATCAACACGATTGAAATACATATACCTCCACTCCGTGAACGCGGCAATGACATCATCCTGCTTGCCGAACACTTTCTGAACCATTATGCCCGCAAATATAAAAAAGAAATGCACGGACTGACACGGGAAGCCAAAAACAAACTGCTGAAATATGCATGGCCTGGAAATGTGAGAGAACTTCAACATACGATAGAACGTGCTGTAATCTTGGGAGACGGCTCCATGCTAAAACCTGAAAACTTCCTTTTTCATGCGACACCTAAACAGAAAAAGGACGAAGAAATGGTACTGAATCTCGAACAACTGGAACGGCAGGCCATTGAGAAAGCGCTCCGGATCAGCGACGGAAACATCTCCCGTGCTGCCGAATATTTAGGGATTACCCGTTTTGCATTGTATCGCAAACTTGAAAAATTAGGCTTATGAAACGATTTGAGTTCAAAGTAGCATTGCACATCTTAATTATTTTTCTGCTTTCTATCGGCAGTTGTCTGCTGTATCAAAGACAGTTATGGTTCAGCACTACCGTCTGTATTCTCTTTTTGATAGGTGCCGGTATGCATCTCTACCGAATACAGTTCAAGCAAATCACCTTGTTACGACGATTGACGGATGGACTTCGCTACAACGATATGACGCAGAATCTTCATCCGCCTTTCAAAAATAAGATGATGGATGAGTGGGCACAGGAGCTTTCTAATGCATTGAAGGACTTTCGGGGAAAGTTATTGGCAGAGGAAGTCAAGCATCAGTATTACGAGAGTTTATTAAATAAAGTAGATACTGTCGTACTCGTAACCGATGCTTCCGGGCACATTGAATGGATGAATCAGGCTGCAGTGGCCCATCTGGGGCAAATATCACAACTACCGGACGTACTTCAGGAGGCTTCTATCAGCAATGATATGTCCATGATCCGCATCGAGCAGAATGGTATCGTTCTGGAAATGGCTATTTCCTGCACCACATTTGCTACACAGGGGAAGAAACAGCGGTTAATCAGTCTGAAGAATATTCATTCTGTACTGGAACGTAATGAAATGGAGGCCTGGCAAAAGCTGATTCGTGTATTAACACACGAAATCATGAACTCCATCACTCCTATTATTTCTCTTTCGGAAACGTTAAGTGAAAGGGGAATCCCCGAATCACTCGGAGAAAAGGAGTATTCTGCTATGTTGCAAGCTATGCAGACTATTCACAGAAGAAGTAAGGGATTACTAGGATTTGTGGAGAATTACCGGCGACTGACACGAATTCCGATACCTGTCCGTACTAAAGTATCTGTTGCAGAATTGTTTATGGACTTAAAGAAATTATTCCCGGAAGAGTATATTCATTTCGAAATGCCTGCATCTGATTTATTTTTATATGTAGACCGGGCACAGATAGAGCAAGTGCTTATCAACTTGTTAAAAAACGCCCGCGAAACATGCGAGCGAAAAATAGATAAAGAGATACAGATAAAGTTTTTCTCTAAAGACAACCCGACATTAACAATATCTGATAATGGCGAGGGAATTCTAACAGATGTTTTGGACAAGATTTTCGTTCCTTTCTTCACCACCAAAACATCCGGTTCGGGCATCGGATTGAGCCTGTGCAAACAGATCATGACTTTGCATGACGGAAGTATTAACGTAAAATCAGAAATAGGGAAAGGAAGCTGTTTTATTCTTACTTTCCCTAAATGAGAACCACCGAAAGCCTCCCGAATCCTTTAATACGATGATTAGTCTGGGTAGTAGAGGAATTACTTATCCTCTACTACCCAGACTATTTGTATCGGGATTTAATTCCTTAACAGCCTCTTTGACCGCTTTATTAGTTGGCTTGCGATATGCTTCCGCTTGTTGAACGGGGACAATCTCATTCACCATTCTTTCATATCCTTTTTGCTCTAACAAGTGCACTTCTTTTTCACCTGTTTCTTTTTGTTTTCTTGTTTTCATAAGGCTTTTCATTTTAAAATTCTTATTTATAAAACAGAAAACATCGAAAGATAGTTCATACTCACAGATGATTTATGTATAGAGTAACCACCCTCAATATACCATTATGAGCTTGTTCACTCCGGTACAGTTATGAACAATTTAATATTCTTTCTCTATAATAGGCACAATTCTTCCATCCCCTTCACTCTTCCTCTGTATCCCCGATTAACAGGGAGTTTGCAGGTGAAGAGCCGTTCTTTCACCTTCTTTTCATCGTGAACAAAATCAAATAGCCGCTTCCTGATTACATCATTGAGCAAGATTAGTTAAGCTATTTCGTTATTAGTTTCAACCCCATTTGAAACTAAAAGTTTCACGCCTTGAAACAAAGTGTTTCTCCTAATGAAACAAAGTGTTTCACACCGAGAAACGAAGTGTTTCAAGGATTGAAACTATTTTTGAAACCTAATCGCTTACAGGTGAAGAGGTGGTGAAGTTGTTGCCCTTCACCCGCAAACTCCCTATTCATCGAAGAGACAGAGAAAAGGTGAAAGAGGAGATGAAAAGATGAATTACGATGTCCGATGATACTTCTAATCTCTGACAAGAAAAAAAAGTGAGCCCGCAAAGTGATGAGATTCAAGGTATTGAGAAATAATAGGTAAAAAACATTCGTTTAGCTATTGTTAATTAAAAAATACTCCCTATCTTTGCACCGCTTTTGAAAAGAACAACCCTTCAAAAAAGTAGCGGGGTGTAGCGCAGTCCGGTTAGCGCACCTGCTTTGGGAGCAGGGGGTCGTGGGTTCGAATCCCGCTACCCCGACTACAAAAAAGAGGGTTATTAAGTTCAAAGTTTTTCGGGGTGTAGCGCAGTCCGGTTAGCGCACCTGCTTTGGGAGCAGGGGGTCGTGGGTTCGAATCCCGCTACCCCGACGAAGAAAATCAAGTCAAGATTCACAAAATAAAGCCAGTACAATTAGTATTGGCTTTTTTATTATATATAGGATAAGTGTAATTATCCCCGTTTGGGGGCAAATAAAAAGGGCAATTCTTTGAACTATCTTTGAACAGGTTTCTAGCATTATCCTCATTTTCTTATTTAATTTAGAGTAAAAATCTATTTTGTTAACTTTACTACCCTTTTATTTTGGCGTTATCAATGTTTTGCGTTAACTTTATAGCGGAAATACAAACATTGTTTATAGAGAAAACGATAACAAACAAAATACTTAAACACATGAAGAAAACTCTGCTGATGCTCGTTGTTATTTTCATTTCACTATATTCGCATTCACAAAGTCCCTTTCTGAATTTTAGAATTCCAGAAGAATCAAATAAGCGTATCATTGGATATTCTTCAAGTAATAAAATAAATGTTTTTTTGAATATAAAATATCAATCTTGTAATACTCTAATACAGTATTACAAACAGGATTCTAATAAATTGATTGTGTAACAAAAATAACGATATGATGAAAAAGTTTTTTTATTTGAGTGCGATACTAGCCATAGTTTTGGTTTCATGTAATTCAGAAAAGGAGTATATAGCAAAACTCTCTAATACCGCTTCTATGATTGAGAAAGAAGCTGATTTAAGTGAAGCAATAGCTCTTCATTATTGTGATACTTGGAGAAAAGTAATTTACGATCATGAATACAATGGAGAATATTGCACTGATTTCAATGAAGCCTTAGCGAAGCATCAAGAGTTTATTATCACAACAGATACCTATAAGAGACTAAAACAAAAGAAAGATTCAATCGAGGCTATAATGCCACAACTAAATGATTATCCTTCAAGTTGTAAAGATGCTTATAATGAGTTAGTATCAATATATGCAGATGCAGATGAATTATTCAGATTCGCAGATGAGCCTAGGGGTTCTTTATCTACATACTCAACAAAAACGACAGACCTTTATCAAAAGATAGAAAAGTCACTGAAAGAATTTAAAATAAAGCATATACAAAACAAATAATTTAAAAGAGTAGTATAGTTATTGTAGCAGCTTATTGAATTTAAGACTATCAAAAGACAAAATAATAATTTCACTTCAAGAGCAACTTCAGAAAATACTGCTAGCAAATAGTGTTCAAAAGCTAGAAATTACTCTTTTGAATTATGAGTTAGAAAGGAATAGAACGAAGATCTCAAAATAGCGTTTTTGAACTAGCTTTGAAATAGTGACGGTATATGACAGCGATACCGTCACTATCGCAAGCATATACCGTCACTATCTTTACCGGATAGCGTCACCCTTTTACATGTTCAAATAATAATCCCGGGTTAGCGTCATATATTCCTCGCTATATTGATGACGAGCCAGTTCTGTCAATAGTTCTTCTACAATGCACTCTTGATTGGAAAAAGAAAAAGTAATCAAAACACGTTTCGGAATACCGCCGGGTTTAGTGATTACATTCAGTTGACGGACTGCATATAATTTCTTTATAGAAGCTATCTTTTTTACCCGTTCAGCTACATCTGCCGGAATCACCACTGTAAAAAATCCGTTTTCTGTCAATAATCCGCTTACTCCTTCCAACAAATCTTCATAGGTCAAAGAATCATTGTGACGCGCCGCGGCTCTCTGACGATCCGGACATTCCAGCGAATCGACAAAATAAGGAGGATTAGAAACAATTACGTCGAATTTATCCGAAGACCTGTATTTCCTAAAATCAGCCTGCACCACCTCTACCCGCTCCTTCCAGGGCGAACGAATAATATTTTCCCTGGCTTGCCCGACAGCCGCTTCATCTATTTCCAACGCTACAATATTTGCATCCGGCAAACTGCGTTGCACCAACATTAAAGCTACCAACCCTGTTCCCGTCCCAATATCCAAAATCCGGTGCGCACTTTCAACGGAAGTCCAAGCTCCCAGAAGCACCCCATCCGTACCGACTTTCATGGCACATTTATCATGCCATACCGTAAATTGCTTAAATTGAAAATAAGGATTCGACATTTTATCCGTTTATCTTAAAGCCGTTTTATACTATTATTTTATTGCAAATCGCCAAAAATAAATAATAATTATGGAATACTCCCTTTACAAGCCGATATTTTGGCATTGTTTTTGTGTTTTTATTCTGCGCAGTGCTTTATTATTAGAGAGAATCAATTAACTTTGCAAACGATTTATGCATATCAATATGACATAAACTAAATTAAAACGAAAAAATGAAAGAAAGATATTTATTGGAAGATGGAGGCGATAACAACTTCTCGCTAATCACAGACTATGATGGGAACGATGAACAAGCATTTGATGTAAATGTGAAATCTGGTGAAATTCTTCCGGTACTCCCCTTACGTAATATGGTATTGTTTCCTGGAGTATTCCTGCCGATCACGGTAGGCCGTAAGTCTTCTCTGAAACTCGTACGAGATGCTGACAAGAAACATAAAGATATTGCAGTAGTATGCCAGAGATCGGCACATACAGAAGATCCGAAACTGGAAGATTTACACAATATCGGTACCGTAGGACGAATTGTGCGGATATTGGAAATGCCGGATCAGACAACAACAGTCATTCTTCAGGGAATGAAACGTTTAAGTCTGACTAGCATCATCGAAACTCATCCGTACCTGAAAGGTGAAATAGAACTTTTGGAGGAAGATGTCCCCGGCAAAGATGATAAAGAGTTTCAAGCCCTGGTGGAAACTTGCAAGGACTTGACAATGAGATACATCAAATCATCAGATGTGATGCATCAGGATTCGTCGTTTGCTATTAAAAATATCAACAACTCAATGTTCCTGGTCAATTTCATCTGCTCAAACCTGCCGTTCAAGAAAGATGAGAAGATGGACTTGTTGAGCATCAACTCATTGCGTGAACGCACTTATCACTTACTGGAAATTCTGAACCGCGAAGTGCAACTGGCAGAAATCAAGGCATCCATCCAAATGCGTGCCCGCGAAGATATCGACCAGCAGCAACGCGAATACTTCCTGCAACAGCAGATCAAAACCATCCAGGATGAACTGGGTGGCGGCGGTCAGGAGCAGGAAATAGAGGAAATGCGCCAGAAGGCAGAAAGAATGCGCTGGAATTTAGAAGTCAGAGACACGTTCATGAAAGAACTTGCCAAACTGGAACGCACTCATCCGCAATCTCCGGATTACAGCGTACAGCTCAACTATCTGCAAACGATGCTCAATCTCCCATGGGGTACTTATACAACTGACAATCTGAACCTTAAAAACGCAGAAAAGACGTTGAACAAAGACCATTACGGACTGGAGAAAGTAAAAGAGCGTATTTTGGAACACTTAGCCGTATTAAAGCTGAAAGGTGATATGAAATCACCGATTATCTGCTTGTATGGCCCTCCGGGAGTGGGTAAAACATCTCTTGGAAAATCCATCGCATCTGCGCTCAAACGGAAATATGTACGTATGTCTTTAGGTGGTGTGCATGACGAAGCAGAGATTCGCGGTCACCGTAAGACTTATATCGGTGCTATGCCCGGACGAATTATCAAGAGCTTAATAAAAGCCGGTGCGTCCAATCCTGTCTTCATCCTGGATGAAATAGACAAAGTCAGCGCCGACCGTCAGGGAGACCCTTCTTCTGCATTGCTGGAAGTGCTCGACCCGGAACAGAACACATCTTTCCATGATAACTTCCTGGATGTAGACTATGATCTCTCCAAGGTATTGTTTATTGCAACAGCCAATAACCTGAATACAATCCCCGGTCCATTGCTCGACCGTATGGAATTGATTGAAGTAAGCGGATACATCACAGAAGAAAAAGTAGAGATTGCCCGCAAGCATCTGCTGCCCAAAGAGCTGGAAGCCAACGGACTCAAAAAGACAGATATTAAACTTCCCAAAGATACACTGGAAGCCATAATCGAGTCATATACCCGTGAAAGCGGTGTTCGTGAGCTGGAAAAGAAGATCGGTAAGATTCTTCGCAAATCGGCCCGCCAATATGCTACGGACGGTTATTTTGCCAAGGCGGAAATCAAACCGACAGATTTGTATGATTTCCTTGGAGCACCGGAATATACACGCGACAAGTATCAGGGAAATGATTACGCAGGTGTAGTCACCGGATTGGCATGGACAGCTGTCGGGGGCGAAATCTTATTTGTAGAAACCAGTTTGAGCCGTGGCAAGGGCGGACGTCTCACACTGACAGGTAACCTGGGAGATGTGATGAAAGAATCTGCCATGCTGGCACTTGAATATATCAAGGCGCACGCTTCTGTTCTTAGTCTGGATGAAGAGATTTTTGACAACTGGAATATCCATATCCACGTTCCTGAAGGGGCTATTCCGAAAGATGGTCCGTCAGCAGGTATCACGATGGCCACTTCACTGGCTTCTGCCCTGACTCAAAGAAAAGTGAAAGCCAACATTGCCATGACGGGAGAAATCACTCTTCGCGGCAAAGTGCTTCCTGTGGGTGGCATCAAGGAGAAGATATTGGCAGCCAAACGTGCCGGAATCAAGGAAATCATCATGAGTGCCGAGAACAAAAAGAACATAGATGAAATTCAATATATTTATTTGAAAGGACTGACTTTCCACTATGTAAACGATATAAAAGAGGTATTCGCTATTGCATTGACTAACGAGAAAGTAGCGGATCCTATTGATTTATCTGTTAAGAAACCCAGCCAGGAATGACATTTGAGTTACAATATACAGACACTAAAAGTAATGCCCGTGCCGGTCTGATAACAACAGACCACGGGCAGATACAAACACCTATCTTCATGCCGGTGGGCACACTGGGCACTGTGAAGGGAGTACATCTGACCGAATTGAAAGAAGATATCCAGGCACAGATTATTCTGGGTAATACCTATCACCTCTATTTGCGTCCGGGACTGGATGTGATCGAGAAAGCAGGCGGGCTGCACCGTTTCAACGGTTTCGACCGCCCCATGCTGACTGACAGCGGTGGTTTTCAGGTATTTTCATTAGCCGGAATCAGAAAACTGCGTGAAGAAGGAGCCGAATTTCGTTCGCATATCGACGGAAGCAAGCACATCTTCACTCCGGAGAAGGTGATGGACATAGAACGTACGATCGGTGCGGATATTATGATGGCTTTTGACGAATGTCCTCCGGGTGACTCGGATTACGAGTATGCCAAAAAGTCATTGGGATTAACCCACAGATGGCTCGACCGTTGTATACAACGTTTTAACGAGACAGAACCTAAATACGGTTATAATCAGTCTCTCTTCCCCATCGTGCAGGGATGTGTTTATCCCGACCTGCGCAAGCAATCTGCAGAGTTTGTTGCGTCCAAAGGTGCTGACGGGAATGCCATCGGTGGTTTGGCGGTAGGCGAACCGGTAGACAAGATGTATGAAATGATCGAAATTGTCAATGAAATACTTCCTAAAGACAAACCCCGTTACCTGATGGGTGTCGGAACTCCTGTCAACATTCTTGAAGGAATAGAACGCGGTGTGGATATGTTCGACTGCGTTATGCCTACAAGAAACGGACGAAATGGCATGTTGTTCACCAAAGATGGCATTATCAATATGCGGAACAAGAAATGGGAAACGGACTTCTCTCCCATCGAAGCCGACGGAGCCTCTTGCGTGGATACATTATACAGCAAGGCTTATTTGCGCCATCTTTTCCATGCGCAAGAGCTACTGGCTATGCAAATTGCCTCCATACATAATCTGGCATTCTATCTGTGGCTGGCAGGGGAAGCAAGAAAACACATTATCGCCGGAGATTTCTCGACCTGGAAACCAATGATGGTCAAAAGAGTATCAACTAGATTATAAGAAATGAAAAGCAATCGATTTATAAAACGGCTGGACTGGTATATCATCAAGAAGTTCTTGGGGACATACGTATTTGCTATTGCACTAATCATTTCTATTGCAGTGGTATTCGACTTCAACGAAAAGATGGACAAACTAATGGAGCATGAAGCTCCATGGGATAAAATTATCTTTGAATACTACATGAACTTTATCCCCTATTTCTCCAATCTGTTCAGTCCGTTGTTCGTATTCATTGCTGTTATTTTCTTTACCTCCAAACTGGCAGAAAACTCCGAAATTATTGCGATGTTCTCCACCGGTATGAGCTTTAAGAGGATGATGCGCCCTTACATGATTTCTGCCGCTATCATCGCCCTCGTCACTTTCACACTAAGTTCGTATGTGATTCCGAAAGGAAGTGTTACGCGTCTGAATTTTGAAGACCGGTATATCAAACCAAAGAAACAAAACTCGGTAAGCAATGTGCAGCTGGAAGTGGATAGCGGAGTGATTGCATATATCGACAACTATAACAACGCAATGAAAACCGGTAACCGCTTTTCATTGGACAAATTTGTGGATAAAAAGCTGGTTTCACATTTGACTGCACGACGGATTACCTACGATACCACCACCGTTCATAAATGGACGATCCACGATTATATGGTACGCGAACTGGATGGTTTAAAGGAAAAGATCACTAAGGGAGACCGGATAGACTCTATCATCAACATGGAACCTTCCGACTTTCTTATCATGAAAAACCAGCAGGAAATGCTGACCAGTCCCGAATTAAGCGATTATATCGTCAAACAGAAACGAAGAGGATTTGCCAACATCAAGGAGTTTGAGATTGAATATCACAAACGAATCGCTATGTCGTTCGCCTCTTTCATCCTTACCATCATCGGTGTATCGCTTTCGTCCCGAAAAACGAAAGGCGGTATGGGGCTTCATCTGGGTATCGGATTAGGATTAAGTTTCTCTTATATCCTGTTCCAGACGATTACTTCCACCTTTGCCGTGAACGGAAATGTGCCACCTGCCGTTGCAGTCTGGATTCCTAATATCCTTTATGCGGGTATCGCATTCTTCTTGTACCAGAAGGCACCTAAATAAAAGGTAGGCAAGCCTTCTGCAGTCTTCACGGATTCTATCCATAGATTGCCCCAAGGTTTTGGATGCACCGGATAAACGAAGAGTATAAAAGTAGAAGTTCCGCCTACACTTGCATTAGCAAGAGTAGGCGGAACTTTTTTGTTGTATCCATTTCCTCTTTTGTCTATTCTCCATTGTTTTCACCTGACGGTGATTTGGAAAATCCCTCTTTCTCCTTACATTCTTAAAATCGTTAACCGACTTCTTTTACATAAGCAGAAAGATCTGCAGCAGAGATGTTTTTGGCTATAATTACACCATTTCCATCCAATAAATAGTTAGTAAATCCCCGGTTTAAACGGTACTTCTTAAATAAACCGGAATCCTCGCCTTCTGTTTCCACGAAACAAGTGGGCGTAACTATTTGATCCTTACGAACGGTTTCCTTAAATATTGACTGATATTCGTCAAATGAAATAGAAACCATTTCCACATTATGAGAAGAACGAAGCGCATTGCTCAAACTTACATTTTGCATCCGGGACTGCGCGTCATAACTTGCCCAAAAACTTAGCAACACATATTTACCTTTCAAATTTCCCAATTTAAAGGCGGGTTGCCCGTTTGACGTAGATTCGATTTTAAAATCAGGGGCTACGTCACCCTCACTCAAACCTCCGGTAGGTTTGTCTTTCTCAACGAAAGCGGTCAAGGAACAAATCAGTAATACAACAAAAATCCATTTTACATGCTTCATGTAATTCGGTTTTAGTTAATACTATCCGGGACTGTCCTTAAACAGTGGTTTCTTCCCGAAACATTGTCTTTTCAGGCATCAGGCGAAGAGGAATCCGCTGATTATCAGAGCCTTTATTTTTGAAACCGGGTGCAAAGGTAAGTAAATATTAAATTAACTTCCAAGCAAATAAGCAAAAATATCACTTTTTGGGTATAACTTTTTATGTTATTTAGCATAAAAACGAACTTTTTTCTCTACTTTTGCAGAGTTAAAGTCTATTTTTTTATGCAACCATCAAATACTGAATTGATTCTGATTCGAGTTACCGGTGAAGATCGCCCGGGACTGACTGCTTCCGTGACCGAAATCCTTGCCAAATATGATGCCACGATTCTTGATATCGGCCAGGCAGATATTCATAATACATTATCGCTGGGTATCCTGTTCAAGAGTGAAGAAAGACATTCCGGATTCATTATGAAGGAACTGTTGTTCAAGGCTTCTTCTCTGGGAGTAACCATCCGGTTTGAACCTATCACCACCGAGCAATATGAAAACTGGGTAGGTATGCAAGGGAAAAACCGTTATATCCTGACGGTTCTGGGACGCAAGCTTTCCGCCCGACAGATTTCTGCCGCTACAAGCATATTAGCCGAGCAGGGCATGAATATTGATGCTATCAAACGTCTGACAGGTCGTATCCCGTTGGATGAATGTCAGGCAGATACACGTACCAGGGCTTGCATCGAATTTTCAGTGAGAGGTACTCCGAAAGATCGCATTGCGATGCAGGAGAAGCTGATGAAGTTGGCCAGCGAACTGGAAATGGATTTTTCTTTCCAACAGGATAATATGTACCGTCGTATGCGCCGTCTGATCTGTTTTGATATGGACTCTACATTAATCGAAACAGAGGTGATTGACGAACTGGCTATCCGTGCCGGTGTAGGCGACGAAGTAAAGGCCATCACAGAAAGCGCCATGCGTGGAGAAATAGACTTTACAGAGAGCTTTACCCGCCGTGTAGCACTATTGAAAGGGCTGGACGAATCGGTCATGCAGGAAATAGCCGAGAGCCTGCCTATCACGGAGGGCGTAGAACGGCTGATGTATGTATTGAAGAAGTACGGTTACAAAATCGCCATCCTTTCGGGAGGATTCACTTATTTCGGCCAATACCTGCAAAAGAAATACGGTATAGATTACGTCTATGCCAACGAACTGGAAATCATCGACGGCAAACTGACCGGACGTTACCTGGGAGATGTAGTAGACGGAAAACGGAAAGCCGAACTGCTCCGCCTCATTGCACAAGTGGAAAAGGTGGATATTGCACAGACCATCGCCGTAGGAGACGGAGCTAACGACCTCCCTATGCTAGGGGTTGCCGGACTGGGAATTGCTTTCCACGCAAAGCCTAAAGTGGTGGCAAATGCCAAGCAATCGATCAACACCATCGGGCTGGATGGAGTGCTCTATTTCCTCGGATTCAAAGATTCTTACTTGAATATGTAATTAGACCAAAAAATAGATTATCTTTGCTGACAAATTAAATAAAAGAATGAAGTTTTCCGAACTACAATTAAATGCAAATGTGCTTGAGGCGCTTGATGCCATGCGATTTGACGAATGTACGCCTATACAGGAGCAGGCAATTCCAATCATACTTGAGGGTAAAGATTTGATCGCAGTAGCACAGACAGGAACAGGTAAAACGGCCGCGTTTCTACTGCCTGTATTGAATAAATTATCTGAAGGTAAACATCCGGAAGATGCGATTAATTGTGTCATCATGTCTCCTACCCGGGAATTGGCCCAACAGATCGACCAGCAAATGGAAGGGTTTTCCTATTTCATGCCGGTATCGAGTGTTGCCGTATACGGTGGAAATGATGGAATATTGTTCGAACAACAGAAAAAAGGACTCACTTTAGGAGCTGATGTTGTTATTGCTACTCCCGGACGTCTGATCGCCCATTTAAGCCTTGGATATGTAGATCTTTCCAAGGTTTCTTATTTTATTCTGGATGAAGCGGACCGGATGCTCGACATGGGATTCTATGAAGATATCATGCAAATTGCGAAATATCTGCCGAAGGAACGACAGACAATCATGTTTTCTGCAACAATGCCTGCAAAGATTCAGCAATTGGCAAACACAATCTTAAATAATCCGTCAGAGATAAAGCTCGCAGTTTCCAAACCTGCAGAAAAGATTATTCAGGCGGCATACGTTTGCTACGAAAATCAAAAGCTGGGAATCATACGCAGTCTTTTTATGGATGAAGTTCCGGAACGTGTGATTGTCTTTGCATCTTCTAAAATCAAGGTCAAGGAAGTAGCCAAGGCTTTGAAATCCATGAAACTGAACGTAGGGGAAATGCATTCGGATCTGGAACAGGCTCAACGGGAAACTGTTATGCATGAGTTTAAAGCCGGACGAATCAATATATTGGTAGCTACGGACATCGTTGCACGTGGTATAGATATCGATGATATCCGCCTGGTTATCAACTTCGACGTGCCTCACGACAGCGAAGACTATGTACACCGTATCGGACGTACAGCACGTGCCAACAATGATGGTGTAGCACTTACGTTCATCAGCGAGAAAGAACAAAGTAACTTCAAAAGTATTGAGAACTTCCTGGAAAAAGAGATTTATAAAATTCCTATTCCCGAAGAATTGGGAGAAGCTCCGGAATACAAGCCACGTTCTTTTAGCAAGGGCAAGGGTGGCAACTACAAAAGAAAAGATTTCCGGGGAAAAAGGAATAATAATAACGGAGGAAAGAGAAATAACCGTCCGTCTCCCCCCAGACAAAATTAAAGCAAGGCTTTTTTAATCCGGCACTATACGATCTGAATGTATGGTGCTTTTTTATTTGGATGAAGTGATAGTCAAATCTCCTTTAAAACTTACTTCCATATTTACAATGCTATATATGGAAGTTTCCGGAATGGCCAGGACAGCTTGATAATGAAAACCGTTCCGGTCTACTTTCATAAACTTTGTATCTGACAGGATGGATTGCTCCAGAAAATCGACAGGAAGTACTTTGTCAAACATCTGTTTGGTAACATCGCTGGCAAACAGGCTCTTTTTACCTTCATACACACAAATGTGCATCACATTATCATAGTATACATTATCCATGCTAATCCCGTCTTCGGAATAAGTCGTCTTGATGACTCTCATTTTAGAAGGATTAATATATACGTATGCGCGATAACGAGTGCCATTATAGCTCACTACACTATCGCGTTTGGTTACTTCCGTATATGCCGGAATTACTAATTCCTGACGGACAAAATAGATTGAATCATTGGCATCTTCGGATTTATGCAACTTAATCACATCATCCGTTATGGAATGAAACCAGAATATATGTTCTGCCTGCTTATCAATCTTGTAATAAGTAGTATCATTTCCATAAGTATAAAGAGTATCCCGTATTATTTTAAATGCAATGGGAGTACTTTGTACATCTGCATAGTAGATAGTATCTCCTTCTACACGCATCAACGGGCTCTCCGTTTCATCGTCCAGCCAAATTCCCTGCAGTAGCCCTTTTGCACTAAGATCCTCTTTCTCTTGTTGAAGAGAATGGGGACTCTTATTGCCGCTACATGCCGCGAAAAAGATTGCCATTAACGATACAGCCACATTTTTCATCATCTATTTTAGTTTTTATATAAAGATACTCTTATTTTTTTATTTACCAATACAGTGATAAATAAATCCGAGTTCTTCCATCTCTTTTTTATCATATATATTACGTCCGTCCAACACAATCTGCCGGGACATCGTTTTCTTGATAACGGCCCATGAAGGCAGACGGAATTCTTTCCATTCGGTAACCAGCATCAACACATCAGCATCCAGTACGGCATCATACATATCGCAAGCATAATAGATAGTATCACCAATCCTGCGCTTACATTCTTGCACGGCAGCCGGATCGTATGCGCGTACTTTACAACCTGCTTTCAGCAATTTATCGATCAGGACTAATGCCGGAGCCTCACGCATATCATCCGTTTCCGGTTTAAATGCCAATCCCCACAAAGCAACAGTCTTACCCTGCAAATCACCATTAAACTGTTTCATTAACTTTTCGAACAAGACACTTTTTTGGTTCTCATTCACTTCTTCCACAGCCGTAAGTACCCGCATGGTATAACCATTCTGTTCTGCTGTTTTAATCAATGCCTTCACATCTTTGGGGAAGCAGGAACCACCATATCCGATACCCGGGTACAGAAACTTACGTCCGATACGAGTATCCGAACCGATCCCACTACGCACCATATTCACATCCGCACCAACAATCTCGCACAAGTTTGCAATATCATTCATAAAGCTTATACGGGTTGCCAGCATCGAATTTGCCGCATATTTAGTCATTTCCGCAGACGGAATATCCATGAAAATCACACGGAAATTATTCAATAAGAATGGTTTATATAGTTTGGACATCAATTTCTCCGCACGTGCCGACTCCACTCCCACTACCACGCGGTCCGGGCTCATAAAGTCACTGATAGCATTTCCTTCTTTAAGGAATTCCGGATTAGAAGCCACATCAAAATCAACCGTCACGCCTCTCTTATCCAGTTCTTCCTGAATAACCGCACGAACCTTACTGGCAGTGCCTACCGGAACGGTACTTTTGGTAACTACCAATTTATACTGTTTCATATTGCGACCAATGGTACGGGCCACCTCCAATACGTATTTCAAATCAGCGCTGCCATCTTCATCCGGAGGAGTTCCAACCGCACTGAATATAACTTCCACTTCATCCAGACAACTTTCCAATGAGGTAGTAAACTTCAATCGCTTTGCTTTCATATTACGGAGCACCATCTCTTCCAATCCATTCTCATAAATCGGCATATTCCCCTTTTGCAAAGATTCGATTTTCTCCTTATTCGTGTCTACGCACGTTACATTCACGCCAATTTCGGCAAAGCATGTACCTGATACCAGCCCCACATACCCTGTTCCCACGATTGCAATTTTCATACTTAATCTATTGTTTGTTTAGAAATTCATTCAAAATAAGCGGCATCTTTAAAGGCAGTTCCCTCTCTGTCTTTCGCCGATAATACCATTTGCGAATCTGCCAACGGCCAGTCGATCCCCAACGTTTCATCATTATACAAAATAGAAGCTTCTGCCTGCGGAGCATACTTGTTATCTACCTTATACGTAAAAACGGCTTCTTCGCTCAAGACTGCAAAGCCATGAGCAAAACCACGGGGAATGAAAAATTGTCTCTTGTTTTCCTCACTAAGCAACACGCAGACGTGCTTTCCAAACGTAGGCGATGATTTACGCAAATCAACGGCAACGTCCAGCACTTTTCCTTTAAGAACACGAACCAGTTTCGCCTGACTGTATTCTCCTTTCTGATAGTGCAATCCACGCAATACACCAAAAGATGATTTCGACTCGTTGTCCTGTATAAAATCTACGGGACCAATATTGGCATCAAACTCTTCTTTCTTATAGGCTTCCATAAAATAGCCCCGTTCATCGGAGAAAACTTTAGGCTCTATCAGCCATACTCCGTCTATTTCCGTCTGTATATAGTTCATTATTGATAGTGATAAATAAAACGATGCAAAAGTAGTGAATTTTTCGAAGTTTTCTGGGATATATTCAATTTATCTCTTAATTTTGCAGACATGATTGAATTGGCACAACATATAGAGACTTTACTACTGGAAAACGACTGCGTCATTGTTCCGGGATTTGGTGGTTTTGTAGCGCATTATTCGCCCGCAACCCGCGTAAAGGAAGAAAATATATTTTTACCTCCTACCCGTACAATCGGTTTTAATCCTCAATTAAAACTGAATGACGGCGTACTGGTGCAATCTTATATGTCAGCATACGACACAAGTTTTGCTGACGCCAGCCGTATAGTAGAAAAAGAAGTAAACGAATTTATCGGTCTCCTTCATGAGGAAGGGAAAGCCCATCTGGATAATATAGGCGAGATTCATTATAACATTTATGGCAACTACGAGTTCGTTCCTTATGATTATAAGATAACAACTCCTTCATTATATGGTCTCGACTCTTTTGAAATACATGAACTTTCGGCTCTGCAGCAGAAAGAAAAAGTATTGGTACCGACTTATCAGGAAAAGGAAAAGAAGACTTTTGAAATTAGTATCAACCGCGCGTATCTCCGCAATGCTGCAGCAATGATTGCTGCCATCGTACTGTTCTTTGCCTTTTCAACTCCGGTAGAGAATACTGACGTTCAAAAGAACAATTATGCACAGTTATTGCCCAGCGAGCTTTTTGAGCAAATAGAAAAGCAATCGGTTGCAGTAACTCCTGTTTATGTTAAGAACGATGCTGCGCAACAAGCAAAGAAGCTTTCTGCTTCTTCTGCTTCAACCAAAACTTCATCTGCTAAAAAGCATACAACGGATAAAGCCAAGACTTCCAAACCGATCGCAGTAAGAGAAGTGAAAGTGGTAAAACAGGAAACAGCGACTCCTGCTCCTGCGGTGAAATCTCAAGAAAGTGCAAATCATCCTTTTCATATCATTGTGGCAGGAGGAATCAGCCTGAAAGATGCAGAAGTTATTGCGAACCAATTAAAATCAAAAGGATTTGCAGATGCAAAAGCTCTGAACACTGATGGTAAAGTACGTGTCAGTATCAGTTCATTTAACAACCGTGATGAAGCAACCAAGCAATTACTTGAGCTAAGAAAAAACGAAACTTATAAGAATGCCTGGTTACTGGCTAAATAAAAATCCCTTTTAAAAAGCATGAAACGAGTTCTTTGTCCTAAATGTGAGAATTATCTTTATTTTGATGAAACCAAGTATAGTGAAGGCCAATCACTGGTATTTGAATGCGAACATTGTGGCAAGCAATTCAGTATCCGGTTAGGAAAAAGTAAAGTTAAGGCTCTTAGAAAGGAAGAAAACCTGGAAGAAGAAGCTGAATCTCATAAAGAAGAGTTCGGATATATCACTGTAATCGAAAATGTATTTGGTTTTAAACAGTTACTTCCCTTGCAGGAAGGTGACAATGTCATAGGCCGCCGTTGCGTAGGAACAAACATTAATACTCCCATTGAAAGCGGTGATATGAGCATGGATCGACGCCATTGCATCATTAATATAAAGCGTAATAAGCAAGGAAAGCTAGTCTACACATTACGAGATGCTCCTAGTCTCACAGGTACTTTCCTTATGAATGAAATTCTGGGAGATAAAGACCGTGTACGCATTGAAGATGGCGCTATTGTAACAATTGGAGCTACTACATTTATTTTGCATACGGCTGAACAAGAATAATAAATAATCTGATAATAAAAAATAGCGCCACTGTTCTCTGAACAAGTGGCGCTATTTTTTTATTTAGTCTTCTAATTACAGAATACCTTTAACGGTCTCAAGCATTCCTTTTTCCTGGATAGAATCCAAATCAGCTTTTACGGCTTCTGTCAATCCCGGAATCTTATTCAAATCTTCTCCCCAGATAAAATCTGCAGCCAGAACACCTTCGGCAACTTTCTTTGTGCAACCTGTTGCCCAAAGTTCTTTCAGCAGGTTCATGATTTCAGGAGCATCATTCGGAACAATTTCAGCACCATCAGCACGTACACCACCTTTATAATAAGTAATGATAGCAGCTAATCCAAGCACCAGTCCTTTAGGAAGTTCACCTTTACGTTCCAGATAAGTCTTCAATCCCGGCAAATCACGAGTTTCGTATTTAGGGAAAGAATTCAGCATGATACTGGTTACTGCATGATCCACGAACGGATTGTTGAAGCGTTCCAATACATCATTTGCAAATTTCTCCAACTCATCCTTCGGCAAGTTCAAAGTTTCCATCAGTTCGTCAAACATTACCTTGTGGATATATTTACCAATCACTTCGTGCTGGCAAGCATCACGCACAATATTCACTCCCGAGAGATAAGCAACCGGAGAAAGAACTGTATGCGGGCCATTCAACAAAGTAACCTTACGTTCGTGATAAGGAGCTTCTGACGGTACAAACAATACATTCAAGCCTGCCTTGTCAGCCGGGAACTCTTTTGCAACTTCCTGCGGAGCTTCAATAACCCACAAATGGAAAACTTCAGCCTGAACAACCAGATTATCATCATATTGCAGTTTTTCTTTGATAGCAGCAATATCCTTGCGCGGGAATCCCGGAACAATACGGTCTACCAATGTTGCATATACACCACAAGCTTCTTCAAACCAAGTTTTAAACTCATTCCCCAGGTTCCACAATTCAATATATTGATAAATTGTTTCTTTCAACTTATGACCATTCAGGAAAATAAGCTCACAAGGGAAAATAATCAAACCTTTTGTCTTATCACCATTGAATGTTTTAAAACGATGATAGAGTAATTGAGTCAGCTTACCCGGATAAGATGAAGCAGGAGCATCCTCAAGTTTACAAGCCGGATCAAAAGCAATACCAGCCTCTGTAGTGTTTGAAATAACAAAACGCATTTCAGGTTGCTCTGCCAACTTCATAAACTCGTCATTTTGAGTATATGGGTTTAAAGCGCGGCTGATTACATCAATCATTGTCAAGCTGTTAACAGCCTCTCCTTTATCCAATCCTTGAAGGTTTACATGATAAAGATCATCCTGTGCATTCAGCATATCGACCATACCTTTATCAATCGGTTGAACCACTACTACACTGCTGTTGAAATCAGCTTTCTGGTTCATGTTATAAATAATCCAATCTACAAATGCACGCAAAAAGTTACCTTCGCCAAATTGGATAATACGCTCCGGACGTTGTGTTTTAGGAGCAGTTTCTTTGTTTAATGCTTTCATGTTAGTTGTAATTTATAAAGTTGATATTATACAAATTCAAAATAAAAATCAATGTTTTCCTTTATCAGGATATCAATAGGCATGTATTTTACAGGTTCAACAGACTTCTTAAACACGACATGGTCGCACAACGCCTTCACCCCACAATATCCTTGCAAACCCGGACGTTGCCCGATTAAATAATGCACATCACCGGATTTTAATAAATCTACGTTTGCTTTCAGAAGGTCATATCCTATCAGTCCTTTCATGCTACGTCCCGCATGACGAAGATACTCTCCCAACTGATACACTCTGGAATTAAATACAACTCCCAGTAAAGCCTTCGGATGCGCCTGAAAAAACTCATCCAATGTCTGTTGGTTACTTTCCTGATCGGATTTATTAAGTACTACCTCATGGATTACCAAGTTATTATATTCTTCGGCAATGTAACTCATAAAACCATCCAAACGGCGTTGCATCTGTATTTCAGCCGGATTATCTTTATTGTTACTTAAAAACAAAACCAACTCCTGGCCTTCTCCTGCCGAATAATTGCGCATCAATATTTTCGCTGCGATATATCCGCTCTTATATGAATCCTGCCCGATATACGTCAACGCTTTCGCTTCTTCCATATTGAAATCGACAAAAGCATAAGCAATCTTATTTTCCTGTAAATAGGCTGTCAGCGCCAGTGTCTCTTCCCGAAAATTCGGAGAAATCAATACCGCATCCACATTCTTTTCTTTTATAGAAAGGCAGGCTTCCTGATAACTCTTCTCATCCCCATGGTGATAGCACAAATAATCTATACTCACATTAAAAGGACGTAATTCTTGCCGGGCACGCTCAATCCCCCCTACTACCGAATGCCAATAATCATGCTCTATATAATAAGGTATCAAACAGAGGAAAGAATATTTCTTTTTAGCGGCCAAACCGATAGCAAACACATTGGGCTGATAATGAATCTCATCCAACACCTTTTGTACTTTGGCTTTGCTTTTGGGAGACACGTCACCGCGATTGTGCAACACCCTGTCAACCGTTCCGGCGGAAACACCGGCCATACGGGCAATGTCTTTAATGGTATAGTTCTGGTCCTCCATAGTGCTAAAACTTAAATATTATAAATAATCGCTGCAAATATACGAATTATTTTGTTACTCCAAGTAAATTTTCTATTTTTGTGTTCGATAACGGTTAATAAAACTAAAACAAGATTTACGCCTATTAGCTTTAAAATCAATACTATATAGGTATAAATATAGAAAGTAATAATTTTATATACTTAAAACACAGTAATAATGAAGAACTTCATGGACGAAAACTTCTTGCTGCAAACAGAAACTGCGCAAAAGTTGTATCACGAGCATGCGGCTAAAATGCCGATCATCGACTATCACTGTCACCTTATCCCTCAAATGGTAGCTGACGACTACAAGTTTAAATCACTGACTGAAATCTGGTTGGGCGGTGACCACTACAAATGGCGTGCAATGCGTACAAACGGTGTAGACGAACGTTTCTGTACGGGAAAAGATACCACAGACTGGGAAAAATTTGAAAAATGGGCGGAAACAGTACCTTACACTTTCCGCAACCCATTGTACCACTGGACTCACCTTGAACTGAAAACGGCATTTGGTATCAATAAAATATTGAATCCACAAACCGCACGTGAAATTTACGATGAATGTAATGAGAAACTGTCTCAACCCGAATATTCAGCTCGTGGAATGATGCGTCGTTATCATGTAGAAGCCGTTTGCACAACGGATGATCCTATCGATTCATTGGAATATCATATCAAAACACGCGAAAGCGGATTTGAAATCAAGATGTTACCAACATGGCGTCCTGATAAGGCTATGGCTGTAGAAGTCCCTGCAGATTTCCGCAGTTATGTAGAAAAACTGGCAGAGGTAAGTGGTGTTATCATCTCCAACTTTGATGATATGATCGCTGCTTTGCGCAAACGTCATGACTTCTTCGCAGAACAAGGCTGCCGTCTGTCTGACCATGGTATTGAAGAATTCTACGCAGAAGATTATACAGATGCTGAAATCAAAGCTATTTTTAATAAAGTATATGGTGGCGCAGAATTGACCAAGGAAGAAATTCTGAAATTCAAATCGGCAATGCTTGTGATCTTCGGTGAAATGGACTGGGAAAAAGGATGGACTCAACAATTCCATTACGGCGCTATTCGTAACAATAACACGAAGATGTTTAAATTACTGGGTGCTGATACAGGTTTCGATTCTATCGGTGAATTTACAACCGCCAAAGCAATGGCTAAATTCCTTGATCGCCTGAACACTAATGGCAAATTGACTAAAACAATCCTCTACAACTTGAACCCATGCGCCAACGAAGTGATTGCAACAATGCTGGGTAACTTCCAGGATGGTTCTATCCCGGGAAAAATCCAATTTGGTTCCGGATGGTGGTTCCTCGATCAAAAGGATGGTATGGAAAAACAAATGAATGCTTTGTCAGTACTTGGTCTTTTGAGCCGCTTCGTAGGTATGTTGACCGACTCTCGTTCATTCCTATCCTACCCGCGTCATGAATATTTCCGCCGTACATTGTGTAATCTGGTAGGACGTGACGTAGAAAACGGAGAAATTCCGGTATCTGAAATGGAGCGTGTAAACCAAATGATTGAAGATATCAGCTACAACAATGCCAAGAACTTCTTCAAGTTCTAATAGATAGTAGTTACACTATAAAAAAATACCGCTACCAAAGTCGAATATAGCTTTGAGTAGCGGTATTTTTTATTCCTATAGCTGAACTGTAACAACAAAGACTCTTAACAAAAAAGGAGAACCTTTTAAGTTCTCCTTTTAATAATCTTTGTACACCCTCAGGGACTCGAACCCTGGACCCATTGATTAAGAGTCAATTGCTCTACCAGCTGAGCTAAGAGTGCAACATTTTATTTTTATTGCAACGTTGAATTTGTACACCCTCAGGGATTCGAACCCTGGACCCACTGATTAAGAGTCAGTTGCTCTACCAACTGAGCTAAGAGTGCTTAATTCCTCGTTTGCGGTTGCAAAAGTAGGTCTTTTATTTTATTTGACCAAACAATCATGCAGCTTTTTTACTATCTTTTTTTCGTCTTTATTCGAACACATAAAGCTCGGAAGGCGTATTTCGCTTTAAAGCAAGTAGTTGCACATCTTTGCCTACAATAACACCTTTGTTCTTTAATTTCCATTCCACCGTTTTATAAGCCAGCTCCGGGTGATTATTGTCTTTACTTAAATGGCATAACCAGATATATCGCAAATGTTCAGTGATATTTTCCGCCAGAAACTCTGCAGTATCAGAGTTACTCATGTGTCCGGTTTTACTTGCAATCCGTTCTTTCAGATATTGAGGATAAGGCCCCATTTTGAGCATTTCCTCATCGTAGTTGGCTTCAAGTATCAAATAATGGGCTTTACTGATATAATGAGCAGCTGTAGGAGTAATCTCTCCAAGGTCGGTTAAGAAAGAAAAGACTTTGCCATCAATTTCAATGCAATACCCCACATTGTCCGTTCCATCGTGTGGCACTTCAAAAGATTCGATGTGAAAATCTTCCAGCGTCATAGGCTCTTGCTTTTCCAGATAACGAACTGACGAGCTAAGTTTCTCCGTCATACAATAGCTACGATTAATTCCAGCATGAATACGTGCGGTTGTATAAACAGGAATATTCATTTTTTCTCCCAGATTACCTACTGCTTTAATATGGTCAGCATGATCGTGCGTTATAAATACCGCACGAATACTATCCATCAAGATATTATAATCTTTCAGTGATTTTTTGATAGTACGTATGCCGATTCCGGCATCTATCAGTATTCCATAGGTTTCAGTGCCCAGATAATAACAGTTCCCGCTACTGCCACTCGCCAGGCTTATAAATTTTACTTTCATGTTTTATCCTCTTTATTAAAATGCAAAATGCCGTCAACTTTTACAGCAAAGTGACGGCAAATATACATAAAAAAGCAGAGAATTACCGAGAAGCCTCCTTCTTTTTGTCGATGGATTCGGTGATTTTTGCAAATAAGAGTAGCGCTACAGCGGCAATCAGGCCTATAGCAGCAAAGTAATACCATATATAATGGGCATTTCCACTAGCTGCCTCCCATGCTTCCCGCGTCTCGAACAAAGCCGGATCCGGACAATATTTAGTGAGCAGAATTCCCGCCAGACCAAAACCGAAAATGGAAGAAAGGAATGAATGCAAATGACTGAATCCTAAATACATTCCTTCTTCTCCTTTAGGAGCCTGTAAAGAGAAATATTCCAGATAACGCGGTGAAATGAAACATTCGGCAAGCGCCTGCACAACTATACCCGCAATCATCATCAGAGTAATATTGCTCATACCTGTAATAAGATCATTACCCAACAAATTTCCACATGCCATCAGTAATGCCGAAATAGGAATCAAAAACATTCCCACATTCATCGAAGTAATCGCACTGCGTTTGGCCATCAAACGGGTGATAAAACTAACGCAGCAAACCACCACAAACGGATTCACATTGGCAATCCAACCCGGTTTTGCCGTCTCGCCAGCCATACGAATCACATATTTAGGCATAGTGGCATAAAGCTGCTGCTGCACCATCCAGAAACCAGTAACAATCAAAATAAGAATCAATAAACGCCAGTTTGTGATGATTCGCATAAATCCCTGTCCAATCTCATGGAGACTTTTTCCTTCACCTGCCGTATGCGTCGATTTATAAAGAAGAATAACAGCAAGTAAAGCAACTATTGTCATCGCACCGGAGAAATAATTAATATAGATATACGCTTGTTCACCAATGACATTACGCAAAGGATCGATAATCGTTTTACCGGTGAAAGCACCCACATTTACCATCATATAAAATATGGAATAACCACGGGCACGGGTTGCTTCCGTTGTTTCTTTAGCCACAGAAGCGGAGATAATGGACTTAATGAAAGAACCTCCCACCATAAGTACAAACAAAACCGGCACGATGATCCACCGGGTATAGCTATCAGGCAAACCATTAAATTGAGTAGTGGCACCATAACTAACCAAACCGGCAGCTTCCAGTAAAGTGGGCAGTACACCCAACCCTAAATATCCGATGGATAATAAGGAAAATGCTATAATCATTGATTTCCGGAAACCGATCTTGTCAGCATAAGCACCGGAAAAAATAGGAAGCAGATACAATCCACCGGAAAAAAGCCCGGAAATCATACTTGCTTCGAAATCATTAAAACCTAAAATGGAAGATAGATAAATAGTGAGAACGATAAAAACGGCATAATATGCCATACGCTCAAACAGTTCGACTGTGTTGCTGACCCAAAATGCTCTCGTAAAGCCTTTAGCAGCACGCTGAGGGGAATTGTTCATATATTTATATTTTTATTAAAATGTTAATTTGAGACAAAGATACGTTTTTTTGGCTTACTGTCCGTATCTTTGTTCCAAATTAGGTAATTAAAAACTATGATTATAGCTGTTGATTTTGACGGAACGATTGTAGAACATCGTTATCCACGCATTGGTGAAGAGATTCCATTCGCTGTTGACACATTGAAGTTATTGCAACAAGAAAAGCATCGTTTAATACTGTGGAGTGTGCGTGAAGGAGCACTTCTGGACGAAGCTGTCGAATGGTGTAAAGCCAGAGGTTTAGAATTTTATGCCGTTAATAAGGATTATCCTGAAGAGCAGAAAGGCCATCAGGGATTCTCTCGAAAGTTGAAAGCCGACATGTTCATTGACGATCGAAATCTGGGTGGTTTACCAGACTGGGGAGTCATTTACGAAATGATTAAAGAGAAAAAGACGTTTGCAGATATCTATAGCCAAAACGGAGAAGAAGAAAAAACATCCCTGAAAAAGAAGAAAAGATGGCTGCCTTTTTAGGAAGCTGATAAATATCAAACTAATAAAATAGAAATGCACTCTAATCATGTCAGATAAGAGTGCATTTCTATATTCATAAATGATTTATCATTCAACATTGAATCGCAATTTGCTACGCTTCTTTATTTTCCCACTTTTCCCTAAACTCCCATAATTGCTCAATAGTGGGATGAAAAGTCGGATTCTCCCAGTTTCTGGAAATCATTGCAATCAAAGACTCCAAATACGATTTACCATCAATAATGGTAGTACATTTATTGACCTGATATCTTTCTGTTGGATAATTCTTTGTCTCAATCATCTTTTTTGCCCAGTTCAATAATTCCTGAACAGCTTCATTGTCATAAGTATGTTGTGCCATATCTTTAGAATTTTCCGCAAAGATACAAAGTTTATTTATTCATAAATAAAGTTGTTCGTTTCTTTTTACTATAAAGATTCCATTTTAAATTTATACCTTTACGTCCAATATACTCAATTAGGCTAACTAATAGAAACAATAATAATGAAGAAAATTTTCATTTTAGTATGTTCATGTGCTCTTTTGGCAGCATGCAACAATAGCGCGAAAACAAACAAGAGTGCCGGTGCAGACAGTACTTCAATCGAAGTAACCGATATCCATAATGCGGAAAATTCACTTGATTACGAAGGAACTTATAAAGGAGTTTTCCCCGCTGCCGATTGTCCGGGTATTGAAACAACCCTGACATTAAATCCGGACAAAACATTCAGCCTCCATTCCGTATATATCGATAGAGACAGCTCATTTGACGAAAAAGGTACATATACTTTAAAAGACAACCTATTGACTCTTAATGAAGAAGGCGGAGAACTTTCTTATTATAAAGTAGAAGAAAATCATTTACGCAAACTAACAATGGATAAACAAGAAATAACCGGAGAACTTGCAGACCATTATGTTTTAAATAAGAAATAAGGTCCAAACAAATTTTGCTATCAATAGAGAACAAATTCAATATTTTTTATGTTTATATAAATAGATATAAACTTAAAAATAGAACAACTTATGATTTATAGTTTTTTATTTCCCACAAAATCGAATACAACGAAAGTATCTTTGTTGCTATTGGCTGTCCGGATCATCTTCGGTATATTATTAATGAACCACGGTATCCAGAAATGGAGTAACTTCCAGGAGATGTCAGCAGTATTTCCTGATCCGCTTGGAATAGGAAGTCCCCTATCTCTCGGATTAGCAATTTTTGGCGAACTCGTATGTTCGATGGCATTTATCATCGGATTCCTGTATCGCTTGGCAATGATCCCGATGATTTTCACAATGATAGTAGCCTTCTTTGTTGTTCATGCTAATGACGTATTTGCGGTTAAAGAGCTAGCTTTCATCTATTTAGTTGTATTTATATTGATGTATATTGCCGGTCCCGGTAAATTTTCAATAGACCATATCATAGGAAACGAATTGTCACGGCGGAAGTCAAGAGTATACAAAAATTAGAAATAATAGCCCCGATTAATTAAAAAATATTATATTTGCATACACATAAGAGAGAAATTATCAATATTTTTTATTAATCAAAAACATTTTAACATGAAAAGAGGAAAACTGACTTTAGTCGCAGTAGTACTTAGTGCTAGCTTATTATTCAGTTCTTGTGTAGGATCATTTGGTTTATTCAACCGCCTGTCTTCCTGGAATCAATCAGTTGGAAACAAGTTTGTAAACGAACTCGTATTCCTTGCTTTCAACATTGTTCCGGTTTATGGTGTAGCTTACCTGGCTGATGCTTTAGTTATCAACTCAATCGAATTCTGGAGTGGCTCCAATCCGATGGCTAATGTAGGTGACGTAAAGAAAGTAAAAGGAGAAAACGGCAACTACATGGTGAAAACTCTTGAGAATGGATATTCCATTACTAAAGAGGGCGAAACTGCTTCAATGGACCTGATCTACAACAAAGAAGCCAACACATGGAATGTCGTTGCAAACGGTGAAAGCGCTGAATTAGTAAAAATGAACAATGATGGCACTGCTGATTTGTTCTTGCCAAATGGCGAAAAGATGAATGTAACGCTGGATGCTCAAGGCATGCTGGCAGCACGCCAGGCTACAATGAGCAATTTTATGTTTGCCGCCCGCTAAAAATAAAAACAAATACGAAGGAGATGAAACATCATATAGGAGTTTCATCTCCTTTTTCAATCTTATCTTCTTCTATCAAGAATCTTTTGTACTATGAATAAACTACATACGCTTATCTATTCTGTTCTAATCTTCACCTGTCTATCTTGTCAGCAACAAACTCCTCAAACTCAAATAGAACAGACAGCCATCGATTTCTGCGAAGCCTTTTATAATTTCAATTATCCGGTCGCCAAAGAATGGAGCACGCCTTCTTCTCAATCTTATCTTAGTTTCTTAGCATCTAATGTCGGGCAAACCCATCTGGAGCAACTTAAGACACGAGGCGCTGCAAAAGTTTCTGTTATTTCAAGTGAGATAGATGCTAATTTAGAAGAAGCGTCGGTTGTCTGCCAAATCAAAAATGCATTCGTCATTCATCCCATCGGAGGAAAAATGGAATACGTAAGTTCCCTGCAAGATACGCTCGAATTAGTAAGAGTAAATAATAAATGGCTGATTAGAAAGGATATCCCACAGCAAAATGGAAAGCAAAGTCACGACTGAATTTAGGATGAATGATGGGGAAATGCTCTTTCCTCGTTTCATAGGCAGGATTGACAGCTTTCATACCTCCGTCAAAACGCAAAATAAAGAAATCCAAATCCAGGCGGAGACCTAATCCGTAGGCCACTGCTATTTGCTTATAAAACCTATCAAACTTGAAAACCCCTCCCGGTTGATTGGCATAACTCCGGATGGTCCAGATATTACCAGCATCAATAAATACCGCCCCCTGAAACTTCCAGAATAACTTGCTTCGGTATTCAATACTGGCATCCAGTTTAATATCTCCGGATTGATCGAGCAAATTCCCATTTCCTGCAAAAGAGCCCGGTCCCAAATCGCGAACACTCCATCCGCGGACACTATTGGCTCCACCAGAGAAATATTGTTTCTCAAACGGAATAGTCTTCGCATTTCCATAAGGTACAGCTATTCCCACACCAGCATGAAACGCAAAAGAGTTACGATAATCGATTCTGATATTCTTAGCAAAATCAAACTCCCCTTTCAGATATTGAGCATAAGGAATTCCCAGAATAGCGTATTCACCATTACTGTTCTTCCGAATGTTTGCAGCCTTTGACAGAGCATACATTATATTTCCCGCCGATTCGAAATTAAAACGGATGGAGTATGAATTAGAAGCAATCGTATTATTGATAATCGATCCTCCCACGCTATTATAATTATAGCTATATCCCATATTTATAATCAGTCGATCCTGATAATTATACTGGAATATATGGTTCTGTCCTTTATTTATATAGTCTTCTTTAAACCTTTCAGAGATACGGGGCAAATAAAGGAAAGCAATATTTATCAAATCAATACGGTGTTGTATCTTCTGACGTTGTGTCCACTTGTAACTCCAGTTAGCAGAAGCCATCGTACGCAAGAACTCCGGTCGCAACTGATAATTATACTGTAAACCAAACTCTGTTGTAGCCCTGATTTTCCGTTTAAAATCAGAGGAAATGAATGGGAACAGGAAATTAGGAAAGTTGATACTCGTTTCCACTCCATACTCCGTATAGTTATTATTTGAATAGCCTGCCTGAAGCCCGGAAATAACCTCATACGCTCCACGGAATTTTATCATAAACGTTTCCGACCCGCGAAAGAGATTCCTATTCTGGAAAGAAACGGAAGCTGCCGCTCCCAAGTCACCGGCAGAATTGGTTCCCTCTACCTCAAAGGATACCGATTTATGCTTGCTCTTAGTCAACATCACGTAACAATCGAGCATTGTTGAATCTCCAACTTGAGTCTCGATAAAACGGATATTCGTATATTTCAATGCAGACAAACGCCCGAAACTGGAATAAGTTTGCTGCACATCACGCTCATTAAACAAATCGCCGGAAGCAAACCGGAGGTTATCCGTAAGCACTTTAGGACGTAAATAGAGCTTATCCTTATAGTAAATCGGATATCCCTTATAATGAACCGAATCATTGATGTCCACACTGCTCATTGCCGAGGACTGCAAAACATCATAATCCGTAATAAAATTAATCTTATTGATCCAATATTGCCGATGTGCTCTTGCCGAATCATTCGCATGAGCTTTATACATCTGCAAATGTTGAGTCAGATCTACATTATAAGTATTACGAACGGTGTCGGCAGTATATCCGATATAATCCTTATTAAATTTATAGTAACCATTCCGAAGTAACTTATTTGTGATACGTTGCCTGTCCGCATCCAATACATTCACATCAAAATACATTCCTTCCTTCAGCAAACTTCTGGCAGAATCCTGTTTGAGAAGCGCAGCTATTTTAGGATCATAAATATCATATTTGATAGATTGAACAACGTATGGCTTGCCTGCCGTTACGTCATAATAGACTTTGATCTTTTTCTTTTTTACTTTGGTCGAACGTTTCACTGTTGCCGCCATATATCCCATATTATGCACAGCCTTAGTGATCTCTTCTTCAGAGCGTTGTGCTTCGTCCTCGCTATATATTACGGGAGCATCCCCTATTCTTCTCAAGAACTTATTCCCCCATTTGGTCGAATCACGCCCCGATAGATTATATACATAAAGTTGGGTCTTTATCAGACTGAACCACTTGGCATTAGGATTTTGGCGAACATACATGCGCAAGGAAGAAGGCCGTATATTTTTTTGGTCCGTACGAATTTTAACTTCATCCAGCAGATAAGATCCATCCGGCACAAACTTAGTGGTAGTACACGAAGCAAGTGACAAGACAGCAGCAGAAGCAAGCAAACAAAGAAAATTTCTCCTCATACGGTTTTACATCGATAGCATGAAAAATGCGCCTACAAAGATAAATTATATTTTCCGACGGGGAAAATAATTTAAGAAAAAGACGAAGAAAGTAAGGGTAGATTGGAAATATCTTTATAGCTTTGCAAAAGAATATCAAATCTATGGCATCATTAAGTAAAAACAAAATAAAGTATATCCACTCGCTGGAACTGAAGAAAATACGTAAAGAAGAGCGGGTATTCCTGGCTGAAGGTCCTAAATTGGTAGGTGATTTACTCGGACATTTTCCCTGTCGTTTTTTAGCAGCCACTCCCTCCTGGTTTCAGGAGCATCCGGGTATTGACGCAAGTGAACTGGTAGAAGTTTCACAGGAAGATCTTTCACGAGCCAGTTTATTGAAAACTCCCCAACAGGTACTTGCTATTTTCGAACAACCACAATATACTTTGGATCCGGAGGCAGTTCGTTCATCACTTTGCCTTGCATTGGACGATGTACAAGATCCCGGAAATCTGGGTACCATTATCCGTTTGGCCGACTGGTTTGGCATCGAACATATTATCTGCTCGCAGAATACGGTAGATGTATATAACCCTAAGACCATACAAGCCACTATGGGTGGAATTGCCCGGGTGAAAGTACATTATACTTCCCTCCCCGATTTTATCCGGTCGCTCGGAGATACTCCTGTGTTCGGTACGTTCCTGGATGGAAAAAACATGTATGAACAACCATTGTCGGCCAATGGCTTGATCGTAATGGGAAATGAAGGGAATGGCATAGGGAAAGAGGTAGCCACATTAATCAACCGAAAATTATATATCCCCAATTACCCGGCAGGCCAAGAGACATCCGAGTCTCTGAATGTAGCCATTGCTACCGCAGTAATCTGTGCCGAGTTCCGTCGACAGGCTGCATGGAAGTAAAATCAAAAGGATAAAACAAATAAGGAAATAAAGCTTCCCCCTTCTTTTCTGCTTCCTGCAGATACTCATTAAAACATTGGGAAGATTGATTCGAAACACTGGAAAGATTGATTTGAAACACTGGAATGTTTTTTAAAATCATCCCAGTGTTTTTTATTTCTTCCACCTGACTTTCAGAAAGCAGCACAATCACTCCCGGCATCCATTCAACCGATTCAATCTCTTCGGTCAATGGGAACACACCTCGGACAACTCCTTCGTCAGTGATCTCCACTACCTGCTGCTTCATATATCCGACGGCAGGTATCAGCAAATAATGAGAAGCAAAACGTTTCATTACAATCAGTTGTTTGAACGTCTTTGTTGTTGCTTCCTGCGTTGATTCATCTGGCGTTCTTTTCTTTGCTCTATCCGTTCCTTTTGGATATGCTGTTCCACCTGAATCTGCTCCGGCTTCTTCTCACGATGAGTTCCCGTACGACGACGGTTCATCTCTTCCGGTGTCAGACGCTGAATGTCATCTTTATTCTTGTCTATGACCTTATGTAAAGAGTCGGCATTTTCTTTAGTAGCTATCTTCTTCAAAGAATCCGCTTTCAATGCTTCTATCTTATTCAAAGAATCGCGTACAGCAAATGCGAGCGTATCCGTACAATGATAACGAGTCATCATGAAACGGTCGGCCAATACTGCCCCGCCTTTTTCCTGGCTATCCATCGGATAATAAATGAAACCTTTTATTTCTTTCATCGAACCTAATGTGTCTGCAAACAAACGAATTTGTTGCACACCCGGTTCAGTCACCGTTTTCCAATGATTGATCGTATCTTTTTCATAAATCACCTGCATAGCCATAGTGACACCTCTTAAAGAGTCGGCAAGCATCGGCTCCAGGAAACGATACCGCACTTCCCATACCAGTGTATCCCGGTCTTTGTAGTTAGAGTCGGTCGGCAAAGTAAATACATATTGATTATCCATCATTTCACCGGTCAGACGTACCATACGCTGCCACGGCCAGACATCGATGCTATCACCTTGCTTGGTCATTTTCGGTTTCTTATCACGCTTGGCTATCAGGTCGCCAACAAGTTCCTGTTCGTCTTTCAAGCGTTTTTTCACCTTATCATAAATTTTCGATAAAATCTCTGTGTTACGGGTATACCAAACCATGGATGAGTCAAATGCAGCTTGTGTAGTCCCGTATTTCTTGAAAACGGCGTCGATATATAATGCTTTCTTATAGTTCTCACTATAAGGCAAATTATCTCCCATAGACTTTGCCACATGATAATCATACAGCAAATTCTCCATCTTCGATTCCGAGATTACATCACTGGGTCTTTTCACTTTACACCCGGCTACCGCAAACACGAACATGCAGATGAGACACAGATGAAACCGAAATTTATTTTTCATGATCCGTAGCTTCCTTTTTATCTTTATCCAGTGAATGATAAGACTCATTCAAATATTTACTATAAAAGAGTAACAAGGCAATGATACCGCAACTGATAGCGGCATCCGCAAAATTAAAGATCGGACTAAAGAATATAAAATGCTCTCCACCCACAAACGGCATCCATGTAGGCCAGTTTGTATCTATAATCGGAAAGTAAAACATATCCACCACTTTTCCGTAAAACCAGGTAGAATATCCACCACCTTCGGGCATGAAACTGGCAATCTGCGAATGAGTGCTTTCATTGAAAATAACTCCATAGAACACACTATCTATGATGTTTCCCAAAGCACCGGTCAGAATAAGAGCCACACAGACGATATAACCTGTTTTAAAACCTTTCTTTATGATTTTATAGAGATACCACCCTATCAATGCTACCGCAACAATGCGGAATATTGTCAGGAATAACTTACCGAAGATTTCCATACCGAAAGCCATCCCGTTGTTTTCGGTGAAATAGATATAAAACCAATCGGTCACACGTATACTTTCGTGCCAGTACATGTGAGTTTTAATCCAGACCTTGATGATCTGGTCAATAATCAATACGGAAAAGATAACGAGAAGGGCAATTCTCCCCTTCGTGAATAGTTTCTTCATGTGTTTATTATAAGTTAAACATAACGAGCTACAAGTGCCGTGCGTAAACTTTGCGCAGCTACTTGTAGCTCGTTACCTGTAGCCTACTTGCTATCTGTTATTTTTTACCACTGTTCTTTGCTTCAATGCTTAATGTAGCATGAGGAACAGCACGCAGACGCTCTGCCGGAATCAACTTTCCGGTTTCACGGCAAATGCCGTACGTTTTATTCTCAATACGTACCAAAGCAGCTTGTAATCCTTGGATAAACTTCAGCTGACGTTGTGCCAGTCGGGTCGTTTCTTCCTTGGAGAGCGTATTAGCTCCTTCTTCCAATACTTTATACGTAGGAGATGTATCGTCGGTATCATTACCGTCCAGTCCCATCAAACTTTTCTTCAACTGTTCATAGTCACGTTGTGCCAATTCCAGTTTCTCCATAATAATGGCACGGAATTCCTCGAGTTCCGCATCCGAATATCTAGTCTTTTCTGCCATAACTTTACAATTTTAAAAGGTTAATCAATATAGTATTAGTCTTTTATCACGTTCACAAACAATGAGAAATCGTCAAACTCCAACATTGTTCCGTCTTTCACTTCATCTACAAGTTCAAGAGATGTGCCTAAAACCTGGTTACAAATATAAGTATTATATTCATTTACCGCATCATCTGTTTGCGTATTTTTCGAGATTGTTATTTTTATTTTGTCTGTAATCTCGAAGCCGCTTGACTTACGTATATTCTGAATACGGTTCACCAGTTCACGGGCAATACCCTCGCGACGCAGTTCTTCGGTAATGGTCACTTCAAGCGCTACTGTCAGTTTGCCTTCATTGGCAACCAACCATCCCGGAATATCTTCACTAAAGATCTCGACATCCGATGCTTCAATAACAGCTTCCGCACCATCCAGATTTAATGTATACTTTCCGTTTTTCTCCAATTCACCGATGGCTTCCTGTGACATTTCTGCAACAGCAGCAGCTACTGCTTTCATTTGCTTGCCAAATTTCGGGCCTAGCTTTTTAAAGTCACATTTCACTTTTTTCACCAATACACCGGCTGCACCATCAACGAATCTGACTTCTTTTACGTTCACTTCATTCATAATCAGGTTCTTCACAGCTTCGATATGAGCTTTCTGCTCTTCATCTACCACCGGAACCATGATACATTGCAGCGGTTGGCGTACCTTGATATTCACCTTGCGGCGCAATGCCAACACCATAGATGTAACATCCTGTGCCATTTGCATGCGGGCTTCCAGTTCCTTGTCTATCATTTCTTCCTGATATTTCGGGAATTCGGCAAGATGGACAGAAACTACATTGTCGCGTCCTGTTGCTGTAATCAAGTCAGTATACAATCGGTCTGCATAGAACGGAGATACAGGAGCCATCAGTTTGGCAACTGTCTCGAGACAAGTGTACAATGTCTGATAAGCAGACAATTTATCCTGTGTAAATTCACCACCCCAGAAACGTTTACGATTCAGGCGAACATACCAGTTGGACAAATTATCATTCACAAAATCAGAAATCAAACGTCCTGCCTTTGTCGGTTCATATTCATTATAGCATGTATCTACCTCCTTTATTAATGTATTCAATACAGACAAGATCCAGCGGTCGATCTCCGGACGTTCTGCCATCGGTACATCCGCTTCTTTATACTCAAATCCGTCTACATTCGCATAAAGCGCAAAGAATGAATACGTATTATATAAGGTACCGAAGAATTTACGGCGAACCTCTTCCACTCCTTCAACGTCAAATTTCAGGTTATCCCATGGAGAAGAATTGGTAATCATGTACCAACGCAACGGGTCGGAACCATACTTTTCAATCGTAGTAAACGGATCGACAGCGTTATTCAAACGCTTGGACATCTTGTTACCGTTCTTATCGAGTACCAAACCGTTAGAGATAACAGCTTTGTAGGACACGCTGTCAAATACCATGGTAGCGATAGCATGCAAGGTAAAGAACCAACCACGAGTCTGGTCTACTCCTTCTGCGATAAAGTCAGCCGGATATACCTGACGGTTATCCAACAGTTCTTTATTTTCGAACGGATAATGGATCTGCGCGTATGGCATAGCACCCGAATCGAACCATACATCAATCAAGTCTGATTCACGCTTCATCGGTTTGCCGTCTTTCGATACCAATATGACGTCGTCTACATAAGGACGGTGAAGATCAATCTTATCATAATTTTCTTCCGAATATTGACCCGGCACGAAACCTTTATCCTTGTATGGATTGGATTTCATAAATCCGGCAGCTACCGATTTCTCGATTTCATTATAAAGTTCTTCTACAGATTCGATGCATATCTCATCCGTATTATCTTCTGTACGCCAAATAGGTAATGGAGTACCCCAATAACGAGAACGGCTAAGGTTCCAGTCATTCAGATTTTCCAGCCACTTGCCGAAACGGCCGGTTCCGGTAGATTCCGGTTTCCAGTTGATGGTTTTATTCAATTCCATCATTCGCTCCTTGCAAGCGGTAGAACGGATAAACCAGCTATCCAATGGATAATAAAGCACCGGTTTGTCTGTACGCCAGCAGTGCGGATAGTTGTGGACATGCTTTTCTATCTTGAAAGCCTTGTTGTCTGCTTTCATCATCATGGCAATGACAATATCCAAAGATTCGGCAGCTTGCGCAGCTTTCTCATCGTATTTGCCATCCACCATAAATTGAGGATCATAAGCATTTTTCACCCATGCACCCTGATATTCTTTGTATTTATCTACATCAACACATTCTTTTACGAAATTCTCATCCAGCTCATTCAACAGATAGAATTTACCAGTTAAATCCACCATCGGACGAGTTTCTCCTTTCTTATTAATCATGAACAATGACGGGATTCCTGCAGCACGTGCCACATTCGCATCATCCGCACCAAATGTAGGTGCAATGTGAACGATACCTGTACCGTCTTCTGTCGTTACATAATCACCCGGTATCACACGGAAAGCCTTATCACTAGGCTTCCAGTTGCCATCTTCGGATACCTCAACCGGTTTCACCCAAGGGATCAACTGCTCATATTCCATACCGACAAGATCAGTACCTTTATATTCGGCAATCACTTTAAACGGTACAAGTTTATCTCCGGCTTTGTAGTCCTCCAATTTCAGATCAGCAGCTTTTGCATTGAAGTGTACATTCAATAAAGCTTTTGCCAGAACAACCGTGATAGGTTCTCCGGTATAAGCGTTGTAAGACTGTACAGCCACATAGTCAATTTTGGGTCCCACACAAAGAGCCGTATTTGAGGGCAATGTCCATGGAGTAGTTGTCCAAGCGATAAAATAAGGAGTTCCCCATTCCGTCATTTCCGGTTTAGGATTCTTCATTTTAAATTGGGCAACGGCCGTTGTATCTTTTACATCCCGATAACAGCCCGGTTGATTCAACTCATGTGAGCTCAATCCTGTTCCTGCAGCCGGTGAATACGGCTGGATCGTATATCCTTTATACAACAATCCTTTTTTATGCAGTTGCTTCAATAGCCACCATAATGTCTCAATATAGCGATTATCATACGTGATATAAGGATGTTTCATATCCACCCAATATCCCATCCGATGAGTCAGGTCTTCCCACTCCTTGGTATATTTCATCACGTCTTTCCGACAAGCCGCATTGTAGTCGGCAACAGAGATTTTCTTACCAATATCTTCTTTTGTGATACCTAATGCCTTTTCTACACTTAGTTCCACAGGCAGTCCGTGCGTATCCCATCCGGCTTTACGCTTCACCTGATAACCCTTCATCGTTTTGTAGCGACAGAAAATGTCCTTAATGGTACGAGCCATTACATGGTGAATACCCGGCATACCATTAGCCGAGGGAGGTCCTTCGAAAAACACGAACGAAGGACAGCCATCACGTTCTGTCATACTCTTGGCGAAAACCTGGTTCTCGTCCCATTTCTTCAGCACATCTTTGTTCACCTGCGAAAGGTCAAACTGCGAATATTCAGTAAATCTCTTACCCATAGCTGTCTACGATTTTACTATTTACAATTTACAATTTGAGGGGTATCCCCATTTTTAAGGGTGCAAATTTACAAAAACATTTGTTTAGTTGAGCAAAAAGCTAGGACTTTTAATCGGATTCGTGTGAAGTTAACGATTATAAACCGCCTACAGCCTAAACAAAACAGGTATCTCCTTGTTTTAGTGGGAAACCTAAAAGCACTTTAACTTATGAATTACGGTATTAGCATTTTATTCAGAGCAATCCCTTTGGCGATGGCTATTTTTTGCTTCGGATACGGAGCGTTTATTTATGGTTATGGAGATGACGGGAGTCGTGTTGTGGCCGGTCCTGTTGTGTTTTCACTCGGTATGATATGCATTGCACTGTTTTGCACGGCTGCCACTATCATCCGGCAAATCATACATACTTATAATAAATCGGCCAAATACGTTTTGCCGATCATAGGCTATCTGGCAGCCATCATTACTATTATTGGAGGCATCTGCATTTTCAGTAATGCCGCTTCCACTTCAGCATTTGTTGCTGGGCATGTTATCACCGGCGTTGGATTTATTACCACTTGTGTAGCTACCGCCGCCACCTCTTCTACCCGATTCTCTTTAATTCCGGGAAATTCAAAAGCAACAAGTAATGAAGTTCCGGAAGGAGCTTTTTCCCTTAATCAGAGACGGGCATTGGTAATTGTTGCCATCATCGTTTCGCTGATCGCATGGATATGGGCATTTGTATTATTGGGCAACAGTCATTCTCATCCTGCTTATTTTGTGGCGGGGCATGTAATGGTCGGTCTGGCATGTATTTGTACCAGTTTGATTGCACTGGTAGCTACCATAGCACGCCAGATACGTAATGATTATTCAGAAAAAGAACGGAATAAATGGCCGAAACTGGTTTTATTAATGGGATCTATCTCTTTTGTATGGGGATTATTCGTGATTTTGGCAGATTCCGGAAGTGCAAACGGTACCACCGGATATATTATGCTCGGGTTGGGGTTGGTATGTTACAGTATTTCCAGCAAAGTAATCCTGCTGGCTAAGATATGGAGGCAAGAGTTCAAATTAGCCAACCGTATTCCTATGATTCCGGTATTAACGGCATTAACTTGTCTGTTCCTGGCGGCTTTTGTATTCGAGCTTGCCACTATACATGCTGATTATTTCATTCCGGCACGTGTTTTGGTAGGTCTCGGAGCTATTTGCTTTACGCTGTTTTCTATCGTTAGTATATTGGAGAGTGGCACGTCTTCCAAATAAAAAAGTATTCTATAAAAAGGGCGTCACTATATGCCCCGGATAGTGACGCTATCCAAGGCATATAGTGACGCTATCCGGACAGCATAGCGTCACTCTTTTTATTTCTTGTATCTCACCTCATACAGGTCATTCCTGCGGTCTTTCAAATTGCGTACACTACCATAAGTATGCAGCTCGTTCAGCAAATCCAGGTCAACATCCGATACCAAAATCATTTCGGTGTTAGGAGTTGCCTCTGCCCTCTTTCCGTCTGTTGGAAAAGCAAAGTCGCATGGGGTAAATACCCCCGATTGAGCATATTGAATATCCATATTGTGCACACGGGGAAGATTTCCGACACTTCCGGCAATGACCACAAAACATTCATTCTCGATGGCACGTGCCTGCGCACAAACACGAACACGGGAGTAGGCATTCTGGGTATCTGTCAGGAAAGGAACAAATAATATCTGCATTCCCTGATCTGCCATCAGGCGGGAAAGTTCGGGGAACTCGACATCATAGCAGATCAAAACTCCAATCTTTGCACAGTCCGTGTCAAAAGTATTCAGAAGTTTACCACCATTAAGTCCCCAGCTTTTTATTTCATCGGGAGTGACGTGTAATTTCTCGTACATTTCGTAGGTTCCATCCCGTCGGCAAAGGAAACCTACATTATAAAGTAGCCCATCCTCTTTTACGTATGGCATACTTCCGGTTATAATGTTGATATTATAGCTAATAGCCAGATTCATAAACCGTTCCCGAATTTCATCCGTATACTTTGCCAATCCGCGAATAGCCTGCGATTCTCCTTTATCGTTATACTTCGACATCAAAGGAGCATTGAAGTATTCCGGGAAAAGAACAAAATCACTTTTATAATCGGAGACTGCATCCACAAAGAATTCTACTTGTTCGAACAGGTCATCCAACGTTTTATAACTACGCATCTGCCATTGCACCAGTCCTACGCGAACCGTAGTTTTGGGACTGATATATTCCTGTGTAGGTGGCTGATAATAGATATTATCCCACTGGAGCAAACAAGCATAATGTTTCGATTCTTCATCATTCGGCAGATAATTAGTCATTACCTTACGAACGTGAAAATCATTCGACAACTGGAAAGTAAGTACCGGATCATAAATCTCGCGTTGACGTACCCGTTCGATATATTCTTTCGGACGCATTTTGTCAGCATATTTATGATAATTCGGGATACGTCCGCCAAACATAATCGCTTTCAGATTCAATGTTTCGCAAAGCTCCTTACGATATTCATACATACGACGTGCGAGACGCAAACCACGATAGCCCGGGTGGATAAATACTTCAATGCCATACAGGATATTTCCTTTGGGATTATGTGTATTGAATGTTTCCTTACCCGTCACTTGTGCATACGTATGGTCGTTCTTTACTTTATCATAATCAACAATGATAGAAAGAGCACAACCAACTATTTTATCATCGACTACTGTGACAATCTGACCTTCCGGAAAAATCTTAATTAACTTCTGGATCTGCTCACGAGTCCAAAACACATCGCTACCATCTGAATAGACGCGGGTAAACGACTGGGATAACTGTACATAATCTTCTATTTGCAGATTGCGTATCTGCACTTTATTAATTTTTATCGGATGTTGTTCCATAACAATACGTGTTTTATAAAAGATAGTGCAAAGGTATAGCTATTCCTTTAATTGTGTTTTCAAACCAAGAAAAATTTAACAATAGTATTTTATGTAAATTGAGTTATTCAATTCAAACTTATCTGCTTTGACATTACTCTAACTCTAATATTTCTTTTACCTCACCTTCTCCTACATGCTTTCGTCCTTCTCCAAAAGTAAACTTGGTGCCTTCAGAAAAATTATCTCCTAAAGCTCTTCTAATAAGAAAAGCTATTTCAACTATCCCCTCATCTCCGGGATAAAAATATTCCCTATCAAGCAAAGTTATTTGACCAGAAGTTTTTGTCTCCTCAATAAAATCAAATAAAGGGCGGTAACCACTAGAAAATGGAGTTCTACGACCATCCTTATATAACCTTATACTAGCTATAATTCTAATCATAATAGTAGCAATATAAAAAAATAATCAGCTAATTTGTGAGAATTAAGAATAGCAAACAATGTTAGCTATAAGTTTATTCATCAAAGTTAGTCTAATAAATTGAAAAACAAAAGTATCTTTTACACAAATATATATTTTATTATACTATCTATTTTATGCATTCTTTTTCAGTAAATTCCAAAGGTGAAGAAGCACTCCTTCACCTACAAAATACTTATTCACAGGTAATTCAGAAGAAAGATGAAGGAGTAGATAAAAAATGTTTCTTATATATAGAGAATGCTGCTTAAACAGAAAGAGAAAAAAGCAGTGTTTTAAGAGAAGGAAAGCGGTGCTTTAAGTAGGCTAAAGCAATGCTTTAGCTGCGGGAAATAGCTGTTTTTATTTGATTCTGCTTCTTCTATCCACTTCTCTCTAGTCTGGAAAATTCTAAAGATAAAACGATTAGATTTTCCAAAGGAATCTTTTTTAAGCCAGAAACCGATATGAGAAGTCATAGAATCAACTTTTGAATCATTTTCATATAGGATGCGTATATAAATACTATCTTTGCGAATATCAATCATAAATAAAAGAGTACCTCAAAAGGTAAAGAAAAGATATGAATTCCAACAAATTCTCCTATCAAGGACAAATCGAGACAATTCTTCATTATCTAAATTCCATGATACAAAAGAATTGGACAGGTAAAACTGCCGATGAGTTCAATCGTTTGATATCCATACCTGAATTAGCTAAAATGGCATGTATGTCTGTTCGTAATCTTCAGCTGATGTTTAAAGTTTACACTAGCGAAACATTACATCAATATATCATTCGTACACGCATGGAATATGCCCAGCAATTACTCAAAGATAATAAAAAAAGTATAGCTGAAATATATGAATATATTGGATTTGCTAACCAGTCAGCTTTAAATAATACACTTCAAAAAAAATACAATCTCACTCCTCGAGAACTACAAAAGAAATTATTGGAAACAAGTCATACTTATCCTTCATATATTTCTCCTTACCGCATAGTGGAATCAGAAACAATACCTGTCTTATTTTTATCTTATATTGGCAATTATGACACTTGTAGCACAGTTGCTTTTGAGACATACACTTGGGACTGCCTATATGAATATGCAAAAGAAAACTCTTTATTGCCAGATAAAGAAGATTATTGGGGGATAGCTTATGATGACACGGACATTACCTCATTAGAAAAATGCCGTTTTTACGCTTGTATAGCTATTCAAAAAGGAATAAGATCCAATCCCCCTCTTACTAGTCCAATAAAACACATGGATTTACCTCAAGGTACATACGCAGTTTATATCCATCAAGGAGATTATGCATTGTTAGATGCCTTTTATGAGACAATATTGAAACAATTACCGCAATTTTATAGCTTAGGAGAAACTCCAATCCTGGAACATTACTTGAACTCTCCCACCGACACAGATGTGAAAGAGCTTCTTACTGAAGTTTGGATTCCAATCGTTAAATAATTTTGTATAAGGGCGATATTTCACCCTTATACAAAATTAGTAGCTATCATGCCTGATATACACTTTCTATCAAAGACTTAGGACAATATCCGAGGATGTCAATAGAAATTTTCTCGGCTTCTTCTTTTGAGATGTTATCATTAACGATATAGTTCCTAAATACATTTTCCTTTTCTTTATATGCATAAGATGAAAGCAGCGGTCCTACCATCGTTCGTAATTGCAAGTTTTTAAAATCGTCACTTTGCTTGTCACTTAGACCAACACGTGTAGAATGCATGATGATTGATTTACTTTCTCCATCACGGCAATCTTTAACAGCTTCTTTTAAAACAGATTCTTTTTCCAAAGTATCATAATCTACATTCTTATCCTCAACAATAAATTTTAAAACATTATTCGGTCCAAATTTAATTGTGCCATCATCAAACTTAGCACTTCTTATTAAGATGCCATAATATGCATTAACGTCATCAGATAAACAAATATCAATACCTCCTCTTGTTCCACCTTTAAATTTTGAATTCTTTGTTATACCTGTACGATGAACATAAAATCTTCCATAATTATTTTTTTGCAGTTCATTTCCATGCACAAACTCATCATTAAATTTTGCATCTTTAAAATAAGCTTCTACTTCAATTGGGTAAATCCGTAGCCCATTATTTAGTTCAAACATATAGTTTGTGACTATTAGTTTATTAATTACTTGAAGCTGTTTCTCTATTTCCTTAAAATCAATACATTGCATTAAAACTGCAATTTCCTTTTTCAAAGTATCCATAATTATTATAGTATTAATATTTCTTTGGGTAAAGATAATCTTTCTAGTAAAGAGTTGTGCCGAATATATCAACTTTTTTACTTCTCACTTAGATGATATCAAATAGTCAACAACAGAGTCCCAATTCGGATACTGTTCCGAACCAAATAAGATTAATTCACCACTAAAATTTTCAGCACCATTTTTGAGACGATCATCTATCAAAAAGTCTCCGTTGTTCAAATTTTTATGATGACTAAGAATTAATCGTTTATAACCATCTGTACCTAACCATTTTCTCACCCATATTAGTTTATCTGACCAGGCAGAAGGATTATTCCAAGGTGCCGTGGAAAGAATATATACATCATAAAAACGCGCTAAATGATGGTAGGCATTAATTGCTCCTTCATACGGACTCATTCTTGCAAAAATATCAGGTACCTCATCATATCGCCCTTCATACTCTCTCTTTTCGTATTCACTCAACTTGTTAATACCTGATTGAAAGTCAACCAGAACATTATCCATATCAATATAAAGTATAGGTTTGGAAATCGGTAATGCTGATATCATATAATTTCTATAATTTACTCACAGTCCAAGACAAACAATTCAATGCACCTCCCCATTTCTTTACAATCGGAGCCATATTAATTGGGTAAATTCGCCCCTCATAGGAAGGATATAATTCTTTTATCTGTTCTAAAGCCTCTCCATCTGTAGGTAATCCAAGTCCGGGAACAATGATTATATCACGTGTCTGAAGCATATTTATGTATGCCCAACTATTCTCATAATACTTACTAAGTTTTAAATCCACAACTACAAAAACGTCATTCAATCTACATCTCATCTCCCGTTCTATCTTTTGAGGATATACTTTCAAGTTGACCAAAATCTTACCATCGCCAATATTGTGAACAATCCCATCTGTATGACCACAGATATCGTATCTATCCCATGGTAGAAATATAATATCTGCTCCATGAAAGTTTGCCTTTAATATTGCCAGTACTTCTCCCTGATCGATCTGCGAATTTTCTTGGAACACCTTTTCTGTCATGATAATAATTGGTTTCCGCTCTCTTATACATGATCCCATCCACTTAGAATTTCCCTCACACACAACAACATTCCCTCCATCAACTATAAGTGGCGATTGAATAATATCCATCTTGCTACTCATAGCTTTAAGTACGGGAACAATATTAGTTTTATACTGTGGTTTATCCGTCAAATAATCAGGTTCATAGCGGAACTGAATATAAGTATTAGCTCCCCACTGTATTGGCATATAATCTCGGCACCAATAATCTTTAGTGTGCATCAAAGTCCCATGTGCTATATGATGGTGAGAAAGAATATTAGATAATTCTTCATAAACTTTAGGGTAGTGACGTACAAAAAGGTTCGAAAAATAAACGGTATCTTTATATTGCTCTGTTATCATACTTCAATTTTTATAATGCAAAGATAAGCGCATCATTGGAGAACATATTTACTCAAAAATGCAAAAACATTAATTGTAACACCAACGATAAAACAATTAATGCAAAATAAAAGATTGATTTACTGTACGATATGTATATAAACAATTATGACACCATACCATTGGTATGATGTCATAATCTCAATAGAATCATGTCAGGAGGCCAAAGTCATAATGACATGATGAAATAACACTAACCTAATTTATTTATCTTTTTTCCAAAGTTTGCTCATATCTTCCAGTGTCTTACCCTTCGTTTCGGGTACCCAACGCCAAACGAAGATGGCAGCAGCCACGCAGATAATGCCATATAAACTATATGCAAACATCGGGCTGAAGTCGTACAGTGCCGGAAAAGTAGAAGATACAATGTAATTGAATATCCATTGGAATGCTACGGCGATTGCTACCGCTTTACCACGGATGGTATTCGGGAATATTTCCGAGATCAACACCCAGCAAATCGGCCCCCAAGACATCATAAAGAATGCTGCATACACAATCACTGAAAGTACCGGGAGAACACCCTTTATTGCCATGCTATCACACATTGCTACCGCAAATGCACCTACAGCCATACCAATAGAACCGATTATCAATAGTGGTTTACGTCCGAAGCGGTCTACAGTGAAGATTGCAACCAATGTAAAGACAATGTTTACAATACCCATAATAACTGTCTGCATCATACCACCTCCTTCTGCACCTGCATTTTCGAAAATACGAGGAGCATAATAAAGTACCGCATTAATACCGATAGCCTGTTGGAATACAGAAAGCAAAATACCGATCACAATTACTGCCACTCCATAAGTAAAGATTTTCTCTGTCTTTTCATGAGCAGTAGCTTTAATATCATTAAGAATTTCCTGTGCTTTTGTCTTACCATTGATCTTTTCAAGGATCGAATAAGCCTTTTCATCTTGCTGTATCAATACAAGATAACGAGGAGTCTTGGGAACAAAGAACAATAACAGACCGAAGAAAGCGGCAGGGAAAGCTTCCGAACCGAACATGTAACGCCATCCTTCATAAACAGTCCACATATCAGATTCAGCACTAACAGACAGTACACCGGCTGCATCTTTCAAAATAATAGGATTTTGATGGTCGCCCATAATCAGGAAATTCACGAAGTATACTACCAACATACCGAAGATGATAGCAAACTGGTTACACGATACAAGCGTTCCACGAATATTAGAAGGAGCAATTTCAGCAATATACATCGGACAGACTGCAGAAGCCAGTCCAACACCGATACCGCCCAAAACACGATACAAATTAAAAGCAATCAGCAAATCCATGTTCGGCTTTCCGTATTCGAAAAACAAGACTTCCGGATAATAGGAACCTAATGCTGAAAGGAAAAAGAGTACGGCAGCAAGCCTTAGAGAATTACGACGTCCCAAACGGGAAGCAAATATACCGGACAAAGCACCACCCAGTACACAGCCAATTAATGCACTGGAAGATGTGATTCCATGCATTACTTTATTGTATTGAAAATCAGAGGCCGAAAGAAAAAAAGCCTCCAAGCCTTTCTCTGCACCGGAAATAACCGCTGTATCGTATCCGAAAAGCAATCCTCCCAAAATGGCGACAGAGGTTATCGAATATAGGTAGAGTTTACTACCCTCGTTCGTTGTATTAATCATGGTTATAAGTAGATAAAGTAGTGTTGTAGTAGTTGGATTTATATCACCACAGATTTCACAGATTGACACAGATAAAATTCAAAATAAGAGAGAAGAAAATTAATCTGTGACGATCTGGGTAATCTGTGGTGGGGTTAATTAGCAATACATATTCAGAATTGCTTCATAAAGTTCTTGTTTACCGCTAGTCTGCTTCGGTTCACCGTTTGCTTTAGCATAAGCAACTACATCTTCCAAAGTCAACTTGCCATCTTCAAACTCCTTACCTTTACCGCCATCAAATGAAGCGTAACGGTCAGCCAACATTTTCTTATAGGGAGATTCGTTCAACAGAGCGGCTGCACTTTCCAATGCACGAGCCATAGCGTCCATACCTGCGATGTGAGCGATGAAGATATCTTCCAGGTCAGTAGAGTTACGACGAGTTTTAGCGTCGAAGTTTGTTCCACCGTTACCCAAGCCGCCGTTGCGGATTATTTGCATCATAGCTTGTGTCAATTCGTAGTTGTCAATCGGGAATTGGTCTGTATCCCAACCATTCTGATAATCACCACGGTTAGCGTCGATAGAACCCAACATGCCGTTGTCTACTGCTACTGCCAATTCGTGTTCGAAAGTGTGACCAGCCAAAGTTGCGTGGTTTACTTCAATGTTCACTTTGAAATCTTTATCCAAGCCATGAGCTTTCAGGAATCCGATTACTGTTTCTGTATCTACATCATACTGATGTTTTGTCGGTTCCATCGGTTTCGGTTCAATCAGGAAAGTACCTTTGAAACCACGGGCACGAGCATAATCACGAGCGATGGTCAGCATTTTTGCCAGGTGTTCTTTTTCACGTTTCTGATCTGTATTCAGAAGAGACATATAGCCTTCACGGCCACCCCAGAATACATAGTTCTGACCACCCAGTTCAATAGTTGCATCGATTGCATTCTTGATCTGAACAGCAGCACGAGCTACTACGTCAAAATCAGGGTTAGTAGCAGCACCGTTCATATAACGTGCATGGCCAAATACGTTGGCAGTACCCCACAACAGTTTGATGCCAGTTTCAGCTTGTTTCTGTTTTGCATAAGCTACGATTGCTTTCAAGTTAGCTTCGTATTCTTCGATGCTTGCACCTTCAGAAACCAAGTCTACATCGTGGAAACAGTAGTATTCGATACCCATTTTCTGCATGAATTCGAAACCTGCATCCATTTTATCTTTTGCAGCTTGTATAGCGTCAGCATTACTATTCCAAGGGAATTGTTTTGTTCCGCCACCGAATTGGTCGCCACCTTCAGCACACAAAGTATGCCACCATGCCATAGCGAATCTCAACCAATCTTTCATCTTCTTGCCGTTGATAACCTTTTCAGCATCGTAGTAACGAAATGCCATCGGATTCTTACTATCTTTACCTTCGAACTTAATCTTTTCAATTCCCGGGAAAAATTCTTTTGTTGCCATAATTCTTTTATTTTTAAAATGGTTATTATTTAAATTGTTAATTATTTATCTGAAGAAAGAACCGGAGCCGGTATGTTACCGGTCATCGACTTTTCAAGACGGTATTTCCATTTTGCATACGCGTCAGCATATTCTTGGCGTTTTGCCACATTAGGCTCAATCACATCCAGTTTGTCAAGCGTAGCAAATGCTTCATTGTTATCCTTGTAGATACCTGCACCGATGCCCGCACCTTTCGCAGCACCTACGGAACCATCCGTATCGTAAAGCTCGATAGTAGCTCCTGTGACTCCCGCCAAAGTATCGCGGAAGATAGAACTTAAGAACATATTAGCGTGTCCGGCATGGATCATCTTCACAGGAATTCCCATTTGCTCCATGATATCAATGCCATATTTAAAAGAGAATACAATACCTTCTTGAGCGGCACGGATAATGTGGTGTTTGCCATGTGCATTGAAGTCCAGTCCACGGATGCTGCAACCGATTTCTTTATTATTCAACATACGTTCGGCACCATTACCAAAGGGCAGAATACTGATTCCTGCACTGCCGATAGGAGCTTTGGAAGCCAATACATTCATTTCATTATAAGATATTCCTTCGGGAGCAATGTTGCGTTTTACCCATGAATTGAGAATACCCGTTCCGTTGATGCAAAGCAATACTCCCAAACGTGTCTGGTCTATGGTATGATTGACATGCGCAAAGGTATTGACGCGTGACTGCGGATCATAGTTCACTTCACCGTTCACACCATAAACCACTCCTGATGTTCCTGCCGTAGAAGCAATCTCTCCCGGATTAAACACGTTCAAAGAAAGGGCATTGTTAGGCTGGTCGCCTGCACGATAAGTAATCGGTGTCCCTTCTTTCAGTCCAAGCTCTTTGGCAGCTATTGCATTTACACGTCCTTGTTCAGCGAAGGTCGGCTTAATATCTGCAATCAAAGAAGAATCAAACCCGTAATAATCCATTAAGAAATCAGCCACCCGATTGTTCTTGAAATCCCAGAACATACCTTCCGAAAGTCCGGAAACAGTTGTGCAGATTTCTCCACTCAACTTCATGGCAATATAATCGCCCGGCAGCATTATCTTATCAATCTGCTCATAGATGGTAGGTTCGTTTTCTTTAATCCACGCCAACTTGGAAGCGGTAAAGTTTCCCGGTGAGTTCAACAAATGAGAAAGACATCTCTCCTCCCCGATTGTCTCAAACGCTTTCTGACCGTATGGCACCGCACGGGAGTCACACCAGATGATAGCAGGACGCAATACATGCTGATTCTTATCAACACAAACCAATCCGTGCATCTGATAAGAGATACCGATGGCTTTAATTTCAGCGGCACTCACTCCGGATTCAGTCATAATAGCCTGCGTGGACAACTTTAAGTTTTCCCACCAACTTTCAGGATCTTGTTCCGCCCATCCGGGATTCACTGCAATAATATTCGCTTCTGTTTTCGGAAAAAATGCCGAGGATACACATTTACCAGTCTCCGCATTTACCAAACTCGCTTTTACAGACGAGCTACCTATGTCATAACCTAATAGAAACATAATTTTATTTACGATTAAACGATTTACTATTTACGATTTAACGCTCAATGCCCGACTATTAATACTTTAACATTCAACGCCTAATACTTAATACTTGATACTTACTTGAACAGGGGCTATCTTCTTACCTTATTATATATCTTCTTATCAAATTTATAATAACGGGCAGCACGGTGAGCCACTCCTTGTTGTTTTTCTTCCAAAGGAACTACATATTCCATCATTGCTATTTTTTTATGGAAGTTACGCACGTCCACGGCTTTGTCGTATACTAATTCAAAAAGAGTCCTTAATTGTGCGGCTGTAAATTTACGCGGAAGCAGTTCGAACAACATGGAAGGATTAAATTCTACGAACTGACGAATATAAGTCATTGCCTCCTTTATAATCAGATTATGGTCGAAAGCCAGTGTTTTCACGTCTTTCAAAGCGACCCAGCAAGCCTGGTGATCGTCCAGATTCTTATCCAACGTACGGTCTATCTTCACCATCGACAAATATGCAATGGTAACAATACGCTCCACTTTTGACTGCATAGCTCTTTCCAACCAACGTACATCTTTCGGATTACTCGTTCTGTTTTTAGAACCAAATGCTTTAAACTGCATCAGATTCACATTTTTAAGTCCTGTCAGTTCATACAAAACTCGTTGTGCAGCTTCATCCAAGGCTTCATCCATATAGATAAGACTTCCGGGAAGTTTCATATCATGATATACTTCTCCATTATCCTCACCTGCACGTTTTACAAGCAACACTTTCAGTTGTTCTCCGTCAAAACCAATCACTACACAGTCTACTGATATATGATTGTTTGCTAAAGGTGTATTTTTCTGTAAATTTTGCATATACATTTCTTTAAGACGATGCAAATATAGAGGCTACAAACCATCAAAACAAAATAAGAAACATGCTATAAAACATTGTTTTTCATATAAATACATATCATACATTCTACAATATGAATAGTTAGTGTTATCTTACGAATTACAATATGTATTTTAGTATTTCCGCGAGTGAGTAATTGTATAAAGTACAAAAACTAGATGGACGCTTTATTATCAGTACTTTTCATATCATTTCCAGCAGATAGCGGTAAAGGTACTTATTGTATTTTAAACGATATGCCATTTTGTACCTTATCGTTTTTTATTCTATCTTTGTCGGGTAAATATTAAAAAAACTAAAATGGAACGTCATCCAGTCATTTTATCCATTGCCGGCTCCGATTGTTCGGGAGGCGCAGGTATTCAAGCAGACATAAAAACAATCTCCGCTTTAGGTGGCTATGCGGCATCGGCTATTACTGCCATCACCATACAAAACACACTGGGAGTACGTGCCGTACAATCTATCGCCCCTGACATTGTTCGTGGACAAATAGAAGCAGTGATGGACGACCTGCAACCGGTTGCCATCAAAATAGGAATGGTAAATGATATTCAAATTGTTCGTGTGATTTCCGACTGTTTACAAAAATATTCACCTGCATACGTCGTCTACGATCCGGTAATGGTGTCTACCAGCGGAAAGAAACTCATGACAGATGAAGCTATAGAAGAAATAAAAAAAGAACTTTTGCCGCTTGTGACATTAATCACCCCCAACATCGACGAAGCGAAGGTGCTTACAGGTAAAAGTATTCACAACATTCAAGACATGCAGGCAGCCGCCAAAATGCTGACGGACGATTATCACACTAGCATCTTGTTAAAAGGCGGACATCTGGAGGGAGACAATATGTGCGACCTTTTGCACACGTCCGAATCTATCTATCATATATATGAGGAGAAAAAGATAGAAAGCCATAACCTGCATGGAACCGGGTGTACCCTCTCCTCTGCCATTGCTACTTATCTGGCCAAAGGATACCCCATGCGAGAATCCATCCAGCACGCTAAAACGTATATCACTCAAGCTATTATCGCAGGAAAAGAATTGAATGTCGGACACGGCAACGGCCCTTTATGGCATTTTCCGGACTCCGTTGCACAAATGTGTACATTTTGTGCGGTTGTATCATAAAAATACGTAACTTTGCACCCGCAATTAAAAATCAATTAAATAATAAAAATATGAAAGCATTTGTATTTCCCGGTCAAGGCGCTCAATTTGTAGGAATGGGTAAAGACCTGTATGAAAACTCAGCTTTAGCAAAAGAATTGTTTGAAAAAGCAAATGATATCCTCGGATATCGCATTACAGATATCATGTTCGACGGCACAGACGAAGATCTTCGTCAGACAAAGGTTACTCAACCTGCCGTTTTCCTTCACTCTGTTATTTCTGCTCTTTGCATGGGCGATGACTTCAAACCGGAAATGACTGCCGGCCACTCACTCGGCGAATTCTCTGCATTGGTAGCTGCCGGTGCATTGAGTTTTGAAGATGGTTTGAAACTTGTTTATGCACGTGCAATGGCTATGCAGAAAGCTTGTGAAGCTACTCCTTCTACTATGGCTGCCATTATAGCATTGCCTGATGAGAAAGTAGAAGAAATCTGCGCAGCAGTAAATGCAGAAGGTGAAGTTTGCGTACCGGCTAACTACAACTGCCCGGGACAAATCGTTATCTCCGGTTCTGTACCAGGTATCGAAAAAGCTTGCGAACTGATGAAAGCGGCCGGAGCTAAACGTGCCCTTCCACTGAAAGTAGGTGGTGCTTTCCATTCCCCATTGATGGACCCTGCCAAAGTTGAATTGGAAACTGCTATCAAGGCTACGGAAATTCATACTCCTAAATGTCCGGTATATCAGAATGTAGACGCACTTCCTCACACTGATCCTGCAGAAATCAAAAAGAACCTGGTTGCCCAGCTGACTGCTTCCGTACGCTGGACACAGTCTGTTAAGAATATGGTTGCCGACGGTGCTACTGATTTTACAGAATGTGGCCCGGGTGCAGTACTTCAAGGACTGATTAAGAAAATTGACGGTACTGTCAACGCTCACGGTATTGCATAAGCATCCGTAAGAAAGACTTTATCTTTAAATATATGAAGCGTGTTGGTAACTATTGCCAACACGCTTTTTTATATTAAGCCTATTCATAGCATACGGATTAACATGTTGTATAACACCCCATTACTTTTCTTTTCCGGCAAACTTTCCGTATCTTGCTATTGTTTTTATTACAGGAATCATTTACTCAAATTTATGAGCCATGAAAATACATGAATATCAAGCGAAAGAGATTTTCTCCAAGTACGGAATACCTGTCGAGAGGCACACTTTATGCCGTACAGCCGCAGGTGTCATAGCCGCTTACCGGAGGATGGGAACAGACAGGGTGGTTATAAAAGCACAGGTATTAACCGGAGGCCGGGGAAAAGCCGGAGGAGTGAAACTGGTAAACAATACGGAAGATGCTTATCAGGAAGCTAAAAATATTCTCGGAATGAGTATTAAAGGACTTCCGGTCAATCAAGTACTGGTTAGTGAGGCGGTAGATATTGCTGCCGAATATTATGTCAGTTACACCATCGACCGGAATACACGTTCTGTCGTTCTGATGATGAGTGCATCCGGCGGTATGGATATCGAAGAGGTAGCCCGTCAAACACCGGAGAAAATCATCCGATATTCAATCAATCCATTTATTGGTCTTCCCGACTATCTGGCAAGGCGTTTTGCTTTCTCTCTTTTTCCCCAAATGGAGCAGGCGGGTAAAATGGCGGCCATCCTTCAGGAACTTTATAAGATCTTCATGGAAAATGATGCGTCATTAGTGGAAGTAAATCCGCTGGCACTTACCAAGAAAGGTACGTTGATGGCTATTGATGCAAAGATCGTTTTTGATGACAATGCGCTCTATCGCCATCCGGAGATACATGCTTTATTTGATCCGACGGAGGAAGAAAGAATAGAAGCAGACGCTAAAGATAAAGGATTCAGTTATGTCCACATGGATGGCAACATCGGTTGTATGGTAAATGGTGCCGGACTCGCTATGGCTACTATGGACATGATTAAACTTTATGGAGGTCAGCCAGCCAATTTTCTCGATATTGGTGGTAGTTCCAATCCTGTCAAGGTAATTGAAGCCATGAAACTTTTATTGCAGGATGAAAAAGTGAAAGTGGTCCTGATTAATATTTTTGGAGGAATCACCCGCTGTGATGATGTAGCAATGGGGCTTCTTCAGGCATTCGAGCAGATAAACAGTAATATACCTGTTATCGTACGGCTTACAGGCACTAATGAGCATATCGGACGGGAACTGTTACGGAATTACAGCCGTTTCCAAATAGCCACAACGATGAAAGAAGCTGCTCTTATGGCTCTGAAAGCATAATAAGTACCCAAATCATTAATAAATAAAGCAATTATGAGCATATTAATAGATAAATCCACCCGCCTGATTGTACAGGGAATCACCGGGAGAGACGGGCTTTTCCACGCCAAGAAGATGAAAGAATACGGAACCCATGTTGTTGGAGGAACTTCTCCGGGCAAAGGAGGAACAGATGTAGACGGCATCCCCGTATTCAATACTATGTATGACGCGGTTGAACAAACGAAAGCCAATACTTCTATCATTTTTGTTCCGGCACGTTTTGCGGCAGATGCCATTATGGAGGCAGCAGATGCGGGCATCCGGTTAATTGTCTGTATTGCGGAAGGAATCCCCACGCTGGATGTAATTAAGGCGCACCAGTTTGTCGAACAAAAAGGTGCTATGCTGATCGGCCCCAACTGTCCGGGACTGATCTCTCCGGGAAAAAGCATGGTAGGCATTTTACCGGGACAGGTCTTTTTAGAAGGGAATGTCGGAGTTATCAGTCGTAGCGGAACACTTACTTACGAGATTGTGTATCACTTAACAGCTAATGGTATGGGACAATCCACCGCTATCGGCATCGGGGGCGATCCTGTTGTAGGTCTTCATTTCCGTCAACTGCTGGAGATGTTCCAAAATGATCCGGAAACAGAAGCGATCGTCCTGATTGGAGAGATTGGAGGAAACGCAGAAGAACAAGCGGCTGAATATATCCGCAATAATGTAACCAAACCTGTAGTGGCATTTATTGCAGGACAATCAGCTCCTCCGGGGAAGCAGATGGGACATGCAGGAGCTATCATTTCGGGAAGTTCCGGTTCGGCAAAAGAGAAGATTGAATCTTTAGAAGCTGCCGGTATCCGGGTAGCACAAGAACCTTCGGATATACCGAAATTATTGAAAAGATAAACTCCCAAAGAGAAAGAAAAGACAAAAGTAGTCATATCATAACAGATGCAGATTCACTCCCTCAAATAAGTAATTACATACTTATCGTTTAGAGTAAATCTGCATTTATTTTACATACCTTTCTTTATACCTAATTTTATAAGAAGAGCATTCATAGGATATGCACAGAAGAAACCGAAAAGCATAGCCAACTGCATCATAAACCAGAATATCCATGTGTCTTTGGGTAATGGTTCATTGATGAACAATACAAAATAGACAATCGCCATCCAGCCATACATTCCTACCTGCCAGGATAAAAGAGAAAAGAAATCCGCTTTGAAAGCACGAGCCAAGGCATTACCTACCGATATTTTTTCCATCTCCCGAATAGCATAGAATTGGAAATAAACACCAATCATCAAAGCCAGAATAAAGTCAAGTACCCAATTACCAAAGAGCTGACTTCCTGCCACAGTTACAGGAACATAGTTTGTGAACCACTCTCCTATGATATCTGCCAATGTACATCCTGCACCACAATGAAGCGCCGACAAAGCTACCGATTGCCAATAAGGACGTTGCATTCCTTGCATCGACATTTCTCCCTGCATGGCCATATCCATCTCCATATTATCTTTCATACCGGACATATCCATTCCCTTCATATCAGACATATCTTTCATGCCAGACATATCCATTTTCATCCCATCATCCTCAGCTTTCATCGGACTACTCCGTCCAAACTTATTATACGCCCATAAAGCTAAATAACTTCCCCATAATGCAGATAATATCCAGACTGCATTCATTATCTTCATTGATTGCGGACGATGTGTCAGGTCTATGGCAATATGTACTGCAATTCCGATACCTGAACATACTAAGAAAACGGCTATTAAATTGAGCATGGCTGTATGTTTTTTAAAGATTCAGATTACAAAACATCCTTTATTTGTGAATAGTTCACCCCATTACTTTAATTTTATCCCGTCGAACTATTCCCTACACGAGTTGTTATCATTTTATAATCAAAACAATAGAATTATGAGCAGACGTAGACAATTAGAGCATGAAGTATCTGTTGCTCAAGAAAGAATAAAGAAAGCTGCAAAAGATACACCGAAGGATATCCTGAAATTATGGGAACAAGAGCTGGTAGACCTGGAATTGGAACTCAATAATATGGTGGATGATGAAGAAGATAACAATGAGGATTAACAGAAGAAAGGCGCGCTAGTTACCTAGTGCGCCTTTCTCTATTACTGTATATGTATTCAGTATTAATTCTTTGGCAATGCTTCTTTTACTACCATTGAACGACCTACATATTCTGCACCGTTCAATTGTTCGATAGCTTTAGCAGCTTCTGCATCATCCGGCATTTCGATAAACGCAAAACCTTTTGATCTTCTAGTTTCACGATCTGTGATTAACTTTACTGAAGCAACTGTTCCATACTCTTCCATTACATGTCTCAAATCTGATTCCTTAACATTATAGCTAAGATTTCCAATGTACAAATTCATAAAATACAAATATAAAAAATTAATAATTCAATAAGAAAGTTTTAGGAAGATCTTAATTAGAGATGGATATGCTCAAATAAATGAGAAGATTCATGTAAAAAAATCAAATCGTAATAAACCTCTTTATTGTTGTTGGTACAAAGGAAAGCATTATTTGGGGATATTGCACTATATTCTCTCCTTTTTCTTTCTGCAAAACATCTTTTTTATGAAAATAGGCCAATACTTAACGTTCTTATTCTTTTTATACCAAGCCATTCCATGTAAACTACCGGATTAGTCTTTCTGCAAATTCTTCGCTACAAATTCCTCAAAAAACGTTTTCTTATAGTTTCCACCTCCTATTCCTATCTCATAAGACTTAATAAAAATATCATTGGTATCAAAAGAGTCAATCCGTGAAGTATTGACAATATAGGACTTGTTTATCCGGAGAAACTGTTTAGCGGGCAGTTGCTCATGAATATTTTTCAGATTCATCTTAGTAATCACCCGCTGACCTTCCAATTGGAGAATGGAATAATCCTTTAGTCCTTCAATAAAAAGAATATCACTGAAGTTTATCTTGATATAGCGTCGTTCCGATTTGATGAAGATATATTCTTCCTGTATCTCCTCCACTCTTTCGGCTGTTTCCGACAATAACAGTTTATGATATGCTATTGCCTTATTGACTGCTTTCAGAAAACGGTTCATTTCAATGGGCTTCACCAGATAATCAATGGCACTTACTTCATAACTATCGAGTGCATATTCCGCATACGCCGTTGTAAAGACAATCAACGTATTCACGGGAATGCTTTGCGCAAATTCTATTCCGGTAATTCCCGGCATCTGAATATCAAGGAAAATCAGATCAACCGTATATTCATTTATATAAGCGGACGCTGCGATAGCATTATTAAAGCTACCCACCAATGTCAGTTGTGGAATCTGCTCCACCAATGACTTCATACCTTTGCGAGCTACCGGCTCGTCATCAACAATAATACAATTCATAAGTTTAGATGTAAGTTGACATTATAAGTTGTTTCTTTATCTTCTATCTGTAGCGTATACCGTGATTCATAAAGTAAATCCAGTCTGCGTTTCACATTGGCCAACCCTATTCCCCCTTCCCGCTTAACAGGAACACGGGGCTTAGAATTTTCGCAACGAAACGTCAACTGTTTATTATGCACAGAAAAATACAAGTGAACATAAGATAAATTGTCGCTATCCAAATTATGTTTCACCGCATTCTCTACAAAAGGGATAAACAATAACGGAGGAATACAGATATTCTCCATATTTCCCTCTTGAAAGATTGTATATTCAAAATGATCCCTTCTCACCTTCTCCAATTCAAGAAAGCTGGTGAGAAACTGTATATCTGCAGTAAGAAATACTTCTCTTCTTGTACTGTCATTCAACTGGTAGCGAAGTAGATTGTCCAGTTTCTCCAATATCTGTGAAGCCTCATCCGGAGCATCCTTTACCAAAATATTGGCATTATTCAGCATATTAAAAAGAAAATGCGGATTGATCTGTTTCTTTAATTGTTGCAATTCTGCCTGTTTAGTCGCCTTCTCCAATTCAAGAATCTTTTTATCGGAGACAACCCAACGGCGAAATAGTTCAAAGCTCGTACAGCCACCTGCACTTAATAGCAGTACTAATACTCCATAAGCAATACTATCAAAAGAAACAGCATGGTTATCCTGTATACAAAACCCACGAATACCGTATCGTTGATATAATGGAGACAGAAATATAAATCCTAATAATACACTCACTAAATTGACTCCGAGAAACGAAATCCAATAACACCATAACTTGCGCTTGGCCTTATACAGGAAACGGGGCACTAACCAATATATATTCAGATAGATAGGAAATGCAAAAACCAATATACTAACCGGATATGCATATAGGAAACCTTCTCTAGTAAAATCTCCATATACATTCTGAAAGCCCAAAAAGAGTATAATAAATAGCAATAGTAAGTTACTGATAAGCCTGAAACGGTCATTTACCAGATTCTTCCCCCATTCGTATACATTCCAGGTATCTTTCATAATTCCAACATTAAACCAATGGTACACAGTGCCTCATCATTATAGCCACTTTTTAATTGATAACCTCCCGGATATAACAAGTCCAATCGTTGCCGTAACTTGTCAAAAGCAGGTGCTACTTGCAGACTTTCCTTTTTTCGCAGACAGTATGTACAAATAAATCGAAGCTGATTCTCTTCCATTTGAAAATCGATCCTTATATTTTCTCCCTTTCCATTCTCTCCACATACAGTTGTCTGAATCACATATTCTATCACAGGCATAAACAATAAAGGAGGAACTTGTATATAACGCACTTCATTCAGGATGTTGACTTCAAAATTAAACTCCGGATTACATAGTTTCTCCAACTTCATATAATCAGTCATAAAATCGATATCATCTCCCAACAATACCTGTTGCCGTTCACTTTCATAAAGTTGGTATCTAAGCAACCGACTTAATTTAAAGATAAGCAATGACGCCTTTTCTCCATCTTCTCCCAGCAAGGTTCGTACCTTATTCAATATTCTCGAAAAAAACTCCGGTTGGAGTTGATCTTTCAAATGATTTAGATCAGTCTGTATATTAATATTCTCCAATTCATTTAATCGTTGTTGATAGGCCACCCAACGATGCAGAAAAATAGTAAAAGAAAAAGCCAGGAAATAGAGTATCAGTGCCAATGCATTTATCAACAGAAAGAAAGGGAGATCACTGTTTAGTCTTTGCATCTGTTCGGGTATAACATAATATTGCCCTAGAAAACAAATAGCACCAACCATGGCGGTCAGCATAAATCCAACAAGGCAACTCAAATATATGATATACTTTTTATATCTACGCTGAAACAGATAACCGGGAATTAACCAGTAAGTATGCAGATTTATGATTCCCCATAGAATGACAGAAAGTAAAAGACTAACTCCCGTAGAAAGATTTAGCCCTAAACTATCGCTTTCGACAAAAGTGCCTCTGAACACTAAAAAGGAGACTACAAGAAATATCCCAATTTGCTTCAGTAACGTATATAATAGTATCTTAACTGACATCAGGCGATAAAGTTACCATTTTTTTAGAACTTATACTTCATTCCCACCGAAACATACATTGCCGGTTTAAAATATGGATCAGTATCTTTAGACATATCTTCGAAGAAAGCCTTTAAAGTGCGGGTAGTGTAATAAGCTATTCTGCTACACGACACACCGGCAGTAGCAGTGATTGAAAAAGAATTCCCCATACTTACTTCCGGTTGTAAACCTACAATAATGAATTGCTGGGAAAACATAGTATCTTTTCCTTCTCTTTCCAACAATGCCAATGACCCGTTCATCTCTGCCACGATCCTTAGATTCAGATATTTATTCATTTTCATTCCTGCCGATACTTCCATGGCATTCAGCATCGAAACTTTAATTTGATAACGTCCTTCAGTGCTCCAATCAAAATAAATAGCAGGAAATACCATCGGATAACCAAATGTGTTGTTCACAGCCAATCCGGCCCCAAGAGATAAATTGGACTTGAACTGCCGGATGAAAATAACTCCTCCCTGTCCCAGAACATTCTTCAGTTTTACATCAGAAGAGGTATAGACGCCTGCACCGACAGTCGTCAACAAAAGCCATTTTTTGCTGATAGGGCGAATATTGGTTACGCTCAACTGCATATTTATAATTTGATCTATGTCTATGTAAGATTGAAGATTCTTATTATTCATTGCCGTATAGCTTCCTCCTGCCGAAATCATCCAAAGAGTTGGCTGATTTCTTTCATTCATTTTCTGTGATACGGGAATATTGACGTTCCCTTCCACAAAGCACATATCCCCTTTCCCGGGATACTGTCCATTTTCATCTTTATATCGGGAAGAAGATATATACCCGGTTTTCACAGTAACCTGTGCCTGTATATTTTCAGGAAGTAATAGAAACAAGGCGAACGCACTTAACAAAATAATCCTCATTCTTTTATCTGTTTTAGGGTTTGAATGAGACAAAAGTAGAGTTTTACCGATCTGCGTAGAGAGTTTGTAGACCAAACCCGGCATTAAGTAGACCAAACCTGTAAATTTGTAGCCTGTTTGGTCTGAATGTATTATATAAAAAAATAAAAGACTACCTTTCAACCGAAGATAGTCTTTTATCCGTATATCATTTTTTAATTATCCACAATGGAAATACTTATGTACGAGATCTAACATCTCCATCGGCTTTCCTTCCAAATCCGCACGCAATGTTTTATCTTCATAACCACGAAGTCTGCGGATGATACCATCAATCATTGCCGGGCTGAATACATTATATTGTTCAAAGATTGCCCGTTGTTGTTGCAGGCAATCGGCAGAAGCTTCACAGCTATCCGGCAGTTGCGCCAGTGATTTCAGCTTATCTTCGTTTTCTTTCTGATGGATATTCACATTTACATAAGTTTTTTCAGCAATGTCCAGCGCATTTTCAATCTCAAAACCATGACGGCAGGCAACAGCCAAACCAGCCAACAGTTGATACAAATCTGCCGAACCATCCGGAGAACGCATTTCTACAGTCTGCTTCTGGCTGGTGTCAAAATGACTTTCAGCTTCCAACGGATTTGCCAATGTACACATATCTGTTTTTGCAGCCCATCCCAGAGGTACACGCACTAATACAGAGCGGTTACGATCTCCCCAACAAACATTGGTAGGTGCTTCCTGATGAGGAACGAGACGGAAATAAGAAGTAGGGTTGGTATTTCCAAAAGCAGTAATTGACGGAGCAAGCACCATCATTCCGGCAATTGCCTTGCGTGCTGTTTCCGACAAAACACCGTCTTTCAGCATCTGGTTCTTTCCGTCTTTCATGATACGCATGTGGACATGCAAGCCCGAACCTGCTTTACCTGCCGTAATCTTTGGAGCAAAGGTTACATTGTATCCATATCTAAATCCCAGGTTACGAATCACCCATTTGGCAATCATTAATTGATCTGCTGCCTGCGATACGGGAACCGGCAGGAATTCTATTTCATTCTGCTCATAGATATAACCATCCAGCGTAAAATTACCCACTTCGGAGTGTCCATACTTTATTTGCCCGCCTGTCTGTGCGATGTAAGACATACATTGAGTACGGAACTCATTGAATTTAGCATAAGGACCCGATTCGTGATAACCACGTTGGTCGGTTGCCTGAAACATACCAGTATCCGGAGCTATTACATAATATTCCAATTCGCCCATTGCCTGAAATTCCATTCCGGTAACTTCTGTAAAAGTTTTGCTTGCTTTGTAAAGAGTGTGTTCTGGTGCACTTTCGAGGGGTTCGCCGTCTTTATTGAAGAAAGAGCACAGCATAGACAGCGTCGGAATCTCGGCAAACGGATCAACGAATGCTGTGCAAAAACGGGGAATTACATAAAGGTCACTACTGCCCGCTTCTATAAATGAGAAAAGACTGGAACCGTCTACCCGTTCTCCACATGTGAGAATAGCTTCCAGATAAGCTTGATTGTTGATGACAAAGTTCAGGGTTTTCAGACGACCGTCTCCCGCCGGATACATGAAATTGACCATGCGGATATCTTTTTGCTGGATAAATGAGATAATGTCGGCTTTTGTAAACTCTGAAGTTGGCTTTTGAAGGAATGCCACCAACTGGTTAGCATTCATTGATAAATCATAATTCATAATCGGTTGTTTTTCGTTGTTGTATGATTAAAACGGTTTGTTGAATGCCAAAGATAAGGAAAAGATGGAAAATCAAGTAAGAAAAGATTTAATTATTTCTTTGTTATGTTGCATTTATATCTATTCTCCTATTTAAAACGCTTCAGGTCTTTCTTCTCAAAAATCCATTCCGGAGTGTATAGTTTCCCAGTATCCGTTTCGGTCAGCTCGTACCAGGGAGAAAGGTTCCGGCTGGTTGGATTGACCAGGATATGAATCTGTTGGGCAGGCATATAGCTTTGTGCCAGGAGAAATACTTTCTTCCCGGTATTCGGATGAATGGCAACATCCATAACAATCACAGCATGACCGGGTGAACCGCCTTTAATAAAGACATCCCCGGGTTGCAAGGAAGTATAAAGCACAGCTGGGAGTTCACGAGATAAAGAGGCAGTTCCGGCATACATAAAAACCATATCGAGATAGTTACGGAAAGTTTTATAGGAATAATCCACTCCCTTGCCCGAAGCATACCATTGAACCTGATTATCGTTGACTTTTATTCGATTTCCCTCCGCCCATTTCTTATATTCGGCAGTAAATCCACTTGTGAAGTTGAATTTTATGTCTGCATACCGTTTATGTTTCCACAGATATTCCGCCCGCAAGCGTATCACTGCATCGGCACACTGCTGCAAATCACGATTGCCTATCTCCATATCTACGACTGCAAATGCGGCTGCCTGATTGGCTTTTTCTTTTCCATTGTAAAGTAACACTTTACTGCCTTTAGGCAATAATGGCAAATTGCGCAAATAAGTTGTAAACGAATTATCGGAGCAGGTCTCTCTAACATATCCTGACGGAGGAGCGATTCTATCCGCAAGCCTCTCCTGTCCCCATGAGTGAAAGACTATGAGAAGCAAGCCTGCACATATTAACAAATACTTCATATCGGTTTTTCTTATTCCATATCCGGACAAATATAAGTAATTATTATTGAAAACGAAGTTGAATGTCTGTTTTTCTCCCGATTGAAGACGCTATCGTCTTAAAAATATGTAATATCGGATTCTGACTAAAACAAAGTGGCCTATACTCTCTTTTTTCTGTAAGAATAGTGCGAACTTTGTTTTCTACAAATTATAATAGTGTTTTTATGGAACAGGTGGTAGATTTAGCTTTACCAGAATACTTTGAAAGAATATCCGCAGAAGCTACCTTTCAGGAGCAATTGTCCGTCATAGATATGGATAACTCCCGTCGTTCACCGGTTCAAGTCAAAAACTATCCGATACGTTTGAAAGGCTATTCCCTCATCTTTGTTCTTTCCGGAGAAATTACAATAGGAATAAACTATTTATCGCATACACTGAAAAAGAACACGGTGATGCAGGTGTATCCGGATGATATTATAGAGCACACAGCTTATTCAGCCGATTTCAAGGGCTATCTCATCATTCATTCTGCTGAATTGAAAAAGGAAATAATGGCTATGACATCCGGCATCCGTCTGCAACAGGCGGGTCAGTTGAAGAAATTACATACCAGGCAAGAGTTGAGTGAGGAAGAAAGCCTGCGTTTGAGAAAACAGGTTGAACTCATTAAAAGTTATATTCCTGATAAAGAACACGTCTACCACTCTTATGTCATCAAGAATCAGATTATAAATCTATTCTTTGACCTTGACAACTGCCGCTGGCATAGGTATGGCGACGGAGAGCTGGGACTATCCCGCAGTGAAACCCTCCGTCAACGGTTCAGGGAATTACTTATGGAAGAATGCCGGATGCACAGAGAAGTCACTTTTTATGCAGACAAACTTTGTGTTACTTCTGATTATTTATCGAAAGTGGTCAGAGAATATGATGGGCAGTCAGCAGCAAAGTGGATTATCAATGCAGTGATTACAGAAGCTAAAATTCTACTTCGTGAACCGGACAAGACGATCAACCAAATCGCAATAGAATTGAACTTCCCGGATCAGTCTACATTCGTGAAGTTCTTTAAAAGGAATACAGGTCTCTCACCATTGGAGTACAAGAAAGGTGAAAAGACAACGAATGGCGTTAGAATTTAAACAGCCCGTTCTCGTCCAGATTAATCGGTAACATTGCCGAATTGGAAGCATATTCTTTAGGGATTATCTGCTCGATACGTTGCAAATCCTCCGGACTAAGGTGAATATCAATCGCTTTCACGGTATCGTGAAGCTGATCGACAGTACGCGAGCCTACCAAAGCCAATATGTCATCCCCCTGCGCCAATACCCATGCAATGGCGAGTTGCGATACAGATACGTTCTTCTCATCGGCCATTTCTTTCAACAGTTCGAGCCGTGAAACGGCTTGCTTTAATTTCTCGGCAGCTTGCGGTGGCATCCGTTGACTCAATCCCGCAACTTTTCCGGCAGGATTGCTACCTCCAATTACTCCATGAAAGAGGTTGGCGAATGTAACCACATCAATACCCAATTCTCGTGCAGTGGGTAGAATCCCCTCTTCAATGTCACGATCCAGCAAGGAATATCGTACTTCAACCAAACTGATAGGATGAACGGCATGCGCCCGACGCAACGTTTCAGCATCTATCTCGGTGATCCCGACACTACGCACATAACCAGCTTTTACAAGATCGGCAACGGCACCAATAGTATCTTCCACCGGGATGTGCGGATTGATACGTGCTGGCTGATAGAGGTCAACATAATCTGTGCCTAATCGTTTCAAGGTGTAAGCCAGATAATTTTGTACGTTCTGCGGACGGACGTCAATACCATAGAACCGATCATCTGGAGTGAGCATTCCACCAAACTTGACGGCGATAAAAATGTCTTCGCGCTTCCGGGTTTTCAAAGCCTCGCGGATCACCAGTTCACTTTCTCCGTGACCATAAAAGTCCCCTGTGTTCAGATACGTAATTCCACTGTCCAGCGCGGCATGTATCGTGTCGACTCCCTGCTGAACGTCAGCCATTCTCATGGCACCCAGTCCGATACGTGAAAGGGTGATACCATTGGTTTCTTTATTCAAATACTTCATTGTTTCTTTTATTATATAGTACTAATTCGATTGCAAATTTCGGATAAATTCCTTCATGATACCAGAGCAATATCCGTTCATTTTTGGTCATTATCCGTCAAGAAGCCTCTTTCTCATGAAATGTCTCAAACATACTGATTATAAAAACCAATTGACTGCCTCAACTGTTTTATTTGAATAGAACTATTAAAACTACCGTCACATGAAAAAGGATATTCTAAAAGACCTGCTGGCAAAGCCCGGAAAGAAACATTTGGTATCGGATTTTGACTCGTCATTCACTGGCGATTTATCCAAACAAGACGCTAAAGAGCAACTGGCAAAGGATATTGAGAAGCTTTCGGAGCTGCAAAGTATGCTTTATGCACAAGACCGGTATTCAATCCTGATTATCTTTCAGGCGATGGATGCTGCAGGAAAAGACGGGACTATCAAGCATGTGATGTCCGGCATTAACCCACAGGGATGCCAGGTGTATTCGTTCAAACAACCGTCTGCTGAAGAACTGGACCATGATTATCTCTGGCGTATCAATCGCTCTCTCCCGGAAAGAGGACGAATCGGCATTTTCAACCGTTCGCACTACGAAGATGTGCTGATTGCCAAAGTGCATCCGGAAATTATTCTATCCAACAAGTTACCAGGTGTCGAAACCATAAATGACATTGATCCCGACTTCTGGAAGCGTCGTTATCGACAGATCAACGATTTTGAACGCTATCTGACGGAGAATGGAACGATTGTCCTGAAATTCTTTCTCAATGTATCGAAAGCCGAACAGAAAAATCGATTCATGGAGCGACTGGACGATGCATCTAAAAACTGGAAATTCTCTTCGGCGGACATCAAAGAGCGTCAATTCTGGGAGGACTATATGAATGCTTATGCCGATGTACTGACGGAGACATCAACGGAACTGGCTCCATGGTATATAATCCCTGCCGATAATAAATGGTTCATGCGTTACGCAGTAGGACAAATTATTTGTGACCGGATGCAGCAATTGGATTTACATTACCCCAAACTGTCGAAAGAGGGATTGGAGAAGCTGGAAGAGTGTAAGAAAAGTGTATCAAACATTAACTTTTAAATCACTTGCGCTTATCCTTTTTTATTCTAACTTTGTAGAAAGACCTACATAAAGAACCAAAATTGATAAGCTTATGGACATCCAAACTTTTATTCAAAATTTCAGAGAGGCATTCGGAAAAAATGCTGAATTGCCTCTTGTTTTCTGGTACTCGGACGAGCAAAAAGGAGAAACAGAAAAGATAAACGGTTGCTTCTTCAAAGGTATGAAGACGGTAAGAGATGGTGGTATTATCAGCCTGAATGCTGAAAACATCGGTTGTGGCGGCGGTAAATTCTATACTGGCTTCACCGAAATGCCAGAACGTGTACCGACTTTCGTTTCGCTCAAAGAGAAATACAAACAGACTCCTGAAATGGTCATCGACTTTATACAGCAAATCGGAGTTCCCCGAACAGAAAACAAGTATCTTCATTTTGCACGTATAGATAAGGTAGAAAGCCTTGAAGAAATAGAAGGTGTCGTATTTCTGGCAAATCCGGATATGCTTTCGGGCTTGACCACTTGGGCTTTTTATGATAATAACGCAGCAGATTGCGTCGTTTCTACCTTTGGTTCCGGCTGTAGTGCTGTAGTGACGCAAGCCACGATAGAAAATCGTAAAGGAGGCAAACGCACTTTCCTCGGTTTCTTCGACCCATCGGTTCGCCCTCATTTCGAAGCTGACAAACTAAGCTATACCATACCTATGTCCAGATTTAAAGAGATGTATGAGACGATGCGCCAAAGTTGTCTATTCGATACGCATGCATGGGGAAAGATTAAAGAAAGAATGAACGGATAATCTCCCATAACGAAATTGCATATCATTATACAATTATCGGGACATTAGGTTTTAGCTGGGATTGATATTTAGCCCTATCTGCAACAAGCATACTGCGTTCTGTTGATAAGTTTTTGAGTTTTTGTATTATAAGCTCTGATGCGGTATACGGTTGTAGGCAATCATTATATCTTTCTGCATACATTGCTATTCGGCAGGCATCTATTTTATCATTTTTGCCACGAGGTATTCCATGACAATATTTTATTTTAGCTGCATCTTCCAAACATAAGTAGACTCCTATACTTTTTGTTGCACAGACCAAAGGATAGGTATATTGCCCTGTATGTTCCGCACAGACAACCAAACTGTCCTCAGAGAGGAAAAATTTCTCAAACGTTCTTGTTAACCAAGATTTAATAGAGGATAGATCATTAGGAATAACATCATAAAGGATGTCCTTACCGTTACTCCTTAAACATAAATCCAATTTTTTCTTACTCACATCAACTCCTAAATAAAAAACTTTCATACTTTTGTTTTTGAACATTAAACAAAAAAGAAAGGACCTGAACTTGACCTAATAACCTTAAACAGGTTTACTGAAATTCTTATATGGGTTTGAGTTCAAGGAAGGAGCAAAAGGACCGAATAGGGACTTAGACTTGACTTCTATTGCCGCTGATGGTTTTCCTTTTGCTTTCCTTTCAATATCAATTCAAAGATAAATATTTTGATGCTGCAAATCTAAGGTTGCCGCTAGGGCGATCCCCGAGCGAAGAGTTTTTGTTATTTAATGAAAGTTTACAGCCCGAAGTCTTGCACTTATAAGAGAAGATACATAATTTTGCAAAATATCTAAAATGACAACTTATACAGGAATTACAAAGGGACAAGTAAACTTATTTAGGTTTTAAAAAATATTGAGTAAACGAACTTAGGTATAACAAGCGAAGTTGTCAACTAAATCCAGTACAGTACAATCCTGCCTGTCCTATTTTGTTTCCCAGTGTGGAACTTATAGTTTCACGCTTTGAAACCATCAGTTTCACACCGAGAAACCATTAGTTTCATGCCGGGAAACTAAAAGTTTCAAGCGCCTGAAACTTTCTTTTCCTACAGGATTAAAATAATATATCAGTCGGATTAAACCTTTTATCTGGAGAAAAGTCTTATTATTAATATATTATCGTTCTATTCAACATTAAAGTATCAACGAAAATGGAAACATCCGTCAAACTCTATTCGCTGAAACACAGCAATGTGAAAACCTACCTGTTCGCCTTACTATTCGTAGCGGGTAACATTGCACTTCCACAATTATGCCATCTTGTACCTTATGGTGGTCCTACCCTGTTACCTATTTATTTTTTCACGCTGATTGCGGCTTATAAATATGGTTTTCTTGTAGGATTATTGACTGCTATTCTTTCACCAGTCATCAATCATTTATTGTTTGCCATGCCCTCGGAAGCGGTACTTCCCATCCTATTAATCAAATCGTCCTTACTCGCCGGAGCTTCAGCTCTTGCAGCACGTACTATAAAATCGGTTTCATTACTGGCCATTCTTGGTGTCGTACTCACTTATCAGGTCATAGGCGTTGCATTTGAATGGGCCATCGTCGGAAGTTTCTACGAAGCAGTACAGGACTTCCGTATCGGTATTCCGGGAATGTTACTGCAATGGTTCGGCGGATACGCCCTCCTGAAAGCAATTGCCAAACTCTAAACTAATATAGAAAGATGGACAGAAGGGATTTTTTAAAAACAGTAGCTATCACCGGAGCCGCCTTGACTATACAGCGTTCGGAGGCTATGGAGGTGTTAACTCAAACAATCAATAAAGCAAACGGAAGCAATCCTGATCTGGTGGCCGTTATGGGCGGAGAACCCGAAGAGATGTTCCGCCGTGCCATAAGCGAACTGGGGGGTATGAAGCAATTCGTGAAACCGGGACAGAAAGTGGTTGTAAAACCTAATATCGGTTGGGATAAAGTGCCGGAACTGGCAGGAAATACGAATCCGAAACTGATTGAAGAAATCGTCAGACAATGTTTTGCCGCCGGAGCTAAAGAAGTGGTCGTGTTCGACCATACTTGTGACGATTGGCAGAAATGCTACAAAAACAGTGGTATTGAAGCTGCTGCCAAAAAAGCCGGAGCCAAAGTAATGCCTGCACATCTGGAGTCGTATTACAAACCAATTGATCTGCCAAAAGGCAAAAAGATGAAGAAAGCCAAAGTGCACGAAGCGATTCTGGATTGTGATGTATGGATCAATGTTCCTATTCTGAAGAATCACGGAGGTGCCAATCTGACTATCTCCATGAAAAATCACATGGGGATTGTGTGGGATCGCGGATTCTTCCACCAGAACGATTTGCAACAATGCATCGCAGATATCTGTACATTACAGAAGAAAGCTGTACTCAACGTAGTAGACGCCTACCGGATCATGAAAACAAACGGTCCCCGGGGACGCTCTGCATCCGATGTTGTACTGGCAAAAGGATTGTTTATCTCACCGGATATTGTAGCCGTGGATACGGCTGCTGCCAAGTTCTTCAATCAAGTACGTGAGATGCCACTGGATACAGTAGGACATCTCGCCAATGGGGAAGCATTGAAAATAGGAACCATGAACATTGACAAATTGAATGTCAAGCGAATTAAGATGTAAAACAACCATGTTAAGAAGGCTACGTATTGGAATATCAGCACTTTTATTTGTGCTGATTTCTTTCTTTTTTCTCGATTTCGCAGAAATATTACCGAACAGTTTTCATCGGCTGGCACATTTACAATTTATTCCAGCCATCCTTTCACTAAGTATAGGTATCTTATTATTTCTCATTGTGTTAACGCTTTTATTCGGGCGTGTATATTGTTCTACAATCTGCCCTATGGGTATCTTGCAGGATGTGATTGCACGAATTTCCAAAGCAACGGGAAAAAAGAAAAAAAGATATAGTTACAGTCCTGCAAAAAACAAATTGCGCTGGGGTGTGCTCGGACTGACAGTGGTCGGGTTTCTATGTGGATTTACATTTATTGTTGGTTTGCTCGATCCGTACAGTGCGTATGGACGTGTAGTAGTGCACATATTCAAACCTATCTATATGCTGGGGAATAATCTGCTGGAATCACTCTTTGCCAGATTTGATAATTATACATTTTATCAGGTAGACACCTCCATCTTGAGCATTTCTTCCCTTCTCATCGCTATTATTACTCTTGCAGTCATCTTTGTAATGGCATGGAAACATGGACGGACATGGTGCAATACGATTTGTCCCGTAGGAACAATATTGGGGTTATTGAGCCGATTTTCATTATTCAAAGTCCGTATTGATACTGCCAAATGTAATGGATGCGGGCTTTGTGCCACCAAATGCAAAGCAGCTTGCATCAATAGTAAAGAACACGCTATTGATTATAGTCGTTGTGTAGATTGTTTCAACTGTTTGGGAGTATGCAAACAAAAAGCATTAGTTTACGCCCCTTCTTTAAAAAAACAGTCTGATGTAGAAACTTCTGCACCATCATCACCGGATTTGGATTCATCCAAACGCCGTTTTTTGGTTGCCGGTCTTGTTACTGCCGGAGCAACCCCCAAACTCATCTCCCAAGCCAAGGAATCTGTAGCAAGCTTGGAAGGTAAGAAGGCATACAAAAAGGAAAATCCGATCACTCCTCCGGGGTCTATCAGTCGGGAACACTTCCAACAGCAATGCACATCCTGTCATCTTTGTGTCAGCAAATGCCCTTCTCATATCTTGAAACCGGCTTTTATGGAATATGGCTTGGCAGGCATGATGCAACCTACTATTAGCTTTGAGAAAGGATTTTGTAACTTTGACTGTACTGTCTGTGGAGATGTCTGTCCCAATGGAGCAATTCTTCCCATAAATGTAGAGCAAAAACATCTTACACAAATGGGATATGTTGTTTTCATCGAGGAAAATTGCATTGTTTATACTGATGGAACCAGTTGCGGAGCCTGCTCCGAACACTGCCCCACACAAGCTGTGGCAATGGTGCCGTATAAGGATGGATTGACAATTCCCCATGTAAATAAAGAAATATGTGTAGGTTGTGGAGGATGTGAATATGTTTGTCCCGCCCGTCCATTCCGTGCCATCTATATCGAAGGAAATCCCGTACAAAAAGAAGCAAAACCATTCAAAGAAAGCGAAGAGCACAAAGTTGAGATAGACGATTTCGGATTCTGACCGACATGGTGCCGGAGCAGAGTTTCCATCCGTGTTTTATGTTCTATGACGGTTTATTTCAAATGTGAACAAGACAGATGGTATGGATTTAAAAAAACTATCCATTATATTCCACCTACTTTCAATAAATTCACTAAATTCGTGGCGAACTAAAGAAAGCAATTCATGGAGGTATTCACAAATAACTGGAATAGCCGGAAATATCAGATTGGCTATGCACTAAGCGGAGGATTTATTAAAGGATTTGCCCATTTGGGAGTCATGCAAGCTCTTTTGGAACATGATATTAAACCGGAAATCATCTCTGGAGTAAGTGCAGGGGCACTTGCAGGTGTCTTTTACGCGGACGGCAACGAGCCGCACAAAGTACTTGATTATTTCTCCGGACATAAATTCCAGGATTTAACCAAACTGGTGATTCCCAAGAAGGGACTATTTGACCTCTGTGAATTTATTGATTTTCTCCGGACTAACTTAAAAGCAAAAAATCTGGAAGAGCTACAACTTCCCCTGATTATCACAGCAACTGACCTCGATCACGGTCGCATGGTTCACTTTCATCGGGGAAGCATAGCGGAACGGGTCGCCGCTTCCTGCTGTATGCCTGTCATGTTTTCTCCGGTCAACATAGACGGCACTAACTATGTGGATGGAGGATTGATGATGAATCTTCCGGTCTCTACCCTGCGCAGGGTTTGCAATAAAGTGGTAGCTGTCAACGTAAGTCCCATCATGGCACAGGATTACAAAATGAATATTGTAAGCATTGCTATGCGCTCATTCCATTTCATGTTCCGCGCCAATACCTTTCCCGAAAGAGAAAAATGCGATTTATTAATCGAACCATACAACCTATACGGGTACAGTAACACCGAACTGGAAAAAGCTGAAGAAATCTTCGGGCAAGGCTATAATACAGCTAACGAAGTACTTAGTCAACTGTTGGAAGAAAAGGGGAAAATATGGAAATAATCTCCTATCCATCAGAAACAAGAATGAATACGAATATTAATAATCTACTCTATATGAATGACGAAAATAAAATAATTATCTACCAAGTATTCACCCGCCTGTTTGGAAATAACAACAACCACTGTGTCTACAATGGAGACATTGCCACCAATGGTTGCGGGAAAATGGCTGATTTCACGCTCAAAGCACTTGGTGAAATCAAGAAATTAGGTGCTACACATATATGGTATACAGGCATCATCGAGCATGCCACTCAAACGGACTATCGCCGTTATAATATCAGTCCGGATCATCCTGCTATTGTGAAAGGAAAAGCTGGTTCTCCGTATGCTATCAAGGATTATTATGATGTAGATCCTGACTTGGCTAACGACGTGCAAGGACGTATGAAAGAATTTGAGAATCTGGTACATCGCACACATCGCACAGGTCTGAAAGTAATTATTGATTTTGTACCTAATCACGTAGCACGCCAATATCACTCGGATGCACAACCGGACGGTACGACCGAATTGGGAGCTAACGATGACTCCAGCCAATCTTTCAGCCCATATAATAATTTCTATTATATTCCGCAAGCGGAACTTCATGCCCAGTTTGATATGAAAGACGGTGCAGCAGAGCCTTACCGGGAATTCCCGGCGAAAGCTACCGGTAACAATCGTTTTGATGCTACTCCCAATATCACCGACTGGTATGAAACAGTGAAATTAAACTATGGAGTGGATTATCAGAATGGCGGTACCTGCCACTTCTCCCCGACTCCGGATACTTGGATAAAGATGCTGGACATTCTTCTTTTCTGGGCATCAAAAGACATTGACGGTTTCCGCTGCGACATGGCCGAAATGGTTCCTGTTGAATTCTGGGAATGGGCTATTCCTCAAGTAAAAGAGGCTTATCCTGAAATACTTTTCATCGCAGAGGTTTACAATCCAGGTGAATACCGTAACTATCTGTTCCGCGGCAAGTTTGATTACCTGTATGATAAGGTAGGGCTGTATGACACGTTACGCAATGTAGCTTGTGGATATGAATCTGCATCCGCTATCACTCATTGCTGGCAAAGTCTGAATGGAATAGAGAAAAAGATGCTCAACTTCCTGGAGAATCACGACGAGCAACGTATCGCTTCTGATTTCTTTGCCGGCAACCCGCGTAAAGGAATTCCCGCACTGATCGTTTCCGCCTGTATGAACACTAATCCTATGATGATCTACTTCGGTCAGGAGTTTGGAGAACTGGGCATGGATAGTGAAGGATTTAGCGGAAGGGACGGACGGACTACTATATTCGATTATTGGAGTGTAGACAGCATACGACGCTGGCGCAACGGAGGTAAATTTGACGGGAAGATGCTTACTGAAGAGCATAAACACCTCTACTCTATCTACCAAAAAGTACTGACGATTTGTAATGAAGAGCAGGCAATCAGCAAGGGAGTATTCTTTGATTTAATGTATGCCAATATAAACGGATGGCGTTTCAATGAGCATAAACAATATACTTTTATGCGAAAATATAAAAATGAGATTCTGTTTTTCATTATTAATTTCGACAGTCAACTGGTAGATGTTGCTATCAATGTGCCTTCACATGCTTTCGACTTTTTACAGATTCCTCAAATGGAATCTTATCAGGCCACTGATTTGATGACGGGCGCTAAAGAAGAAATCAGTCTATTACCTTATAAGCCCACGGATGTTTCGGTAGGAGGCTATAACGGAAAGATTTTAAAGATTACTTTTTAAATAAAAAGACTAAGATCTGTATACTCTTCATCCCTCGGTCACTTATGAATGACCGGGGGATTATTTTATGCACATCACTCAAACAAATATTCTCAAAGGCTGTTTAGGTAGATAAATAATCCTCTAAACTCAAAGCTTATGAAGAAATTTATGATTTGTGCAATCGCATTGTTTCTGCTATTATCTACATCTGTCTTTGGAGATACCCCTCCCGGCAATGTACAGTCGACTTTCAAGAAAATGTATCCTAAAGCAAATGGCGTCGCCTGGTCACAAGACGACGGATATTATTGTGCCAACTTTGCAATGAACGGATTTACTAAAAATGTATGGTTCAACGTTCGGGGACAATGGGTGATGACGCAGACTGATCTTGTCAGTCTCGACCGGCTGACCCCAACAGTCTATAATGCCTTTGTATCCGGCCCATACGCAAATTGGGTGGTAGATAATGTGACAATGGTGGAGTTTCCCAAATGGCAGGCTATTATAGTAATTAAGGTAGGGCAAGATAATGTCGACATCAAATATCAGTTATTCTATACTCCACAAGGGGTATTGCTCAAAACGCGCAACGTTAGTGATATGTATGATATTCTCGGGCCAAGTACCTTTCTGGAAAACTAGGAACTGAATTATATAATAGGGTAATAAACGAGAAAGCCCCCGCAGATATTCAATAATATTTGCGGGGGCTTCTTGATTTAAAGATAAAATTATTTTTTCTTTCTAAGTACTACAGCGGTACGGGCAGGAATATAGAGTTTCAGCCACTCTTTCTTTTCCTTCTTGTACAGCGGATCGGTAATAGTGAAGTGCACGACAGAGTCGTCTGCTAAACCATTTCCTCCAAATGCTACATCGTCGGTGTTCAGTATCACTTCATAAGCTCCCGGAGTTACCAGGAATCCATAATCAGTGAATGACTGCTTTGGATTAAAGTTAAAGACAAATATAAGGTCTTTCCGTTCGTATGCCAATACCTGATCGCCATCATTATGCCATATTTCCTGAACAGGTGTTGCCTGGAAATCTTTCACACTCTTGAGAACTTTCAGCATTTCTTTATCAAAATCACCCATATAGTGATAGGTCAGATTTTTGTTGTCCACCAAATCCCATTGGCGGCGGGCATATTTGCACGACCATCCGTTACCTTCACGCGGGAAGTCAATCCATTCGGGATGCCCGAATTCATTTCCCATAAAGTTCAGATAACCTCCGTTGATAGTCGAAGAGGTCAGCAGGCGGATCATTTTATGCAAAGCAATACCACGGTTGACAACATAATTTTCGTCTCCCTTCTGCATGTGCCAGTACATATCGGCATCAATCAGGCGGAAGATAATCGTCTTATCTCCTACTAATGCCTGGTCATGACTTTCTGCATACGAAATGGTCTTTTCATCCTGGCGACGGTTGGTTACTTCCCAGAACATGCTGGAAGGCTTCCAGTCTTCATCGATCTTTTCTTTGATTGTCTTGATCCAGTAGTCCGGAATATTCATGGCCATACGATAATCGAAGCCGTAACCGCCATCTTCTACTTTGGCAGCCAGTCCCGGCATACCGGAAACTTCTTCGGCAATGGTTATCGCCTTCGGATTTACCTGATGAATCACTTCATTAGCCAGTGTCAGGTAACAAATCGCATTATCATCCTGATGACCGTTGAAATAATCTCCGTAGTTACAGAAAGCTTCACCCAGTCCATGGCTGTAATATAACATAGAAGTCACTCCATCAAAACGGAATCCGTCAAATTTATATTCTTCCAGCCAGTACTTGCAGTTTGACAACAGGAAGTGGATCACTTCATTCTTGCCATAATCAAAGCAGAGAGAGTCCCAAGCCGGATGTTCGCGACGAGCGCCCGGATAAAAATACTGATTCGGATCACCGGCAAAGTTTCCTAGTCCTTCTACTTCATTCTTCACTGCATGTGAATGAACGATGTCCATAATCACAGCAATACCCATCTCATGAGCAGCATCAATCAATGCTTTTAGTTCATCGGGGGTACCAAAACGCGAAGAGGCAGCAAAGAAACTGGATACATGATAACCGAAGCTTCCATAATATGGATGTTCCTGAATAGCCATAATCTGGATACAATTATATCCTTCTTCAGCAATACGAGGAAGTATTTTCTCGCGGAATTCGTTATATGTGCCCACTTTTTCCTCCTGCTGTGCCATTCCGATATGACATTCATAAATCAACAGCGGATTCGTGTCGGGCTTAAATGTTTTCTTCTTGAATTTATAGGGGTTCTCCGGAGCCCAGACTTGTGCACTGAATATTTTGGTCTGTTCATCCTGTACCACACGTGTAGCCCACGCAGGAATACGTTCGCCTTGTCCGCATTCCCAATATACATTCAGTTTGTAGAGATCGCCATGATGAATGGCATCCGCCGGCAGGTTGATTTCCCAAATGCCATTCTTTTGTTTTTTCAGCTTGTAGGCAGCTTTTTCCTCCCAATTATTAAATGTACCCACCATATAAATATGAGTAGCATTAGGAGCCCATTCACGGAAAGTCCACCCCTTATCGGTGCGATGCAATCCAAAATAAAGATACCCCGATGCAAAATCTGAAAGGGTTTGTTTTCCCTTATTCGTCAATTCAGCTTCTTTGTCTAATACATGCTGATGGCGTCCGGTGATAGCACCGGCAAAAGGCTCCAGCCAGGGATCGTTTTTTACGAGATTAAGTGTCTTTTCCATATCAGAATTGAATTAGGATTATGCTTTTACTTTTACGATTACTTTCTTCACACCATCTGGAGTGATACCGGGAGCATGACCGTCTTGCGGGAAAAAGATAGCAAACATTCCCGGTTTTACGGCAACGTATGTTTCTGCTAATCCTTCGAAGAAAGTAATATCTTTTTCCTCGTTGTAAGGTGCATCTGCCGGAACACAGTCTTTAGCAGCAGTATACCCCATTATTTCTGTTCCCGACAATGGGATTTGAATATCAATAAATTCGTTATGAGTTTCCAGTTTGGCTTCCTCTTTTGTTTTAGGTTTGGTTTGTGCAATATTCACCAACAAATCTTTTCCTTTCAGTTCTGTCTTACCAACTTCCATGGCTTGGAGGTCATGAGACTTCAAGAATTCAATAGCCTGTGCAAACAGAGGGTTTAAAGACGCATATTTCTCCAGATTTTCTAAAGTATCTACTACCATATAAGTTAAATTTTAAAGTTTATATTCTAGGCATTATTTATTCAAAATCATCAATCGTATAATTTATAAAATCGGCAAACCGTTTGAATTGCCGGAACACTTTGTCTATCTGTTCCAACATATCCGGTCGGGTAAAGAAGTCATCTGGAACATTATAAGAGCAAACATATTCTTTACATTTCAAATAATCAATGTACTTGAAATCTTTCGGAAAACCTTTCGGAGCTGTTTTCAGAAAATCCTCTCCTATCACCGGGAAGTATTTCTTAAACTCCGGATCTTCTACGATCGCAACAAACTCTTCGATATTATCATAGATAGATTGTCGCACTGCTTTCAGGATATTGGTAGGCAGACACAGGCTTCCTCCGGCAAGCATAGAACCATCCGGCTGCAAGTGTACATAATATCCACAATGATCGGACTTCTTTCCTTTGGCATTGATATAACCTCCGAAATGTATTTTATAAGGTGTTTTATCCGCAGAGAAGCGGGTATCCCGGTAAATACGATAAGTACAGTCTTTGGGCTGAATCCCCCGGATAGTTTCATCAAACAGGGAAATACGGGCGATCACTGTTGCCAAAAAGTTGTCGAACTCGGCACGGGCTGTTTCATATTCTGCCTTATGCTCATTAAACCACTCACGATTATTATTCGCGGAAAGATCTTTTAAAAACTGAAAGATAACGGGTATGTTCATCTTTATCATTTTCTATTATTACTCTACAAACGTACAAATTTTATTTCATATAAACTACAAAAGGGGGTAAAAGGACATAAAAAAAGCATCGGCCTGGTAAAACCGATGCTCTAACACATTTATCAAAAAAACAGACTCTTCTGTCTCTGACGTACTTTAGCTTTCACAAGTGAAGTACAATCTCTTTAATTAATCTTATATCTAATACTATGAAAAACACATAAATATAACAGTACAAAAGAGACTTTTGTTCAGCAGTTCTCTGTATATTTCAGTTAATTATAGTTTATAGAATTAAATGTTTCTCATTTATAGGCAATATAATGTGTTTCCAGTCAATCATTGCATTGAATAACATGATATGGGAATAGTCTTTCAAACATATTTGCGGAATGTCTTTCTCAACAATGAGCTGCCTGTCCAGAAATTCGCTTCGTTTCGTCCCCCGGAGTAACGGATGAGCTGGTGTGAACCAGGTATCTCCGTCATAGAGAGCAACATTAGCTATAGAGGTATCTGTCAGATAGCCATTTCTCACAATTAAAATATCATCCGCCATTCCTTTTTGAGCGTACAAGGCATTCAGTTCTTCCCGATGCGCACTTTTATAAGTATAATCAATGGTATCGGACACAACCAAATGCAAAGAAGATACCTGTCGCATCTGATAGGGCGCATACGTAACTTCTTCCACTTCTTTTCCATATACAATCCGGCATTTATGAATTCCATTTAAAGTTGGCGGAGATATAAATTCCCGTAAATCCAGCGGAGTGCTGTCTTTCCAAAAAGCTGCACGGGTTTCATTAAAGCGCTCTGTGTGATAATCAAGATTATAAATCTGTCCATCCTCTATCCGGATAGTCTCAATAAATGGGTACATATACTTTTTGTTTCATTTCATTATACTCGCTTTCCACATCACTCTGGCAGGTAATCCCACCTCCACTTTTAAAATACATCTTCTCTCCTTCCTGTTCTACAAAACGTATCATAACGGCACTATCTAAATCAATGCCATCAGAATATCCCATAACTCCTGTATAAAATCCTCTGTCGTAGGTTTCAGCTTCCTGGATAATCTGCATCGTCTTTTTCTTTGGAGCACCGGTAATAGAACCGGCTGGCAGTAATCTGAAAATAATATCTCCCAAATGCTCCTGATAATTTTCAGGCAATATACCCTGAATTTCAGAACTCGTCTGGAAAATGACTCCCCGATTAGTCTGTAACCTGTCCATATACCGATACCGGGAAACTGACACCCGGTTGGCAACCATACTTAAATCATTACGAATCAGATCTACAATGGTAGCATGTTCGGCAGTCTCTTTCGGATCATTCATCAATAATTGAGCAGCAGAGGGAATTGAAGCATCAATGGTTCCCTTCATCGGATATGAGCTAATTTTTCCTTGATGAATTCTAACAAATATTTCAGGAGAGAAAACCGTAAAACGATCTTTAATCCATAGCTTATAAATCGCTTTTGAATGAAAATAAATATCTTTCAGAGTGAGATTGGTTTCTACCGGAGTGCGACACGTCAAATTCGTAAGGAAACTATTTCCTGCCAGGATGTTCCGTCGCACGATATTAAACGAACGTTGATAAGAAGAGAAAGATTCTGCGAAAGGCTGCCAATGTAGTGAAGGCACTGTTTTTGCGGAGTAAGTAGCTATATCATCTTCAGCCGATATAATCTGATTGGTAAATCCATTCAAATTATACAAAACTTCAGCGGAATCAACAGCGGCAACCTCCTCTATATAAGATACATCTTGTAGATAATTTATAATGAAAATGAAAGGACGGTGGAGTTGTCCCAACTGGTTCATTCGTTTAATAGCCTGTTCCTTATTATATAAGTGCATATAAAATACTTCTACGTTTAGGGAAGGCAAATGTACACAAAAAGTATAGATTAGAAAAAGATAGCAATAAAAAAGGGTTGTCCGACGTGTCATATCGGCAACCCTTTATCATTTATAAAATTGGTCAAATTACTTCATAACAGCTTTCACTTGAGGAAGCATCTTCTTCACATTTTCATTTTCCGGAGAGATCTTAGCAGCTTCTTCCAGATAGTCTAATGCTTCTTTAAATCTACCATCAGCTTTTTCTTTTTCTGCAGCATATTTATCTGCATCAGAATTTGCCAAAGGAGCAGCTTTCTTCAGGATATTAGCGCCATCATTATAGCACAGAACTCCTAAACTGTACAATGCATTTGTTTTATATTGCTTGTGATCCAAAGGAATTACTTTCTTAAAACAATCTTCAGCTTCTTCTGCTTTTCCTGCTTTCTGTGCTGCAAGTCCTGCTTTTAGATAATGAAGACCATAATTCTTCACCATTGTCTTATTCTTAGGATCGACTTTCAGCCCTTCTTCTAATGTAGCTACATATTCAGCAGTCTTCTTTTGTGCATCTAAAGCCAAAGCTTTACGAGCATACGCATTTCCTATATTAAATTTTTTCTGAATAGCAATATCGAAAAAGGTCACGGCTTCCGCATACTTTTTCACTTCGTCTGCTGCTATACCACAATAGTAAGCTGTTGCAGAATCCTGATTATTAGTCTGTTTCAGATATTCGCTGAACTTCGCATACGCTACTGGATAATTTTTAGCATTAAATGCATCATTTCCTTCTTTTTTCAATTGCTCTGGGGCGGTTTGTGCAAAAACATTAGTCACTACAATACAAAATGCAAATAAAAAAATCAATTTCTTCATAACTTTATGTGTTTTTTAGTTGTTTATCGTTCAAAAGTAGAAGTTATAATAGAAAAACACAACCGTATTTTATTTTTTTGACCTTTTTGAAACCTATATAACGTTCGTTATTCTTCGTAAAAATGACGTTTTCCTATTCATTCCTCCCCAATCATATAAGTAAACAAAATATTTCTCTTTTATAAATTACTGATTCATAGCCATAAAGAAAAATATGAATAAAAAAGTGCCGGAAAGTTTTTGAGTTTTCATAAAAAGCACTACCTTTGCATCCGCAAATAAGGCTGGTTCCGTAGCTCAGCTGGATAGAGCAACGCCCTTCTAAGGCGTGGGTCCTGCGTTCGAATCGCAGCGGAATCACTATTAACATCCGGTAACAGTTAAATGTTATCGGATTTTTCTTTTAAATAGCTGATATTAAACGTTTTACTTTCGCCCCGTTTAACTTTTAATAACCTGCCTGTGTAGGCATATTTGTAGGCATATCCCCTCTACAGGCATAAAATAGGCATATAAAAATGACGGCAATAAGAGTTGTAAGACAAGGCAAAAAAGGCAAAACCGACCGGCTCCCCCTGTATGTGGAATTTTATATCAACCGTGAGAAAATAAGGATCGCGGTAAGGTTAAGTGTCACGTCCAAAGAATGGGACGAGCAAAACGAAGTGATAAAAGGCCGGGACAAAGAGAGTAAAGACAAAAATTTAATCATCTCAAACATCCGGTCACGTGTAAGCGACATATTTGTTCGTGCCCGTCTTAAAAATGAGACGCTGACAAAAGAAAGTTTCTTCCGCCAGTATAACAATCCTTCCGATTTTGGTACCTTCTTTGATTTTGCACGGGTTTACCTCAAACAAATTAGCAAAACAATTTCTTTCGGTACCTGGAAACATCACGTTTCTATCATCAAGAAACTGGAAACATTCGCCCCCGGCCTTGTATTTTCAGAGATTACCCATGAATTTCTCCTGTCTTTCTTTGCATATCTTCGCAAAATAGGTAACATGGATTCTACGGCATGGCGTAACATGGCTACTATCAAAATATATGTAGGTGCCGCCATACGCGGCGGTTATATGGACCAGGACCCGTTCGCGGCCATAAAGATACGTCGCCCCAAAAGTGAAGTTATATACCTGACGGAAGAAGAACTCCTCCGTCTGACCGCCTTGTACCGGTCCGGCCGCCTGGAAGAATGTACCCAGAACGTACTCCGTTTTTTTCTGTTTCTTTGTTTTACTTCTTTGCATATAGGCGATGCAAAAGCATTGCAGATAAACCAGTTCATAGGGAATGAACTACACTACACACGAGGTAAGACCAAAATACCGGTAACTGTACCCTTATCGGACCCGGCACGTTATATTTATGAATATTACCGGGCCGGACGTACAAAAGGTAACTTGTTTATGAACCTTCCCACGGATCAGGATATAAACCGGGTATTGAAAACAATAGCCGGTAAAGTAGGAATAACAAAGGATATCAGTTCAAAGACCGGGCGGCATACATTCGCTACCTTGTATTATAAGAAAACACATGATATCGTAACGCTATCCCACCTTTTGGGACATAGTTCTATAACTATGACAATGGTTTACGCACATGCTCTGGAAGATGAACGCGAAGCGGGAATACACGCCTTTGATGATATGTTATAACTAAAAGAGTGAAGGGGGAACCGTATTTCCCGCTTCCCCCTTTCGCTTTTCTACTCCAACGTATAAACACTCCAGTCTATCGCCTTTTTAAGTTCCCAGCCTTCCTTTTGTGTCTCCTGTATATGTTTCACGGCACCGGTGTAAAACTCTTGTAGTTGCTGCATACTTGCAAACTCGTAAAACGTCGGGTTGTCTTCTTCCCCGAGCTTGAAAGTAACAGGAAGGTTTTCCCCGCCTGTCTGCAAGGCAAGATCGTACGCCGTCTTATAATTCATCTGGTTCTCCATGGAAAGCCAGACTTTCAGACCGTTCCATATGTACCCGCTTTCGATCGTGTCGGTTATCTTCCGGTTATACCATTCATTAATAACCGCCTTGATTTCTGCCAGTGCGGGTAGATGATCGAACGTCTCTTCCATGTAACTACGTTGGACTCCTTCTGCTGTCTCTGTTTCCTGGTAATCCCACGTAATGCGCCAGATTCCCCGGCGGCGGTTGGTACATCTTACCGGTTCCGCCTTGCTGTCTGCATAAATTCGTATCATTTCAAGTAAAATGTATAATTATCAATCCTTTTTCACTTACTTCACCTTCGCAATGTGCTTCAAAAGGCAGTTCTCCGTCTCTTGCCGCTGATTCACAAATGAAAAGGGTTTCCTCAAGGCTGGTAAAATACTTTCTCTCCTTGCCGTCGAGTTCCAGCTTTATAACAGTCCGGTTTCCGTTTTTCGTCGGAACATCCTTTTCATAATCAAGTACGATCACATCCTTGTTCATCAGTTCGGGCGACTTGATCCTTGCCCCGGTAAATCGTTTCCGTCCGTCTTTAGGCTTGTACTTGTAGCCCAAATCTTTTAATTTTTTCATTTTCTTTCCTGTTAGTTTATAAAATAAGTTCTTGCAATCAGCATGTTTTGTAAGCCCGTAAAATGAAGCGGTTAACTCCTGCCTACGTTTCTTGCTTTTAACCTTGTGCATCTTGCGGGCGAACTTTTGTTTGTTACGCTTCCTTAACCGCACATGATCCGGGCGGGTTACATATCCCAGAAAGTCGATACCTTCGGTAATCGGGAAAACGGTATCATTACTTTTAATCTCCAGGCGGGCTTTACGGGCCTGTTCATGAATGATATCCCTAACCTTCCAAAGGTATTTCTTGCTACCAGAAAGCACCAGACCGTCGTCACAATACCGGTAATAGTGTGCTACTGCCTCCTGATCCTTTAACCGGTGATCCAGATAAATAGACAGAAGCAAATTACAAAGCCCCTGCGATGATCTTAGTCCGATACTCACGCCTTTAGGCATCATGCGGATGCACTCTTCCAGGATTCCGATCAATATTTTATCCTTGAACATCTTTTTCACTGCATCCAGCAAAACGTCCTGGTCTACGCTCTCATAGAATTTCGTTATATCGAACTGGTACCCGAACAGGGTTCCTTCGGGATCATCCTTTATATCTTTAACGATATACTGTAAAAGGTCATGCGTTCCCCTGTTTTTAATGGATGCGGAAGTAGTCCGGATAAAACGTACTTTCAAATGCCGGTCCACCACATTCATAACGGCGTTAAGAACGATCCTGTCTTCCAGGGAAACCGATTGTACGATCCTTACTTTCGGCCCGTCGTCTACGGTCATTTCCCGATATCCTCCGAGCTTGAACCGCCCACTCCTGATCCGCTGCCTGATCCTCTCTACCGCCTTCGGGACATCCGCCAGTATTCTACGCCCGGCAAAGCTGCGCTTTCGTCTTCTTTTGCGCAATACCGTTTTTATGGCGTCCTCTATATTGGCGTCCTCGACAATCTCTTCTATAATATTATCTTCTCTCCACATGATAATTAAATCAGCCTTCAATTCCCCGGGCCGGGCTTCTTCGAAAAAACTTCCTACCAAACCCCATTGCCCTGCGCTTTATTTTTCCCCTTTCCAACCGTAAACGGCTGCTGTTGGCGAGGCTCATTCCTCTTGGCTCCACGCCGGGAACACGTTCCCACTGTTGTACGCCAATTTTCAAGGCTTATGCGCTTTTTCTTTATTCTAATTGTTTGCAAGCCGAACACCGATGTTCGCATTCGTGTTCGATGAATCGTTATTCGCGTTCGCATACGAAACACCGCCTAACGCGTTCGCGTTGTTGTTCGACCGATACACCACACGAGTGTATATGAGGAAATCCGCCTTTGTACTTTTCGGAAGTACCGGCGCCCGTCTTACTTTCCGGACGCCCGCGCTACCCGCACAACGTTTTACGTTGCTGTTTTTTCTCTTAATCTGCCTGATTTATGGCTTTAAAGGCCGCGACGCTGCCCGCCCAGCGTATTATGCCCCTGAAGGCAAGCCGAACACCGATGAACGCATTCGTGAAAGATGAATCGTAAAACGCGGACGCATACGAAACACCGCCCAACGCGTACGCGTAGCTGTACGACCGATACACCACACGAGAAAGACCGGTACCCACATAGAACCTATCGAACCAATGTGAGGAAGTGGAACCGCCTTCTTTAGCTGCAATCAAATCCATATACTGGCCCCAAACCATGTGGGTAGGATAAATATCCGCGTTATAAACAGTAATTCCCTGTACAATGCGTTCCGTTCCGTCCGGCATGGTAATAAACCACCTTCCGTCCGCCGCCGTCTTGTTTACTGTGACATACTGCAACCATTCCGCCTTGTTTCCCTGGAAATTCTCATATCCCAGCACATTGACGGACTGATAATTTACACCGTCCCGATAAGCACCTTCCGCCTGTGGATTGGAACCGCCCTTTTCCTTATAATAAGAAACCGTATCACGCATCCCCAGCGCATTGGTAAGGCCTGTCACTTTCTGGTAATTGTTTGTTCCATATCCGCAAACTCCCTGCGAATCGGTATTACCGTATTTAAAGAAATGCAGATTACCCACATCCTTGTGCATCTCCCAGTCGAACAGCTGGAAACCTTTGCCCCGATTCTGGGCGTATTTGACTGCCTGGCTCTGTGAAATGGTTCCTACACTTGAAACACCGCTGACAGAACGCAGCACATCATCAATCAGGTAGGCTTCATAAGCACCGCCCAGGCATTCCGTATGCTCTACCCAGTCCGGCTCGATCGCTTCCACACTTTCCGACGTTGTGAGTAAAACGAAATCGAAGGCCGCCGAATTAAGGAAAGTAAAGGCCAGGAAAGTAGCCCCTGCGGGAACAGCACAAAACAGGTACATACCATTAATAAAACCGTTCGCGTTTGAAACGCTTACCCGACTTACTATTTTGCCCGTATCATCTATAAATGCAGCCCCGTAAAGAGTGGAAGCCAGACCGGGGAAACGGACCTGCTTGTAATCCCGCACGTCCACCAGGGCGAACGATCCGGATTCGTATTCATTCTTCGCCTCTTCAAGGGTCGTGTAATCCGTATTCTTACGAATCCCGATCCCTTCCGTTACCTCCAGCTCTTCGCGGGTAAGTTTTACACTGGTGTACCCTGCCGCTGCCGGCGCATCCTCATTGCTTGAAATAAAACCGTACAGACATTGGTTCAGCACGTCCGTTACTCCCTTGTACCAGTAATGAGGCTCATATACGTAAACTTCGCCTTCCGATCCGGTTAATACTGCATCCGTGGCGTTCTCCACGCTGTCACTGTCGGCGTATTTGTTCCGGCTCTCATCATGAAGCGGATAACAGGTCATTTCACCCTCCGCCGTCTTTTTGGCCAGAACGCAATGTCTTTTCGCCAACACCTCCAGGATATGGGAAGACGGGGTAAATTCCGTATTATAGTCATATCCGGTAGAGTTATCCAGGTTTGTAATCTTTTCCCCGTCCTCTACCGTCTGGTCTATTTTTATGCAGACAAACTGCGGCTGAATGATATTCAGTTCCGGGAAGTGCGCACAGGTGGCGGCGTACTCTTCGTCCGACATGGACTGGGTCAGCCGGTACGTACCCACCAGGCGGCACGTCTGCACGTTTCCCCCGTCTTCATCAACACCGCCCATTGTCATAAGCCCGCGAAGCAAACTTCCGTCCCCGTCCATATCTATACCGGTAATTCGTAGATAGCTGGTCGCGCTGCATTGCTGTAACAACGTGTTCCAGTCGATCAGGCTACAGTTATCAATCACAAGGCGCGTGATATTTGCCGTGCTTTCCAGCTGCAGCCCTGCATTGGTCAGTTTGTTCAGGTACCGGAGCTCCAGCGTCTGCAAAGTTGCGGGAAGGACGCAAACGGCCAGAGGCGCACCGCCGGCGAATGTCACACCGGTAAGGGATGTATCACCGGCCAGGAAGGTTTCAAGTTTGGTGTTGCTTGAAAGGTCCATACCGGTAAAGGAAGAGGATTTAAGCCCGGATATGTCGAGTTGTCGAAGGTTACGGCAATTACCCACCAGAAGGGCATTAAGTGTCATCTGTCCGGCCTCACAGCTAACATTCAGTTCACGCAAGGCCGTACAGTTGTTCAGGTTCAACGTGCCGACAATGGCGTGGGCTACATCCGTCAGATCAAGCCCGCGAATACGGCTTGCACCGTAGAAATATTGCGGATCGTTTACTATTAAATCCGTGTCCATTGTCAGTTCCACCACAGCCCCGGCCGTTTCTGCAAGTACCGCGCTTTGGTGCGGTGTTCCGGACGTGTAACCGTACCCGTAATAATACCGTTCGGAGGCCGTAATCCGAATTTTCCGGTTATCGCTGCCGAACTTATACCCGAAATAAGCCGCGAAGCTGTCACGACGATAAGTACCGGCCACGTATTGACTATCCAGAAGGGCGAAACGGTTCTGAATGGTATAAGTACGGTGCGCGTAACGGCTTCCCTGCAAGGCATACAGATAATTATAATAACTGGTTCCGCTGCCGGTTGTCACCCCTTCGGTAAGCGGAAGGATATATTTATATTCCGAATCCTTGTTATAAATCCGCTCGCACCAGTTGCCCATTTGTTCCTCGTTAAATACTTGCAGGACATATTCAAGGCTCATATTGCTACGCAAGGTTTCCGCCACTTCACGCAATTTGTCCGGACAAGACCGTACCAGTTCCCATAAAACGGAATCATGGCCGGCAAAAGCATAACTACCGATACTATCGTCAAAACTTTCGTGGGTAATGGTATATTCGTATTTCAGTACCGAATCATTACGCACACCGAACAGCGTGTCCATATCGTAAGGAAGGAAATACCAGATCAGAGAGTCCCAAGTCGCCAGCATCATGTTTTTTGCCCGGTTATCCACAGCCATAAAGTAATCGGTAATCAGATACCATGCAAACGGGCTGTCATTACCGAAATACTGGTTATATTCCGCCAGGAACTTGGCGGGATCATCCTTACATGAATCGATCCAGTTCCAAAGCCTTGTAACTGCCGCCTTGTCGTCCTCGTGTGCATCCGCCCAGGTAGTGTCCGCCTTGAAACGAAATTCCAGCGCATCATCAAAAGAAGACATGTCGGTAGTCCCGAACAGACAAAGGGCCTCGGAGTTGTTCAGGAACTCCAGACAGATACATTTGTTACGCTGCCCGTTCAGGGCCGCTTCGTCGTTGAATCCTTCAATTCCTTCAAAACCGTAAATGATCGCACTTTCCGACTTCTCATTATTGAAATTGTATTTTCCCAGATAAGTATTCGCACCGGTGCCGTCGTTGTCATAAAACAGGTCCATAGGGAAACCGTCCACGCCTATACGTACGTCATATTCCCCCTTATATGCAGCCTGCGGCGGTGTCAGCCACCCGCACCTCTTCCAAACGTCGTTCACAATACGCACCGCACCGGTATTATGTGTACCGGAAGAATCGGAAAAGTCCGCTTTCAAACAGAATATACTGATCGGCCGTGCTCCCGGTTTGAAACTGTATTCAAGGGACGGCACATCCACGCCGTTAACTTCCAGCGTGGTACCGTATTTTTCCAGGCGCAAGAAATAAAGACGGTAATTCTTACGCGGATAAGTGGTGGATGATGTACCCTGTATTCTTAGACCGACATTCCTTGCTACAAAATCGTACTCCTTACCCTGCGGGCTATAAAAATAGATATCGACCGGTACCTCGAATTTCTTGTTATTGGTGGCGTTGACAAGGTTCACATCGCCGACAATTCGCATAACCGCCTTTCCCTGGGCGCGTAACTTGTCTATGTCGATATCCGTACCGTTGTCCCCCGTAACATCATTCTTTTCAAATAACAGGACCATTTCGTCCGACGTAGTCCGGTCTACCATGTAATTGTTCAATTCTTCATCATCCGTAAGCGCACGGTTATAAATACGGAAATTCCTGATCTCCACATCCGCCGTATCACTGAACAAACGGATGTTCACCGGTTCCGCCTGCAGTAATCCTTCGGTAGCCCCATACTGCACCGCTCCGCAACGGATTCCGTTTACATAAAGTTCCAGCAACCGCTTGCCGGCCTTGGCCCCGACAATAAAGGCCATTTTCAGGTTCATATCACTTGCAAACTTCGTACTTACTTCCGTACCGCCGGAAACACGCATAAGGGCCTGCTCCGTTGTCATCTGGAAACCGATATCGCCGGCCATACAGTCCAGTATCACCCCCTGCCGGTCCGTTACCGACGAACAAAGAATTTCCATTTCATAGGTAGCCCCGGTAGTGGTTGCATCCGTGGAGAACGGCCGGTACCCGATTTCAATCTTCGCGCCTCCCGTAAGTTTCAGGGCGTCACCCGTCCAGCCGTTGCTGCTCCAGTCGAAACCAGAAAATGTCGTATGTATGTCGCCATAATCCCAGGCTCCCGGATCGGATTCGCTGTTACTCCGCCCGGCTGCCGAAAGTTTCAGTACAAGCCCGGCGGTAGTTTCCTGCAAGTCGATCCCGCTTTCCGTTACGTCGATATAAAACGGGTATTCCGTGGCCCCCGTCTTAAATTTCATAGTGATCTCGCCCTGCTCCGTAAAACGGTTGGTATATGTCTGCGTAGTACGGGCCACACTGACAGACTGCGTTTTCACCCCGTCCCGGTAAACGTCCATTTGAGCCGGCGTTGCGTCAGGATCATAAGCCACAAAGTCAAATTTTACCTGTTCGTACTGCCCCGCTTCCAAGCGCGGAACAAGATGGTCCTCCGTAAAAATACGGCCGTCCGGAAAACTCATCATCGTGCCGATGAACGGTGCCGATCCTCCGGATTTCAGAATATCAATATAGATACTTTCAGACTTTAACACGAGATCGGCGGAAGCCTCCATTTCGGCAACCATTTGAACGGTATTCCGGCCGGTCACAAGCGAAGAGGGGGACAAACTGAAACTGCCGTTTGTCGTTCCCGATCTTGTAATGGTGTGCGCGTTCTGTTGCTGACCGTTCAGATAAAGCGTGACGACCTTTGTTCCGGCACCGTTGACAGCATAAGGAATATTAATCGTGTCGGCCAGGGTATAACCGCCTGCGGCTATGGCCCCGGCCAGATTGTAAGAGCTGGTAAGGGAAAGACTAACAACCTTTACGGATGTAAACGCCTGCCGGGTTTGTTTCTTGCCGGTAGTCGGATCGGTTGTGGTTGCCACTACGTAAATATCGGTATTCCCAACAAGCAAGTAACTTGAAAGGTCCAGTTCGTAACTGCCTTTGGAAACATCGCTGACCGTCTGGGAATACATGGTAGTTGTTCCACGCCTGATCGTAACGGTGATATCCGCCTTTTGCCCGGTAGATTCCCCCTTTTCATCCCCCGTGGTGTATTGGTGATCGTATGTATAAGTAAGACGGGCGTTTCCGCCTTCCTTGATTATGGCGTTATCTACAGCCGCATTCAAGACAATTTTAGTAGCCACCGTTTCGCCGGAACCTCCACCGGAACCGGCCGGGATATCCACGGCGGTAATTTCCGTGCCGCTTTTGTTCTGGAAAGACAGACGGACGGATGTTTCATCCTCGCTTACCTCCGCATTTACGTTAAACAGCGTGGAAGCGTCCACCTCGTTAAAACGGGCGGTTACTACCTTGTTTTCTACCGGATTGGTGGAATCGGCGGACAAAGTCTCGTCCACTTCCAGGATATCCACGTTTACATTCACATTACCGGCCGCGTCCGGCGTCTGCTTCTCGCCGTTTACCGTTACGCTCTTTACCGTTCCTTTGCCGCCGAACTCTTCCCAGCTCGCCTCCTGGTCCCAGGCATCCAGGGCGGTTCCGGTAAACTGGTACGTCTCCCATTTGCCGAGCGATGTTTCAAAGGTGATGACACGCCCCCGGCCGCGCCACTTCTCCGGTACCGCGGCAATGGCGGAAGCCAGGGTATAGAAACCTTCCGTAAGCGGCACACTGCCGGTTACGTTATAGGTATTCCCGCCGCCTGAACCGCCGCTGCCGAAATCCTCCCACTTTTCGACATTCTCAAAATCCGTGTCCGGATTGCCTTTAAATTGTTTCGTTACCCAGCCGTCGGCAGTAAGGAAAGAAAGGATCACGCCGTTTTTCCGGACATCGTCAATCTTCCCCGCCGTTTTCAATGCTGCAAACACTCCCGACAGGTCACTGTAAACGCTGCCGGCGTTCAAAAGGTTGTTTACATTGGTAAAGGTGGAAGACAGACGCCCGGCCGTCTGCTGCAGCTCCTGTTTCATTTTGTCACGGTCTATCTGCAATGTGCTTATGTCATCGGAACAACTGGTTATATCCTGGGACAAACTTTTCAGTTTTCCCCAAAGGGAACCGTCTTCACTCTCCGAACTGTCTTCACTGCCGATACGGGCGTTAATATCAGCCAGCAATGCGGCCAGCGAATCACTGTCTTTAAGCCCGTTCAGAAAATTAAGAATCTCGTTAAAGTTGTCGATTGCCTGCGAAGCGTTGTCACCGACAAGCCGGTCGATACGCAAAGAAACGGCGTCGATAGCCTTCTGCAAGGCTGCATCGGCGGCAATGCGGGCGGCTTCCTCCGCCTCGATTTCCTTACCCTGGGAAACCAGTTTCAGGTGTTCGTTCAAGAAGCCAAGAACCGCCGCCACCATTTGGTTAGTAACGCTTTCCGCGTCCTCCGCGGTTTCAATGACTATAATAAGATCATCGATATACTCCTGTGTTGCCATATAGATACATTAATTAAATTGTTTGCTGAACTCTTTGGAATGAACCCGCGGTTTCCGGTAGCCGCTTTCCGTAATTTCTCCCGTCCAGTTGGACTCTTTGTCGGCAAACGTGAGCTTTAACGTCACGTTCTGCGGCGCGTCCGGACGGACACGGTAAGAAAACTCTTCCGCCGAAGGAATTACTTTTATCTCTTCCCGGCCGTAACCTGCCAGGTAAACATCATCAGAGGAAAGCAGATCAAGAAGAAAGCGTATTTCCTGCGGGCGTTTGAATCCCGTCTTAATCGTTACGGCTTCCTGTATCTCCGTCCGTATGCGATCCGAATAATAATCATCGGTAATTTCATCGTAACGCCGGAAAACAGCGTCTTCGTCTTCATCCATGCCGGGAGTTACGCTTGCCTCGCCTTCCAGGGAAAACACTTCGTAAGTCCCGTAACTGTTCAGGAACCGGAGCCGGTAATGCTCGCGAACCGTCGGGCTTTGCTCGATCCCGATCCGCAGAGCGAACGTATCACCGCTATACACGTCAAAAAGGTTGGCCAGTACCCCGTAATCGGTAAAGAATTTAAGTCTTACGGCCTCCAGGTTCAAGGCGTAGAAATTCCCTGCCGTACCTGGCACTGCAAGGCTTTGTCCGGTAAGAAGTTCCGTTATTTTCAGCTCATGCTCCGGATAGATGAAACAGAGCGGGTAAAGCTCCGTTTCGCGCATCGTTATACGCCAGTCATCACTCCGGGTGGTAAAGAAGAAATTACAGGATTCATTCAAGAACTTCAAATCAAAAATGTTACTTCCCTTTTCATGCAGTTTCTTGAAAGAACGTTTGGATATACCACCGCGCCAGGCGGTAACAACCAGATAGGTCGATTCCTCCTCCTCGTTTTGAATGGCGACCGTGACGACCGCCTTGTTATACCGTTTGTCGGAAAGGCTTATCAACATCTCGGAACTGTCCGTTAACGGGGGAATATCGACAAAAAGCGTTTCCAAGACCTCCGCAATGTTTACCTTGAAACTTCCGTTACCGTTGCCGGTAAATATGGAACGCATGGCTTCAAAGTTCACGAAATACATTATATTGTAAGTCGCCATAGAAGTAGTTTCTACCGAAAGATAGACAGGGTTTCCGGTAAAGGCGTTTTTCGTCGGATCGATGCTTGCTGTCAAACTCATAATTCAAACGTGTTAACGATGAATATTCCGTTAAACTCACTCTTATTTTCAAGCCCGGAAAGGAAATGGTCACGCTGATCCGTGGGAGACGTCAGGAACTTGTAAAAGTCCGAGAGCTTCCCCGAATGATTTTCCCTCCAAAGCTTGTAAAGCTCTGCTACCTGTGTGGTACACGGAGCAAGTACGATATTATTCTGCTTTTCCATGCTGCAAAAGTTGGGTTTATCAAAGGAAGAATAAAGGACGGGATTAACCGGAATATACAACGGAGATGAACTCCCCTATATACGAAAGGGTAAATGTTTCATTATAAGTTCCGGTAGTTGCTTCCGGATCATTCTGTATATAATTTATATTCACTCTTAACTGGAACTGGTAATCCCGCGTCAGCGTATCATTTTCAGAGGTGGGCGGATTTTCTATTATATAATCATCCGTACCGGGATTTATAAAACCGTCCGTTATGGTCCAATAGCGTTCATTCTCAATAGTAAAGCCTAAACCTTTCAAGTAGTTCAATACCTCCTGCTTTTTATTTTCCTGCACTTCCGCCTGAGTATTACGAACCAGTTTCCAGACATATAAAGTACTACCGAAATCTTTAATAAAATGTTCCTCGTCAAGATTATAGGGAGCTATTAACCGGAGTGTTCTTAATGTCAGATCGACAGGTACAATCTTATTTGCCGGAAGCGAATAAGAAAGTCCGTCAAAAAGCAGATACTGTCCCCGCAGGGCTACAGGTGTCAATATATCCATGCTCATAAGCTGGTGGACCGGTAACAGGGTATTTGCTTCTACCTGGTTGAAAGAGTGTCTTATTATGGCATCGTATTTTTTCCAGAAGTTTATAAACAGGCCGTTCTTATATTGAAATAAAAGCGATATCGTATGTTTACTTCCGTCTTTGAGGATGACCTCCTCACCCTCGGAAGTATAAGGCAACACAGAACCGAAAGGATATTTACTATTCTGTGAGGATGTAAACGCAAACACGAAAGATAACGGTGTTTCCACTTTCTCCGAATCTTCATCATCATTATTGGAGGATGTTTTAAGATATGTGTAACGGTGTACGTAATCGGCCAGATATTGAGGGGAAAGAATATCATTCGGGGCAAAATCCATTGGAACGCATTCATCATCGCTGGTTAATTCGTTATCTTCAATACTGTCGCTTTTCCGGTCCCAGGAAAAGAAACTCGATGAAGAATAAGTAAGACGCTTGTTGTCTTCATCCCATTTGAACCAGCGTCCCGTCGTTTCCTCATAATTAAGGTGTATCACCCTTTGGGAAACGTCAACTCTCGCCAGGCGGGCCACTTCCTGATCCTTTAAGTAGTCTTCAAACCGTTCAACAGAGGGGGCCGCACCGGTAAAGGAAGTTTTGGCCGACAACTTCATTTGCCGGGCCGTTTCATAAGTTATTAAAGGTTCGTCTGTCAGGCTGCGGGATAAATCAATGTCCGGAACATCATCCACAATATCACGGATCAGTCTTAAAGTGGCCGTTTTCGTATCGGAAGAAACATTATAAACCAGTCCGAAACGCACATAAAGGGCGTTTAAAAAGTCCTCTACCGTACAATCCGGCATTAAATCGGCGTAAGAAAGCTTTCCTTTAACACAACAGTCGGCCGCATTATTCAGGATTACCAGGTTATAAAGTTGTTTATCCGTCTTAAAAGGATTTTCGGTTATGGTATATCCAAATTCCGAAAAAACAAGTTCCAGTACACGCCATACATATAAAAAGGCCGTTACGCCGTAGCCTTCCGGAAGTGTTACTGCAGTCGGAGTTCCATTTACTAAGAAAGTTTCCGTTCTTGCCTGATAACGCAACTTATAGACTTTACTTCCCTCTGATACAGGCGTGATATAATTCAGGTATTTGGGGTAAGACTGGTTATCTTTTGAATCGTTACCGGTCATAATCTGGAAGACGGCATAATCAGTCTGATAACCTCTTAATACTTGTTGCAAATGCGCACAAAGGGAATTTACGCTGCTATATTCCTTCACCGGTAATGTAATGGCATTTAATTTCTTTGCTTTCCAGGCGCTGTAGGCCTCCGAATTGTCAAAGCCGATGTTAAGGGTAATACCTTCTTTTTTACCGGCGGAAACGATATTTATCTTTCCGGTACGTTTATATACTCCGTCCAGTACCGTACATGCCTGATCTTCATTCATCGGCTTTACGCCCATGTCGAGACGGTGGGCAAAACCGGTTATTTTAGCATTGTTACCGGTACATGGAACCGTGACCGGTACGGTCTGCGATCCCCGGTCGTTCATGACGGGGGATTTCTCGTCGATCTGTACGGTAAAGTCACCCCCTAAATCCAGATAACCTTTGTTCGTCTTAATCTTTAGCATAATGATTACTTATTTTCCGCGTGTAAAGGTGTCGCGGGCGTTATCTATGGTTTCTTTGGCCTTCTCCAAATCCTGGTAAACGATATAGGCCTTTATCAATTTGATAGCCTCACAGGAGGCGCGAAGCTCCTTTGCTGCTTCCAGGAACTCCCGGTAGGAAGAATCACCTGCAGGGGAAGTGACGTAACCGCCTTCATAATATTCACCCGGATTCTGTGGTAACGGGTTGGCATTGGTACGCTGCCGCCTGATCGCTTCGATAGTACTAACGGCGTCGATCACTTTAGGATTATTCATTTCCGGTTGTGGTACCACATATTCCCCCTTATGAACTACGCCGGCCACTTCATAACGGCCACCGGGACCGGTGTAACCGCCTTCATAATACCCGCTTCCGGAAGAACCGGAAACAACACGTTCAGCCGTGGCGGTCTTGCTGCCGGTGGTGTTTTTCAAGGACATGTTTTTAATCTTGTCCCGTTCTGCTTTAGCCGCTGCAAGTTGGGCTACACCGGTGGCGGCCATTAAAGCAGCTGCAATAGGACCGGCAATGGGACCAAGTTCTGCATTCGATTTCATTATGGCGACCGCTGTATCGGCAATAATTTGGGAACATTTGATAGCAAAATTTACATCTGCATACTTTTTTTGAATCTCCAGTTTCTTGTTTTCTTTTTCTTCTTCCAAGGCGGCGGTATCTTCTCCGTTATTTTCGGCCATTTGTATAAGGGCGTCATATTTAGCGTCTACCTGGGCGAGTTCGGCCTGCTGCATTGTTTCAACTAAAGAAGAAGTAAGACCGGAAATCTTATCAAAATATTTTTTTGCATTGCCCAGTTGTATCTCTCCTCTTTTCTTCTGGTATGTCTTTTCATCTATTAATCCCTGTTCGTGCATGTCTTTCAACATAGCCAATTCATTTTGGTATTCCTGCCCCCATGATACACCAATTTGCGCCTGAATCTGATATAAATCATTCTGGTACTGATAATCTAAATGACTAAGGGCCTGTTTTTTCTGCTTTTCCAGTTCAATAGTAGAAAGACCGGCACGTTTAGCAATATTTATAATTGCATCATACATGGACATAGTCTCCTTTATCTCCTTATTATAATTTTCTTTCATTCCCTCGGTTCCTGATTTATTGGAGGTCAGTTTATTGACCATTTCAGCAATGGCCGCCCGGTCACGCAATAACTTCATTTCAGACTCACGAACGGCATCCGCTGCTTCCGTCGCTGTTTCTATACGTTTCTGTTTACCGGTAATTTCCAAAGCGGCAATATCATTCTGGTAAGTACGGTTTATCTCCAGAAGTTCTGCGGCGTGCTCCGCTTCAACTTCCAGCATATAGGCGTCGGCGGCTTCCTGCGTGATACTTTGGTTTAATACCGCTTTTTCCATGGTGTCCTTCTGGACGTTGTAATAGGCGGTTTCAATCTTTAACCGTTCGTCCCGTTTCTCCTGTACCAGTTTTATACGGGCGTCCTCCTGCTTGCCGGTTTCCGTAAAAATGGCCGTCTGTGCTTCTGTTTCGAGCTTGTGGATTTCATCGAGTAACTTCTTCTTCTGGGCCGGCGTTTTTGCTTCCAGCTTCTGGAGTGCGTCGATACGTTCCCGGTAATAGCGAAGGTTTTCCGCTGTTCCTTCGAGAATATATTGGGCTTCCGTCTTATTTTCCTTTTCCCGGTTCTTTTTGATTAGAAGCATACGTTTTTCGTGCTCGATCTCCAGAGGTTTTAATGTAGCGTCCGTTTCTGTATTTTTATACTCCCCGGCTTCCGCTTTCTTTTTGACCTTCCCCAGTTCGTTTAAACGTTTTATTTCGGTGTCGATACGTTCTATTTCCTTGTTTTTCTTGGCGATATTCGCTTCGCTGTCTTCCGCCCACTGTTCCTGAACCTTTTTCTTTTCGGCCTCCAGTTTCTTTATAAGGGATGTTTCAGTATTTATATTTTCTTTATTGGTTCCGGTTAATGAAGTGGCCGTCGCCTCTGTTTTTAAGATATCATTATTGATCTGGGCGATTGCTGATTCTATACCGGCCAAATCCTTCTGTGTTGTTTGTAGAGCTTTCAACTGGTTAGCCTCTTTTTCTGTACCAAATAAACGGCTTATTTTAGCGGTAAGACTGTTCCGGTTATATCCTGACAATGTATTTTGCTGGCGGGTGTCCCAATAAGCGTCGCTTTGCTCTGATTCCTGGCTTTCAAGATTCCTTTTTTTCTTGTACAATTCTTCCAGTTCCTCCTGGTAAGCTTTCAACTTGATTTGTTTTTCCAAGGAAACTAAATATTGATCTATGGCCTCCTTGTTGTTGTTTATGAGCCTGCCTTCTTCATTCAATTCCGCATTATAATCCGGTATCAGTTCTTTTAATTCCGCAAGCCTTTGTTTACGGGTGTAGTTGGAAAGGTTCTCATCATTGATAGCAGCTACAAGAGTTTTTATTTTTGCTTCCTGGCTGGAATATTCTTCATTCACTTTCTTTACGACTTCCTGGTGGGCCTTCATCGCCGCCGAAGCCTGTTCCGTCTTCTTTGCAAGCTGGTAGATAGCAACACCGGCTGCCACGAGTAACGCGAGCAGGGCCGTATATGGATTCTTCAAAAGTTCGATCCTCATTAACCGGAGTGCAGCGGTACATCTGGTAGTATTCTTGTGTAATAGTGCCTGGGCTGCCGCATAAGTCAGAGTAGCCGCCCGGCTGATATAAAGCTGTACGGCGTGCGCTTTCTCTGCAACGACCGAAGCAAGGGTCGCCGTTTTAAAACGGGCGTGCCACATGGTAGTGATTTTCAGTCCTCCATAGTAAGAAACCAGATAAGCGGTAACGGTATAAGTGACAACACCCCATTTATTAAACATGTCAATCATACCCCCTACACCTTCCACCATAAGCGTAACAAGGTCTATTAAATCCCGGAGAATACCCTTTGATTCATAGAAACGTAAAACTACCCCTTCGATAGTTGAACTTAGCCGGTTTAATGCACCTTGAACGTTATCACCCATTTCTTCGGACATGGCGTTAAATCCCTCTTCGGCTCCGGTTACTGCATCACGGAGATTTAAAACGGTATCAGTACCATTTAAAAAGGTATTAAATGCGGCAACCGAACGTTTATCCGTTAAATCCAGTGCCTTATTAAGGTCTATTCCTTCACTGTTTAATTTTTTAAGTCCTTTTACCAGGTCTTCCAGATTATCCACCGGACCACCGAGAGCAAGTGCGAGTTTGCCGCTACTGTCAGCCAGGTTAAGCAAAATATTACGTGTTGCCGTCGCTGCCGATGAAGCGTCAAAACCGCTGTTTGCCAAAGCACCCAAAAGGGCGGTAGTTTCTTCAATCGTGAACCCGAAAGAATTTGCAACCGGCCCAACAATAGACATTGCCGTATTTAAGTACTCGAAACTTAAAGCGGATGCGTTACATCCCATAGTCATAGTAGAAACAGCCCGTTCCGTATCTTCTGCATCAAGATTGAAAATACGCAATGTTGCACCGGCAAGCGTAGCAGCCGAGGCAAGATCCGTGTCCACCGCCTTAGCGAATTTCAACACGGAAGGCGTCATCGCTTTAATATCCTCTTTGAAAAATCCCAGCTTGGCAAGCTCTATCTGAAGTGCCGTTACCTGTGCGGCCGTATAAGAAGTAGTAGCACCCAGCCGGCGCGCTTCATCCGTTAAATCCTTGATACTTTTTTTCGTAGTTCCCAGGATAGCGGCCAACGTACTGTTTTTCTTCTCGAACTCTATAATAGTACTGATCGCATCCCTTAGCCCGCCGACAATCTGCCCGGTTATCATTGCGCCGATAGTGACAAACACACCGGCCAGAACCGTTTTTATCTTGTTCAAGGAAAGAAGGGAACCGCCGAAACCTTCCGCCTTTTTCGTGGCCTGCCCGTATGCTTTCTCAACTTCTTTCAGTTCCTTCTCCAGGGCGGCATATTTTTCCGGCTGCAAAGACTTCACCGTATCGCGAAGTTCTTTCCGCAAGGCGTTTGCCTTCCTTGCCAGCTGGTTGGCACTCATGGTGGTTTTATCCAGCCGTTTCTCACATTCGGCAATCTTCTTGTTATTCTCGGATATAGCCTTATTATTGGCATTTAATCTATCCGTAAGATTCTTCCACTGTTTACCGCCAGCCTTACCGGTAGCAATAAGTTCGGTCATTTTCTTTTTAAGGTCCTTATTGCTGTCCCGAAGTTCTTTGTTCTTCTCCGAAAGATTATGTATTTCCTTCTGCGCATCGGAGGCGTTCAGGGTTAACACCCATTCGATATAGTCAGGTTTTAATTTTGCCATAAGAGTAAATTTTATAAGGCAAAATTATCCTGGTGTAAAGTGGCGGAAAAGGACATAAAAAAAGCCCGTAGAACCATTCTACAGGCTTATTATACTAAGAAGAAAGTATTTTATCTCTTAAATGTAAAATCCGAAGGATCAAAATATCCTTTATCCTTAATTGTTGCCCGATCAAACATCCGGCAAACGTACCAAGTTAAAGGTACTGATATAAGAGGCGTCACGATAAAGGAAAGAAAGGCAAAAGCAAGCCACCCGGATAAAGTAGCCGGTTTATGCTTACATCCTACGAAAAAAGCTATTACCAGGAAAAAGCCGATCAGAAATAAAATATCTTCATATGTCATATAATTACTATAAGATACAAGTAATAAATAATTGGAAATAAGCCCGCCCGAATTGGGCCGGGCTTAATTGATATATCATTTCTCACGAAATAATACATCGGGTGTATTAAGTTCTTTTTTATGAAGTATAATAGAAACCTTATAACAGGTTGTATTATCAAAATTGAGCGGAAACTAATTCATTTCCTATTTTCTTTATTGCTATCCTTATTTTATCATACTGTTTTTCACCGACATTCGCCACTCCGGACGCATACTGACGCATAAGAGACGGATTTATACCAGCAACCTCTGCTATCTTTGAAATATTGAGAAATGAAAAATAATTAAAGAATGATTGTAGATCATATTTATAAGAAAATTCCAATACTGGAACCTCCTTGCCTTCTTCCGCTAACATCTCTTTTATTTCCTCGTATGATTTCAGAAAATCAGCCTTAGCCGCTTCCGCTGTATCTCCGTAGCCGGCCAATCCAAAATCCGGTAACTCTTCTTCCATAAAACAGGAATAATAACCGTCTTTCGCACGTTCAAACAAAACATTCACTTTCATACTATTTATTTTTAAATGTGGCAGGCAATATTACCTGCCACTATCGCACCTAAAAGTCTTAAATTATGAAGTAAAGAAGTGCGGGGATTAAATCCCCAGCACTTTTCTTGCGTTACGTTCTATGTGAAGAGAAACCTCTTTAGACCCGTGACGGGGTATCGAAAACTTTTTGCCAGTCTTGGGACTGAACCAAACATCGTGTTCTCCGCCATGTCTCACAACGTAACAACCTGCCGCCTTTAATTCGGCGTAAAGTTGATTGTACTTCATAAAATAAAAGAACTTTTAAATACAGTGCAAATATAGCAAATTTGCAATAACCATGCAAATAATACAAATACATTTATTGCGAATTTGCTATATTTTAACATCGTAATATAAAGAATGAACTTTGGAAGATAACAACACACTTACTTTAGCGAACCGACAAACATTTCCTTTACCCTTTCCCTTACATAATCCTGATATTCATATTTAATCTTCCCGAGTGTGTCATGATACAGAATCCCGTATATCTGCCGGTTATAAATCTGGTAATTACCGTGTTTCTTCATATCCAGGAAGCGGGTATATAATGGAAGGTTAGAACGTGCGATTACTCCTTCGCCGTCCGGAACGACCGAATAATTCGGGTTCTGTAGTGCGGCCATTAATGCACCGGACCGCCCTTGTATGATCTCCCCGGTTCCCTGTACTTTCTTACGTTCACGGCCTTTCTGGTAAATCCGTTTGGTAGCGATATCCAGTTGGGCTTGAAATATGTCCTGTATTCCACGCCCGATCCGGTCGGTAAAGAAATCCGTTTTAAAATTCTCGGCCATTCAGTTATTCATTTTTTGAAAATCCGGAAATAATGTGCCTTTTCCCGGATTCGTCTTTAACAGTTTCATTTTTCTTGTTTGAGGCATATTTATATTTCCAATAGGTACACAACGCATCATTTACACCTATTGTAATAATACCTACTATGACAGTTAACCAGAACCACGCAAAAGCATCCATTAGAATCTTGTTTTAAATGAGAAAGCCAGGCTCCACCCCGCAAACGTCCGGTAAAAGCCGGATTCCGGAAGAGTGGAAAGGCTGGTTAAATCCAGTTCCTTAGTGACAGGGCAACCGGTGGCAGAATCTTCTATCAGCATTTGTTTGATACGCTCCATAACCGGCTGCACCTCTTCGATAGTCTCATAAGCCCCTTTCCGTTGGGGATCGTACTTGCTCATAAGGAAAATAACGCATAAATTATTTTCCCTCACATTATCAGCCGAAAGGCTGGCGCCCGTTCCCGACGGGATCAGAATAAAGAGCACCGGACATTCTTCTTTTGATAGCCCCTGTATCGTCTTACTCATTTCCTCGTCAATGGTAACGGGTAGCACCTTCTTTATTTCAGGAATACGTTTTTGCACGCCTTCCCAGTATTCACGGTAAACCTTTATATCTATCATATCGTCAATCCCTGATAACGTTTCGCCTCCCATTCACGGCGGGTAACAAGCCCCGGAAGAATCTTACCGCCCCCGTATATCCACTTTTTAAACTCTGCCGGTATGGATGAATCATACGCATCCGCTCTGATCTTCTTATAAAGCGTTGATTTCTTGAATTTTCCGATACCTACATTAAAGCAAAAGCTTACTACCGCGTCAAACTGGTACTGTCCCAAATGAAGGGGAAGCGCGTTTACCTGGTTTTCTACCGCCCTGATATCCGATTCAAAGAAAGCATCGGCCTGGGCCTCGGTGATAACATCACCCGGTTTTACGCCGATCGTGTGACCGTAACCGATCGTACATACTCCCGCGGCACATACATACGCTTTCAGGCGTAACCCCTCGAATTTCTTGATCTTGTTTTTTGTTCCTGTTGTCGTTCTCATTTCTTGTTACGTTTTTGGTGTAAATACTCAAACTTACATTTATACAGATAAAGCAATACATCCCAAAAGGGTGTATCGTCCACCTCCTTCTTATTTCCGAACACGCCGGAAGCCGCCACCTCAAAGACTATCCCGGTCCAGCCGGTTTTATCGTCCGCCTTCCGGTCCTCGGATGCCAGCTTCTGGAACAATATCCGAAAGTCGATAGCTTCACCACCGATATAAACCGGTCCGGAAAGAACCATTTCCCAAACGGCGGAAAAGAAGTTTACCGCATGAATGGCAAGCAAGGAAGGAACGGCCGGCGTCTTCTCCGGGTCCTTGTACCGGTAAAGCTTTAACGTGATATCCTGGAAGATTTCATTTATAGCCGGATCGTCTTTTTCTGCTGCCGCCTGTTTGCTTTGCTGTAACAAATCCAGGCAATCACAAAAGTTACCGAAAGTAAGACCGTTCAGCATGTCACCGACACCATGCCAGCCCCCGAAATCCTGCATTAGGTTACGACCGGTTTTCAGAATAGGCGTAACGATCCGCTCGCCCTCCTTACCGGTTGTATAAGAGAAAAAGCCGTCCAGCTTTTCCAGTTGACCGTCCAGCTCTCGGATGATCTCACGCCGGTACATGGTGTAATCCGCTTTCATGCCCAGAAGGAAAGAAAGCCATTTTACGCGGAACTGTCCGGGGCTGATCGTACCGCGGTTCATCAGTACCGACAATATAAGAAACTGCCGGTACTGCTCACTACTGACTTCATCCAGGCAGGAAGGGACCTCCACCGTCTTATTATTATATGTAAACTTCTCCATGTCCGGACATTAAAAGGTTATTCCTTTGGATTGTACGGTAACACCCGGTATATAGTAATCCACCGTTTCCGACTGTGCGTCCAGCTCACGGATGATATCCTGCAATACATCCAGGTAAGCCGCCGCGTCCTGCTCCAGGCTGTTAGCAACCGACTGCCGGGCCTCTTTTTCCGCCCGCAGTTTATCTCGTACGGTTGTGCTCTGCTGCACCTGTACGATTCCACTGGGCAGAACTTCCACCGGTAAACGTTCAACGGCCTTTTTTATGGTAAGAAGTGCAAGCGGGCGGCGTACATATTCCAGCAATTTCTCCGTTAAAACGGTATCGCCTTCAATCAGTTTATTATAACGGTTCCGGGTGATAACAGGTATTATCTGCCCGTCCTGAACTTCCCGGATCATAGGAATAAGCACCAGGAAAAGCCGGTGACTTCCGATATTGTAATATTCATCGAACGTTTCCTTATTCTGAATAAGAAGCCGGTTTATAGCCTTTTTCTTAATGCCGTTCATCCAGAAATCAAACTTTTCGCGGTCCATTAGCTCCACCAACGCGTCTACGGCTTCATAAGCCAGGTTCCGGATATTCTCTTCATCCTTGAACTCCTGTAAGGCGGTCATGCCCGTTTCATTCTCTCCCAAATGTTTACCACGTCCGGCCGTTCCGTGTTGTGCGTCCAAAGTGGGAATGACCTTTAACCAGGTAAACATCGCTACCGCCTGCTGCATCAGCCGCAAAGTTTCCGCCATGCCGTCCGGTTCCGTAACGTCCGCATGATCTTCACGATAATACTTATCTACCGCGTCTATGGGTTCCGTTCCGATGATAGCCTGTAAATCCCGAATACCCAGCGGTAAGATAGGTTCCCACTTGGTAAAATCAAGATCATTATCGATCAATCCCAGGACACGGACTATTTCACCGGCCCCGTCACCGCCTTTATTAAATAACTTCGTCATTTGCTCGGTCTCTTTTTAATGTATATGGTTTCCAATTATCAAAATCCTTTGTGAAATTGTTTATTTCATCGTAGAACTCCTTATAAAAGCGGGCCAGCCCGGTATCTATCGTTATACAGGTCTGCTCCGTGCGCGGATTGGTGTTTATATTGGCCGAGCTTTCTATTACAAAATCAAAAGCGTTACCAAAACCGGCCATTACTTTAGCATGGTTACGGAAAATACAGACACGTGATCCGAAACGTTCCGCCACCTTCTTTAGGTATAAATAAACATCCGCGTAGGAACCTTGAAAGATTTCACCTACATAAAAATCCGCGCGCCCTATGTCTTTTCTCTCCAGCCATTTCTCCACCTCCTTGACATCGGTAATTGCCATGCACCAGGTAGAAATCAGAACATATTCCAACGGTTGTTGCTTCACGATCACACGAAGATAAGTAAGGCTGTCAACGTCCCCATGACTGATACAGTGATAAGACGCCCCTTTCTCAAAATGCCAGGGCAAACACTCTTCCAGGTGCAGCTCCGATTTTACTCGCCGGTCAAAATGGACGTTTTTCGTCCGGCGTGCCTTTATATGCTTGTCCGGGCTATCATTGGCCCGGTTCTCTTCCGGTTGCCGGTCGCTTACCGGTTCTTCCGGCACATCTTCCGGTTTCGGTGTGAAAAACAGACTACGCATTTTCTTTCATACGGTTAGAGGGTGAAACGTTCTGTTCCGCTTCCACTATGGTACGATAAAGCCCTACTTTCGTTGCGGTACCCGGAAAGTTGGCATTAATATACTGCTGTAACGGTTTACAAAGGATCATGTCCGGAATAGCCGTTTCGGAAGCGTTATACACTTTCAGGCTGTATAATTTTTCCGATCCGGAAGAAAGCTTGTTTTCTATAATCAGGTTTGAAAGTACCGGATCAAGACCGAAGCCGGAAGTGGCGGCAGCGTCCGCCTTATTGGATATCTTAATCTGGGCGTCCACATAATCCTTTATCTTCTTATCCAGCGGTTCCACCGTCCAGCCCTCAAAGTTATTCGCTTCCGGATTCCAGAATTTGGTCGTGTGCATGTATTTCCCGGCGTTCTGCCTTCCGGTAATATTGGAGGCGAATTTCTCCATAGCTTCGTCCTTGAAATCTTCCAGCATCTGGGCCGTGTATTTCTCGCCCGTACGCTCGCAAACCTGTTTTATACGTGCTTCCGCGCGGTCCCAGTAAGACTGCGGCGATTCGATATGCAGGGAAATGGCCGAAGCGTTTTCATTATAGGCGATCAGGATAGCGGCCAGACCGCCGGCAAGCTCCAGCCAGTCAAGCGCACCCAGAAAACGCGGCGTACTCATGAAGTCCTTGCAAAAGGAATAGATATTATAGTATTTCACGGAAACCGGATATTTGAACGGGTGGGCCGGATCAAAGACCGGGTAACGGTAAGTATAAGCCGGATCAGGATAAGGAAAGTCGCCCACAAGTACTTCCTGCGGTTCATCCTCGCCGTCGGGAGGATATACCAGGCGGGCCTTCTGATAGGGAATATGTTCCAGCCGTACCAAACGCCCGGGATTGCCCACACGCGGCGCACGGTTCCGGACAAACTTTATAAAAAAGCCCTGCATGTGTGTTAAGTCTACGAGTGAGCGGTGAAGAACCGTTGTGTAATCCCACGACTCCAGGTCGGCGGTTATTTCCGGATCGAGTTTCCAACGCCGGTAAAAACGGTTATTGTCTTCGTCGATTGCATCCTCATACAGCCGCGGGCCTTCTCCCCACTGCAAACCGGCTATTTTACCCATAATGCCTTCACCGGCGTAGAATTTATCCAGTAAACGCATGACCTCGCCCGGCATGTCGTTATTGTCACCCATGGGAACGATAAAGGTACCGTTTACGCTGATCTTCCGCGAAAAGAAAGCCCCCCGCCGGTTTAACTGGATGCTGGAAGGTTCCCAACCTTTACCGCGGCCACCGATAGAAAAGGAGATCAAACCCTTGTCGGTGCCGGTATCTATAATTCCAAAGTTGCCACTTCGTCTTATTTCCATAATCTTAAATCGTTATTCTTTTCCCGTTGAACTCCATTACCAGACATTCCCAGCAATTCAGCGGCCGGCCTGTTGTGGTGTCCGTCAGGAATAGTTTATAGCTTGAATTTTCGATGCTTTCATCCGTCGCCTTTTTCCTCAAACGGGCAGCCGTGAGTATCACCATGTCGCCGCCGTCCCGTGTCTGCCGGTTCCATTTCCGGAACTTGATAGAAAAGGTTCCCCCGGAAATGGTAATCCGCTTCATCTGTTCTACCGCTACATAAAGGTTTATTTTTTCCATAGTCGGCGGATAAAACTTTTAATCCTGCCCCAGTTATCATGGACCAGGCAAAAGGATAGAAAGAAAAACATGAATTTTAGGAACGTCCATAAGCTACACCCGTTTGTAACCTTTTCTTTTTCCTGGCTTTGTTGCTTAACGTCGGATTTACGGGTAACGACTGTTTCCGCTTGACTGGTAGTTTCCTTATGATCCTGGAAGGAACTGCTTTGATTCTTTCCAGTTCTTTTTTCAGTTTTTCGGTTGCTGAAATCAATTTCTTTAATTCTTCCGAGGCTGTCGTAGTTGATACGGATATGCGTACTATCTTCCCGGTAAACGTCAAGTACGTGCTCCTCATGGCTCGAATCTCTCCGCGCAAGTTCAATAACTCCGTCAGTAGTTGTTTGTTTTTCTTCTCCAGTTGCTTCTGTAACCGTTTTTCGTGTAACAGAGCGAGGAGAACGACAACCGTAAAAACAAGCTGCAAAACAAATAAAAATAAGTAGGTGTACGATTCCATGTCTCATGTTTATTAAGTCGTTAATTATTATTAGTATCAAAAGTGATAGATTTACGGTTCGGGCAATTCTTCACGCCGCAAAGAAACGGCTTCATAGTGTCCATTACACGGGCGTTCTGCTTGATAGCCTTTTCCATTTCGTTACATTTCTGCAGGACTTCCTTGTACTTGTTATCCACTTCGTCAAACCGTTTTTTCTGTTCCTGGTATGCGTTCTTTAGCTCCTTACGGTCATTCTTCATATCTTCTATTAGTTCCTGGTAAACCTCTTGTACTGACTTCATGGCATCAGCTTCCGCTTGTTTACGGGTATATCGGAGAGTGAATAACCAGGTCAGGCCACCCGTGCAAAGAGCCGTAATAATCGCTGTAATTATCGTTTCCGTCATATTGATAGAGTTGAAAATTCTACATTATGGTCCGGACGATACATACATGCGTCAAATAACCCGCCACAATCCCGGCCAGGTCCGCCAGAATATCCTTCCAGTCCCATTTATTACCGGGTGACATTTTATCCCCGTATTCCTTACCCAATGAAGCACCCAGGGCGAAGGGAACACCATAATTACCCAACAGGGCACATATAGCGTAATTAATTCCGAAATGCTTCCATTTGTCAGTTCCTATTTTCATAATTTGAATCATTGGTTATACTGCAAAGGTGGGAAGAACGGAAACCGACGAAAAGGACATAAAAAAGAGTGCCGGGAACCACCCCGGCACAAACAAACCCTAACCTGGGACTTAAACCCAACGGCTGCCTTTTCAGCCGGTATGCTAAATTGTTAATATTAAGGATTAGACAACTTTTCGATGTCTTTTTTCATCATACGTAATAATTGAATCCTCCTTAACACCTCATTTGTTGGTGTACTTTCATCTCCTTTCTCTATTAGGAAATCGATTAGGTCCTCAATAACTTCGATGTAACAAGCGGAAACCGGTTCCGTCTTAGTTTGCCACTGTGTCAAAATCTCGGCACTTTCATCTGTTATATGTGCGCCGTTTACTTCTATATCTTTCATAATAATTCTTTCTTTAAATGTTTTTAATCGGTGTAGTCTCTAAGGTAGTGAAATCAATTATTCCGGCCTGCCGGTATATCCCGAGGGCGACTTTCCTAAACCGTTCGTAATTACGTCTATCAATGGGCGATAACTGCCACCTCTTCATGTCTTTCATCAAATCCGGTATATTATTAGCACTATTATACAAACAGTTGTTTTTACCGTACTCGTGATGAAGTGATACAGACTGAAAATCACCGGAGAAAACAACCAACCGTAAACGTTCAAGTTCGAGGAAAGCAAACTCATCGTTTACCTTCTCCACTTTGTATGCTCTTAATTCAATGGAAGGCGCGCCGTATTCACGTCTAACGAAAAATAGGATATCAGGATTATTTGTATTCATCTGGCACCTCCTTTTAAGTCTTCTGATTTGATATGTGAAATACTTGTTATACTTTTCAGTACCCCGTCGCATATACTTTTAACTCTTAATCCGCGGGAACCGTCTTTCTTGGGTAAATTCAGGTGATAATACGGGCGGTTCCTCCAGAATGTAATCCGGAAAATCCAGCCGCGAACTTTAAAAGTAGCATTGCTTATTTTATAATCAATCTGTATCAGATCACCCGGTTTAAATTTACTTTCTTGTAGAAACATTTCCTGTATTTCTTCCTGTTCCTTCTTTATTTCCTCAATTCTTTTATCATTGTTTTGTAATTGGGTAAGTAACACTTGCTGATATTCAGTATATATCATTCGGCACCTCCTTTCTTTTCTATCTGGGGACGCTCTGAAAACCTATATATTCTTTTAACCCGGTAAATAAAAAAATAGGCTACAGGCTTGTCACAGCCGTTATTATGTGTTTTAGTGTCCTGATCTATGTGAATAAATCCGATGCCGGAAGATATTTTCAACGGCATTGTTTTAGGGTATTTCTCGTTCAGCTCCTTTACCTTTGCTTCCAGTTCAGTTTTAAAAGCATCGAAGGAAATTTCGTCAGGGCAAAGCGTATTACCAAACTGGTTTGCAAACTCTGCCATTTCAGCACATTTTCGATTCTGTGGCTTATACTCGTTAAGCTCTATAAAATAGGATGTCATTTTCGGCCTCCTTTCTGTACCTTCTTTGCCCGGTACACACAAACAACTGCACCGATAACAGCCGGCGGAAAGATAAAGGTTAGACAGAACCAGGCAATAGCAGATAAATAATAAGCATCGGAAGCCGAGTTTACGGAACAATCTTTTTCCAATTCCTGAAAATAACGATGTTGGATCGTGTTTACGTCCGTGCTACCAGTACGGAACGAAGGCACGTAGCTTGTGCCGGATTGAAATTCTTTTTTCATAACAGATATGCGGTTTTGACTATAAAAAATGAGAAAGGCGGTCACCATTTCCCATGTTCGTCAAAACCACATATCACTTACCGTCCGAAAAGCCGGGTTAAATGTAATAGGGAAAGGCAACCGCCTTGTATTAAACAAGCATTTGTCGGGCATAAAAAAAGCCCGTTGTTTATTCGAGCCAATAACCGGAGGCTCACCGGATCACCTAAGTGATACATGGATTTGACAGGGGCAAATGTCGGCATTAAATTCTAAACAAAAAAAAAAAACGTTAATAAAAGTTTATCAAGAAAGGAAATTTATCGACTCTACGATTCGTTACTTCGTAACAAAAAAACGCCCACCTGATTAAGGGTGAGCGTTAATTTATATTTTACTATTCGTATCGCTTTCTTATAGCTTCCTCGGTATCTAAAATGCTATCATTATTGGGGGTATTGTTTTCCTGTGCCTTTAAAGCCTCTTTCTCCATGTCTTCAAAATCTTTCTGTGTTATAATACCTTCGCGTATTTCATCATCAGAAACTATATCTTTACTTAATAACCAATGATACACATTTTCTCCCCCCACGGTAACAGCATACGCCTGTTCAAATTTCCACCGAAATTTTGCTAAATAATTCATGGCGTCTACCATAGAATTAAATTCAATTTTCTTCCCGGATTCATCTACCATAAACGTTTTGTATTTTCCGAAATAAGATGTTTTTTGCCCGAAGTCTATTTGTATTTTGACTTTAGAACTTAAGACTTTCCCTGTACCAACAATTTCACAAAACGTTTTTCGAGTTTCTTGTGCTGTAGCTGCTACTACTAAAATAGCCAACACGGTAATTAATAATAATTTCTTCATATCAGTAACTTAAAATTAGTGTATACTTTCGTCTGTACCACCCGTAAGTTCTGACGGTTATATGCAGTGTAATTTTGACGGCTGCAAAAATACTTAATATGTACAATTATAAAGAATATTATCCCCAAAAATGAAAGGCAACCGCCCCAAAATACACGGTAATTCATGAAAAACGCCCCAAAAAATGAAGCAAAAACGCATAAAAAACACGCTTTTTCGCGTAAAATTTTGGTCTAAATGCAGATAAACGACTGAAAAACAATCAAAAACCGGAGAAAATTTCAAAAACTAAAAAAATAGCACCTTCCGAAGACCGAGCCGCTCAGAAGTCGGAAAGCAGTTGCCCTCCCCCTAAAAGGTGAAATATGACCTCTGGGGAGGGGTACCCGTAACCTGGTAACACAAAAAACGCCGGAAAAGCAATTTTCCAGCGTTACAAGGCAATTACCTTTTATGCCTGTTCTCTATCCATTGGTCCACAAACGAATCGGCCTGCAGCGTCCGTTTGCCTCGTACTAAAGCTATCCAGCCGGGGCGCATCAGTAAGTATTTGAAAGCGTCGGAGAAATTGGTGGATAACATCGGTAGTTTTTTCGGTGCCAGCTTTTCGGACTTCTTCACTTTGAACACTACCTTAGAATTACCCCGGTATTTGATTTCAGCCTTTGCCTTTTCTACGGAACTAACCATTTCTTTACAGTTCACCGCATCAACCAACAGGATAGGCAGGTTCTTGTTGGTACCGCCCATAATCTCCTGCATAAAGTCGTATTCCGCATCCTGCCGGATAACTGCCTGTTTACGGCTCTTTAGGTTTACGATCCAGCCGGTACGGTTTCCGCTGCCGTCTTTTTCTATGGCGTCTTTGATCTTACCCGCGTAATCCTCCTTCTGTTTCTCAAAGTTATTACCTGCACGGTCATAGTACAAATCCAGTTCTTTATATTCGTGGTTCTGGAAGAAAGTGAGGAACTGGTCGGCGATCTCCCGGAACCAGCCCGGCGGTATCTCAAAAAAGTTCTTATGTACCCGGTAATAAGCACCGTCCGCCTGACCGATCACCAAAGAAAGCATATTACCGAAGTCCATACCGCCTTCAATCGTTTTATCATGGTGCAGGTACCGGAGTTCCCGCGAGCTATAAGCGGCCTCCCCGGACGCGGTACCGTTATAATACTTATGTCCTTCACCAAACAACACATAGAAACGTAAATCCCTGCGAAGACCGGGACGCATACCCACCACCGACTTTTTAAATTCGTGAAGCTCCATTGTTCCATTATACATACGCTTTAAATACTCTATCGTAAGTATCTCAACATTAGCGAATGAAGAAGCGTTAAGAAAGAACGTTTGTCCTTTTCTCAACTTCAACAAAGCCCGGTCGTAATATTCAATATCCCGTTTCAAACGTTTCAGTTTCAAGGAGGAAGGCTTGTTCTTTCTTTGTTCCCGTAAAAAGGAAATTATCAAGTCATTACGTACACTTGCCGCCTGTACTATTTTAATGATCCGTTCCGGGTCCATTTGCTTGACATACCGGAAAAACCAGTCGTACTCGTTTTCGTCGATATCCGGCATGTCGGTAGTAATGGTTATCCCCAGGAACAAATGGGAATGTCCGTAAGTGATCGCATCACCGCGAAGAATAGGCATAGCGCGGTTTACTTTCATTTCCTTGTCGTACTTCGCTTCATCATAAAACAGATGTATTACAGACTTTCCGGCAAGCAGGGAAGGGTTATCCAGTGATCCCATGAAAATAACACATCCGTTCCAGAAGCTATAAACATGCTTATAATCATCCACGATAACCGAACATTTACGCCGCCAGGATTCAGGCGGGCGGGTATCTTTTACATAGTGTACCCCTTCGATCAGGCCCATAAGCTGCCAGCCCTTCTGAACGGCCGGCATTATATTATCTTCCAGGTTACTGTAGGTATTGGCAACAAAAGCAAACGCACCGCCGGGCATTTCTTCCACACACCGGGCGGAACGCCTGGCTTGTATAACGGTGGATTTGGCCATACCGCGCCCGTCAACAGATACAAGGATAGTAGTATCGATCCAGTCCGTCAGGACCTGGATTATATGGCCGTATTTTATCTCCACATCGTCGGCGTTGGCGTTACTCACCTTCGTTATCTTCCCCGAACTCTTTGATATCATACAACATACGTTTTTTCAGGTCAAAAGCTTTAATACGCGCATCCTCTTTTATATTCTCACGTACAATAACAGGAATTTCCGGTATCGCGTCGATAAATTCTTCCAGTTCTTTACGGTCGATTTCAGGAACACCCAGATCCTTACGGCTGGTAGTATAAATAACCGTACTTTTCTGTGAAAGCAGTTCCTCCGGTATTTCGGCCTGTTGATCCTTGTAACATCCGCGAAGTTCCGCCGCCAATTTCAGCAGGTTCTTAGCCTCCTTCACATTTCCCATAAGAAAAACAGTATTCGCCCAATTTTCGGCCTTTTCAGCATACAGATTAGCGAAAGCCTGCGGGCGTACGTTATCCTGCGTATAAAAGAAATTGAGACTGTCGGCGTACACCTGGCGGGCCATCCAGTCCGAAAGCCCGTAAGGTTCCGACTTCAAAAGGCGGATGATACCGGCCTTTGTCACCAACTTACCATTTATACGCATACGGGCACGAAGTCCCCGTACCATTTCCATAAGGCTATAATATTCTCTTTCATCGGGTGCGAGGGCTTCCAACGTACCGGTAGAAAGAATCCTTTGAATCTGGTTAATATCTACCTTGTCAAAGTCTATTCGTGAGGGCTTAATTAAATTCGTCGTCATCCATTTGTTCGATTAAACGTTCGAAAGTGTGTCTTTTCCGTACGGCCTCCAGCTGTTTTATAGCTTCCACGTTTCCGCCTTCCGCCGCTTCATGGAGTTTTATTTCAGGAGCGGCACGTGCTACCAGAATCCCTTCCCGGATCAGGAAGTTAACAGAAGTTCCTACCGTTTCCGCATCCTGGACAAAAAGCCCGGCATCCTCCAGAGAAAGCCCCAGGGAAACGGCTATATCTTTCGGGGAATATCCTAAAGAAGATAAACGCCGTACATCCTCCTTTTGCTGCGCATCCAGGTAAATACTATCCACCACCGTTAAATCGTTCATACGCATCTTTTATTCGTTTCTGTGCGGGTTATTAGTTATACTGCTCTTTCTTTCTCATCCCACGGATTAAAATCTTCCTCTATGGGTATTTCTTCTTCGTGATAATGCTTCATTCTATCTTAGGTTTGTTATCATTGGAAAGTTGTTTAATCCGGCTCTCTTCTTTTTCTATCCGGAGGGTTAATATTTTGAGCTGGTGCCCCAGCTCCGAGCGGTCGCAAGGATGAGAGAAACGGCCCAGGTTCTTTGTGATCCGTTGCCGTTTCCCTGTCAGACTGGCAATAAGTTCAATTACTTTTTTTTTCGCGCCTCGATTTCTTCCTCTATGGCCTTCTGTGTAGTTTCCCACTTTTGGATCAATGCAAGGGCACTCGCTTTCTTCTTCTCATCATCCCCGGCCTGTTCCAGTTTCGCCTTATTCTTTGAAAGGTTGGCACGAGCGTTATTCAGTGCCTTTTGTATGTCGATATCCGAAAGGTTCTCAACACCCTTACGGACGGACAAACTTTTTACCTTCTCACATTTACCCAGAATCTTTCCGTTTTCCCGGTAATATTCCAGTTCATCCCACATCTCGCGGTTAGCGATGAAGTTTTCCACAACCGCCTGCGCTTCCTGTGCTGTAGAAAGTGAATTGACATCATCCGGCGTAGCCTCCAGACGGGCGAAAGCTTCCTTATATTTCCCGTATGCGGTGAACATGTCGGAAACAAGTATTTTCAGAATGTCGGGACAATCCGGAGAGTTCAGGAAAGTAAATTTCTCGCGGAAACGTATCATTTTGGTTACGGTTTCCGGGGCTGCCTTGTATCGTTTCTCCGCCTGATCCAGTTCCTCTTCCAGCTCTTCCACACGGTCGGCATTTTCATCCATGGAAAGAACCTTATCCCGGAAATCGGACGAAACGAGTTCTTCCACGCTGACGCCAAAAGATTCGGCAAGTTCCAGCAGCAAATCATCGCTGTATTTTACCGGCGTTTTGGGTGTTTCCTCCCGGGCGGGTTCCATTTTTGCCACGACCGGCTGTTTGGAGTTGCGCCGGATCGTCTTAAATTCACGTTCGGAAAGCCCGGCCAGCTTCCGTAGTTCCTCTAAAAGAATGGCCTTCATCGTTTCCGTTTCTCCCTGCCGGCGAAATGACTTCTTTAACATACGGTTGATACCGTATTTCTCGTACAGTTCCACGCCCTGAATAAAGTTACGCGGACCGGCCAGATAGGTAATAATTTCCTGTTTCATACTATATAAAATTTGATGATACAAAGAAAAAAGGGGGCAATTACCCCAAAAAGGACAAAGGGTGGCCGGGCATGTGCTGCCGGTCACCCTTTGAATTATATGAAAGCCGTTTATTTATGCCTCATAACGGCTTTGTTCAATCCATTTCATAGCCTCCGAACCGTCGTTAAACGCCCGCAACGTCAGTTGGGAACCTTCGGAAGCGGTAAACGTTTTACCACCTTTCAAAAGGAAATTACCGCCTTTTTCCACTGTTGGCGCAACGCCCGAACATCCCATAAGGGTAATTACCGATCCATGACTTCCACCGGTAACACCGGCTATTTTAGCCGCACCTGCGGAAAGCTGGTACTGCCCGTCCGTCTGGTAATCTATATCCGTGGCACCGGCTTCCACTACGGCCACCGGCTCTTCCAGGGTATCGGTACCCCGGTAAATGGCGATATCATCCCCCTTGCTGATCTGGGTGAAAGTAAGTTCGTTCGTATTCGATTCATTGGAACCGGTATAAGAAACGGATAACTTACACGGGTTACAGGGCGTTCCGATCAGATCGGCAGGCTTTCCGCTACAATAACGGAGCACAACGATACATTTCTTGGACAGCCAGTTTGTCTTAAACTCGCGAATTTCCTGTTCGTTACCGGGATGATTGAACTTAATGGAAGGCGTATAGCCTTCGGCGTCCGTTTCTCCGTCACTGTTGGAACTGATTTCAGCGGTACCGGGTGTCAGATAAATACCGATCGCATAACGTCCCGCCTTCATTACGATATCCTCTTCGATAACCACGCCGGCATCGTTTCTCGGCGGAAAGGAAAGAATATCGTCAACGTCGTAAATTACGAGCTGATCTTTGGGCTGAATACCGTTACCGGGATTACCGGCCGGCCTTCTTACGCTTGCTTTTACGTATGTCATAACTTAATGATTTATAAGGTTATAAAATGGAAGGGATAAAGTACCCCTTCCGTTAAAAATTAGCCTCTTGCCACTTCGTAGAATTTACCGTCGGCGGCTTTTGCCAGCTTGATAAACTTACCTTCGGAAAGCGTCATAGCTTCGGTTAAGACAAAGTTTCCGCCGGCTGCAATGGTGGAAGCATATTCAGAACCGCTTCCGTAGATCGTGTAAACGACACCGGTTTCCGCATCGGTAAAGTTAATGATTGCCGTTGCCTTTGTATTCTCACCGGTAACGAATACTTCACCGTCAAGCAAGGAAGGTGTCGTTTCATCCGGTGCAAACTGCAACGCATCGGAAGAAGCGTTTTCGCGGCCGATCTCGATAAATTTACCGTCGGCACGTTTCATCAGTTTAATAACATCCCCTTTACCGGGCTGCCAGGCGTCGGAAATAAGTTCAAAGTTTCCGCTTTTCTCAATCTTAACACCTTTATCCACGCTTCCGCATTTCAGGGAAATAACCGTACCTACCGGCGCATCTTCAATATCAGTAATAGCAAATTCGGCTGTATTGGCTACGGTAACAATGGAGGTATGAAGCTTGGCCGACGGGTTCTTGTCCTTGTCAGCGTCCACAAAGTAAGACGCCGGGCGGTCATACTCATTACAGAAGATCATCTGACGGTTATAGTCCATATCTTCTTTCTTGGTGTACTTGAAGCCCACGGCAATAGCCCAGATACTTTCACGCCAGTTACTCCAGACTTTCAGGCTCCAGTCTTCCTGCTCCAGGTTGAAAGCCGTCATTTCACCCGGTTTGTCCTCGTAGGTTTTAATGTTGCCTTCAAACGTCCAGAAGATACGGTGGTGGTTGTCAGCATTGGGAACCGGGATAATCTTCACCGCCGGATATTCCTTTACATACATGATATTAGCCTTGTAATCCTGGTTCTGCCCGTAATGCAGTTCATTGTATTTATGATACAATACAATAAAGTGCGAAGGCATATAAAGTGCCAGGTTACCGCTGTCACGAAGAACCGCCGGGATCATGGAAGTACCCTTGTACACCTTTTCACCGATGTTTGCTTCGGTAAGTTCTCCCAGCTCGAACGGTTTGATCTGGTAAACGAACTTTCCGTTATTGATATCGGTATGTCCATTCACTTTCTTGTTCAGGAACTCATACAGACCGTCAGCTGCAGCAAGTGCTTTGCCCGGTTCGTTCAAATTCGGGTCCTTACGGATTCCGTTAATACGGCGTTGTTCACGCTCGTTATGCAACTTTTTGGCGGTTTCGGCTAAGATGTACTCGATAAAAGACCACTTGATAGGGTTTGAACCTTCCTTGTTCAAAGTGCCGATCCAGGTTTTCTCCAGAGCCTTTAAATTTTTGAAACGGTGTGCAAACATCACGTTGAACATGCGCAAGGTTTCATCGTCGAACTCGTAGGAACCTTTAGTCACCTTGTCGAAGTCGGATTCCTCATTACCGGCCTGTGAGAACTCACCCAGCCAGATATTAACCAGCGTAGCCAAATCCTGATAACCGGATTCAAGCGGGAAAATACTTTCAATGGAAGGAAGTTCCATTAAAAACGACTGCAAACGCTGTTGCCAGGGAATACGGTAAAAGGCACCGAGGTCTTCCTTCAAACGGCTGTAGTCAATGGAACTTGCTTTCGGAAGAGCGATCATTTCAAAACCGGCAGCCTCCATTAACGCAGCTTTGGCACGAAGGTTATACGGGCGGTCCAGTGAGAACATTTCACCCTGCAAGCCTCCCAGCTGCTTTTCATCCTGGAGATTGAATTTTCCCTTACCGTCCGCCTGGGCGTTGTGTTGCTTCCCTTTACCCGGATCATCTTCCGCAGCGGCCGAAAGTTGGGCGATAATACCGGAAAGCTTCGTTATTTCGGCATCCTTCTTGGCAATTAACGCGGTGTTGTTTCGGTTTTCGTCACGCTGTTGCGTCTGCAAGGCTTCAAGCTGTTCCTGTGCCTGTGTCAAACGGGCGGCAGTATCACCTAACAAACCGCGAAGGAAAGCGGTAGTTCTGGGTTCCTCGGTTTCCTCTCCCTGGTTCCCGTCTTCGGCTTCGTCCTGGAAATCGTTTTCGAGAGACGCTTTAAAGTCCGTGAGGAATTTTTCGGTAAAACCGTAATTTTTCAGTTTTGCCACTTCCTCGGCCGTGATAGAGTTTTTGTCCTCTACCTTGCTCCATTCCGACAGGCCCAACAGGGCCAGAATGTGAGCGGAAAAGCTCTTAAATTTCATATATACAAAATTTTGAAGTTAATACTATATGTTATACATCGCATTTACTTTTCTGACGGTAGCCTGTGCCAGTACCCACTTTACCGCGTCTTCCAGCGTACCGAACTGATCGATATAGCCGTTTGCCACGGCTACGTCGCCGGTGAATATCTGTCCCCGGAAAAGGGGAAGTTCCGGATCGTAGGCAATACCCAGATTCCGACTGATCGCATCGCAGAAAATGCGGTGCATGACGGCCAGACGTTGCTTTATAGGCTCTTCGTTGTTGTCATCTTCAATCGCGCGGGTTTCATAGTTTTTCAGATCGGCACTATCCGGATAGATTTCCCGGTAATCAATGCCCTGTTTCTTGAAATATTTCTTAAAGGATTGGTAAGTAAGCATGATACCGACGGAACCGACTTCACACATAGGGGAAGCGATAAAGGTTCTGCCGGCGGCGGTTCCCAGCCAGAAATGGGCACTCCCCATGGTACCGGCCACATAGGTAGCTATAGGTTTGGAAGATTCGGCAATCATTTTAGCCGCCAGGTCCACATGCGCAACCATTCCGCCCGGACCGTTGATCCACAGGACCGCACCGCAAATCTTAGGATTATCGAAAACATCCCGGAGCTGCTTTTCCAGGCGGTAAGTCTCCCAGGAATACAAGGTGCCCTCCAGGATAATGACGGCCACACTGTCAGCCGGCAGCGTCTCATCGTCCAGTTCCCACCGGTTGGCAAGGTAAGGCGTAGTAGCGTAGGCGGTTATTTTATTATTGTCGAGCCGTTTTTCGATCGCATCCAGGTTGCCGGCTGCAACACACGGCACAAGTAAAGAAAGCAACCGGTAATAATCATTATCAGCGATTGCCCAAGGTGCTGTAAAAATCTCCTGTATTTTGTCCACGTTCTCTTTTTTACGACAAAGAAAACGCCTATATCATAGGTAGAGAAGGACTGAAAGGAACCTATAGGAACGCATCAACACCCAGCCCCGTACCGGACAGGGTGCAGTTATACAGGCCCCCGCCGATCTCAAAAGAAAAGGTAAGCGGGTAATCAGGAGAACCGGAAACACGGGTATTACCCGTTTCATCAGTATAGAGAGCGACAAAGGGCGTCGCTTTCAGATTTTCCAGGTAAAGCGTCTTATTTTGCGACACGTCGGCAAGCTTGAAGGTATGTTTTTTAGTATAGACGTCTTCATTTTTGCTATCACCCGGTTTTAAGGTTCCCGGTACGATCATAAGAATATCAGGTTTTCCGATAGAGCGGATAACGACTTTCGAACGCACGACGCCAAAATGAATAATGTTGTAAACGGGAACCAGTTGCAGACTATGGGCGGCGGAAATTAACTTTCTTGACATAATTACAGATATAAAGTATTGATAATCAAACATTCAGCATTTTTCAGACGTTTTTCAGCCAAAAACCGGACAAAAAAGGACAAACAGATACACTTGGTAGGTAAAAAATAACTTGCTTTTTTACACTTTTTTTCGGTTATAGGCCCTTTTCTTCTTACGTCTGAAACTATCCCGCCACCGCTGGTAGTTTTTCAGTAGTCCGTCTTCCTGAATGGAAGATATATTATACTTTTTCAGAAAGGTAAAAACGGTTTCCTTAAATTCGATACCGTGCAGGTGCTTGTTTTCGTCCATGAGTTCGTGCAGCTCGGCCCACATCAGGGCACGCAGACGCTTTTCAAGAATGGCGGTACCGCGTACGGAAATGTAATTGAACTGTTCCGGAGACTTGCCGCCGGCAAAATTGGCCTCCCGGCGGTCAGGCAGCATAAACTCCAAGTTGCCACGGTCAGCCGGACAATTTACCGGCCGTTTCTCCATGAGGTCGTAAACGGTCACATAAATATCGGACGAGGAAGGAAAACGGACGGTACCGACCGTTTCGTCGTAATATTTGCCCCGGACGTATTCGGCCAGGTAGGATTCGATCTGTATTCGGGTGGTAATCATAGCAATAACATTCCTTTTTAAAGGCAAAGATATTCCTTTATCGGCTGTTGGTCTGCCATTTACGGGAAAATGTAGGCATTCGACCGCCATTTTGATAAATATACTCCGGGAGAATAATTATAATACACTTTTTCATGCCGCCACACGCCCGGAATTTTCTCCGCCAGGCTGTGCTGATATAATCCGGTACTAAATTTTTGTAATTTCGTAACCGAGCAACCGGCAAAGATAAATTCCTGTATCTTAGCAACTTAGTAACGTTACTAATTTCCGTTACAAAAAAATGGCCGGAAAACAGTTTGTAACCGGGCTTACCGGTAGAAGATAAAAAGGCCGGTGTTACAAACCGGAAAAATTCGTAACCGTTTTGTAACTGCAACTTCGTAACCTTTATTTCCTATTTATTTATTTGATTTTCAGACTTTTTTCTTTCAAGCAAACAAAGGTTACAAGGTTACTAAAATTTTGTATGAAATAGAGGTGGGGTATGGGGAGGGAAGCCGGGCGGGACGCATCTGTTTCCATACGAAAAGAGGGACCGACACATTCGTATCTGGTCCCTCTTTTCGTATTTTATACCGGCTCCGATCCGTCTTATACGCGATGTTTGCACCTGCTTAAAATCCATTCCTTTACGTCCGGGGGTATATAGCGGTGCACGACGGCCGTATAGTCTTCGTTAAATTCATACTCCAGGTAGTTGTCGCCTTCCAGGATAAAAACACAGGCCGTTTTGATGATCCATTCGAGCTGCTCGCCCGAATAGCGTTCCAGCGCCAGGACGGTACCGGGTTTCATACGCTCCAGATAGCGGTAGACCTGTTCGGCGAATTTCCGGAACTTCTCGCCGCTGTTCCAGAGCGCGGTAAACTCGGACATGCTGTTTAATTTCAAATGCGCGTTATTCATTCATCCGGTCGTTCATCAGGTACAAACATGAGTGTCGGATCGGCCGGTTCCGTTCCACCACCGGCAGCCGTTTCCGCCGTGCCGCATGAACGCAGATAGATCATGTCGGCGGCCTTGCCGTCGTTATCCTTGCGTACGATACGCCCCTGGGAGTTACAAAGGTCCTTCGGGTTGAGTTCGTCAATGTAAGGGCAAAGGGCCACAAAGCCTTTGAGGGCCTTTGTAAAACGCTGCATCGTGATTTTATTCACACCGGAAAAGCTTTTGTAATCAGCAAAAGCCTTTTCACGGACGATAAAGCTGTCCAGGTGCTCGCTGTCCGGAGAGAAATAAGAGTTCGCCCAGTCCTCAAAGTTATTGCCCATATCGGCCTTGTATTTACGCCTGATAATGTTTTCCATGGGCGGAAGCAGTTTTATAGATTCCTCGCAAAGGGAAAGGTAAAAACGGCAGCACTGCAAGAAGAAATTTATATCGGCGTTCCACTCGTTCTCGCTGTAAGTCTTGGAAAACAAATCCTTACCGAAATCGTCCCGGATAGAACGCGTTTCCCGGTAGTCGTTATCTTCCGTACGCTGGTGGTAGTAGTCGGAGAATACCAGGTACAGCAAACGGGCTTCCGTAGACGGATCAAAATCAATAGGTACGTAATTAGTTGTAAATCCCAGCTTGGCCGATTCCTCGAAAGGTATAGTAAACGACTGGTTATTCTTCGGGTTCACGGTCATATCTGACGTGATGATATCGTAAAACAGGCCCGTATTAAGATACCGGTCGCAATCATCCACCAAAATAAAATCGGTATGCTGGTTTACCTGGTCGAACACATGCGGATTATCCATTAACTTAGGATTACGGCCGGAAAGCTTGACGGTCTTCATAAAGTAGGAAAGAGCCTTGAACATGAATGATTTACCCGAACGTCCGTTACATTCACCGTCTTCACCGATCTTGTTATCCATGGCCTGTGGTGCCCAGGCACGCGAAGGGGATTTATAACGATGCAGCATATAACCGATAGTAAATATCTTATTGATAAGATTTCTTTTCTGTTCGGCGACTTCTTCCGCCGTGAGGCCTTCCCCCTCGATATCGAATTTATGTTTTTCCCGGTAGGATTCAGCTTCCCCCACGCTCTTGTCATCGAAATTATACTCCAGTTCCTTACGCCAGTAAACGCGGCTCGAATTGATTACATAACCAAAAAAGTTAGACGGGACGGCATTGATCCGGATATCAAAAACATCGTTCCCCTCTATGTCTTTTTTACGGGAAATGGTAAACATGTCTTCCATTAGACGGACTTTGTGTTTCAGGACGTTTTCTTCCCAAACGTAGTGGGACAATGTGCTGCCGTTGGCCGGATGCTCCTTTATACCAGTACCGCTTACCTCCATGCTGCAACCGGGAAAGAAGAACATCTGCGTATTATGGGTATAATTGGTAAAGTCCAGTTCGATCTCCTGCAAGTTGTCCAGGGCCGTATCTGACAGTTTGGGGCTGTTCAGAATAAGGTTCCTTATATCGCGGGATAAAAAGCTCTCTTGGGCCCACTCACGGATAAACTTCCGGATATCCTTTGCCTTTATCAGTTTTACGATATTGCCGGTAATACGGATGTATTTCGTTGAACTGGAATTTTCATCATGAAGCGAATAGAAACCGTTAAGACGTAAAAAGTAGTGAAGGCAGTCCGCGTCTATATTGTGATCCCATTGCCGGGATTTCTCGTTAAACTTGGAATACCAGAATTTGGCGGGCATGGCAAGCGTCATAAGGTTACGGAAATCTTCGTTCTTGCTTCTTAATTCCATGAAGTCCCGGAAGTCCTTACGCGGTTTGCCCCGCTGGTCCCGGTAAGTGGTAAGCCAGGCCGGTAGCCAGATCGTATGGATATCGATAAAGCGTAATGCAAGTTCCGTACCCTTCACCCTGCCCGTCGTGTCGATATCGGGTATGTTATACAGGACCTCAACGTATTTCATGATCTCCTTGTAGTCCTGTTCGGAAAGTTTATACGTCTCCGAATTAAACCAGATCGGGGAAAAGCCCAGCGATTTAACACACAGGGCGTCGCGCTCTCCGGAACATATAAACGCCTCCTGCAGCTTCTGCTCCTTATAGGGCTTTTCAGCATTGGCCGGATTCTTTTTAAAGGCGGCTTCCTCCCTGGAATTAAATTCCCGGTATAAGGCTTTCAGTTCGGAAAGGCCGTTTATATAGTCTTTCGGCTTGACACCTTCCGGGGTGTAGGAAAAACGCCACTGCTTGTCCGGATTCAGGGGCTCGTATATTTTATAGAACTTCACTTCGGGCGTGTCACCCTCGGCCGGTTTTACCAGACATTCGCGCATAAAGATAGGGTATGTCGCAGTCGCGTATTTATAAGTTACCTCGCGATTTTTTACATACCCTATGTATTTGGCCGAATACCAGTGCAGGGCCTCGGCGTTCTCCTGGGTGACACGGGGGCCGAGTATGCGTAACTGATCCGGGGTGAGATGATCGGCAAGCTCGAAAATTTTAGTACCGTCTTTCTGATCCTGGGAGGCCGGAACCTTACGGATATCCGGCTTGTTTACGTTACGGTTGAGTTCATCGGTTACGTTGTACATGGATGCAAGTTTAAGGATAGCCTCGTTAAACCGGAGGCCTTCCTCATACATGCAGATATCGACAGGGCTTTGAGCCGTTCCGGTATCGCCGAAATCCGTTACCTTATAAACCTGCTGGGAACCTTCCTTTCCGAACAATTTGATACAGGCCGACGCGTCGTCCTCTGACGGCCGGCGTTTGAAATGGCGGTTGGTTCCGACACAATCCCGGGCTTGCGGATAATAATGTAGAATAATATCCAGCCCGTTGTTGGTTACTTTGTAGATGTCTTCTGCCTTTATCATCGTTATAAAGTTACATAGTTACTTATTTTTCGTTGTTTTCCTCCTGCTTTGTTTTCAAGTCTCCCCAAGGTTGATACAGGAAAACGAATAATAACAGCCAAAGAAAGGCGGTTTTACCCGTATAATAAATGACAAAGGCAATCAGTCCCATAAAGGCAACCACGATAATAGCGTGGGCGATGTATTTTAAATTTTTATCTTTCATTGTTCAAACATGTTATACTGAATTGAAAAACCGAATTTGCTTAATCTCCTTTCCTGGAGAAGGGAACGTTTGTCATGTGAAGGCATAATGGCCACCAGGTGCTTTGTATCGAACTGGTAACCTTTCTTCCGCATCTGATAACGTAGGTTTCTTAGGCGTCTGTCTTCTTTCATGGCATTTCGTTAAGATCGTCTTAGTTTACAGAAGGCATGGCACACTATCGCAAAGGATAGCGTTTAAATCCTCCTGTATGGTTTCCTGCTGCTTCTTGTTCAGGTGTACCAGGAAATAACCTTTTCCGCCGGAAAGATTCTTAATCTCCGCCAGATTATACTTCCGGTCCACCGCATCCACGAACGCAGGGGATTCCATGGGGCGGAAGCTACTGAATATTTTATAAGTTCCACTGCTGCCTTCTATTCGTAGCGTGGTTAATTCATCGGGGGTGGTAATTGTTGATTTCATTTCTATTCTGTTATACGCCAAACAAAATTTGCTGTTTGGCAGATTTTAAATTATAACTTTCTATTGCTCTATCCAGTATGGCACGCCCTATCAACGGGTCTACACAGTTACGGAGAAGTTTTTCTTTTGCTGGATAACTATATTTATCCAGGTCAAATCCAAGCTTTGACATTTCCTTTTTTCTAATTTCTCCCTGAGTAATTCCCAACTTATCTTTATCGCCGCACATTCGACTTATTTTTATACGGCTTTCCAGATGCGGTATTTTAAAATTAGACCAGAAATAGTGTCGCCCACTTACCTGAGGAGGAATTAACGGGTCATAATAGCTCTTCACATTTTCAATGACATAACAACCTTGAAAAAAGTGTTGTAGTAATATTATCTCTTGATAAAGATTCATGTCCGGGTAACGGATGATTCCTTTAGCATTCAGGAAGTAATTTGTTATTGAGTGAGACGGGCATGGTGGCGAAGCCCAAACAAAATCGTACTCCATATAATGTTCTAAAAGGAATTGATGCGCATCCCCAATTACTACCGTGTCACCTGGATATAAGTCTTTATATATTTCCGCAATTCGGGGGTCGAGTTCAACCGCTGTTATATGATGAATATCACCCCAAAGTTTACGGTTTCCTCCAATGCCGGCATATAAATTAAGTATCTTCATTTCTTACTTGATTTGAATTATTTTTCACCACTTATTTTTAATTTTACCAATTCACCAATAGGATAGGTCGTATGTTTCGGTCTGTTTATTTTCACTTTATGAGAAGAAAGAAACAACGGAACAGATTCTATTCGATAGAAAGTGTAGTAAGCTTCTTTAGGAGCCGTTTTTACATATTTCTTTAAATATTCTTCTGCTTTATTTCTCGTATCAAATGCGGCAAGGATAGAAAACCAAACGCCGTCTTCTTCGTATTTTCCAGATTCCCTTTTAGTTACTATGTAAATTTTGCTCATTGTTGTTTATAGCTGTGCCGGAGGATAGCATCGAACTACCAATAACACCCGCTTTCGCCCTTCGGGGTTATCTCCACACTCCGGCGGTTATTATATGGAGCGGCAAAAGCCGCCCCGGTTATTTATTCACTTTTCTTTTCCGGAAGAAAAACAAAGTCCGCCCAAATATCAAGGAATTGTCGACCGCAATACGCTGCCAGTTCTGACGTTTTGAAGGCAAGCCGAACACCGATGCTCGCATTCGCGTACGATGAATCGTAACTCGCGTACGCATACGAAACACCGCCCAACGCGACCGCGCCGTTGCTCGACCGATACACCACACGAGACTTTTCTTCCTCGTCCAACTTATTGTATTCTTCCCCTGTATAAAGAATAAACCAAGGATAATAACGGTATTCATCCTCTATAAATTGAGGTTCCCAGCCTTCATTTAAAGCCTTGACAATGATACGGAGTTTCAGGAAAGCCAGAACGTCAGGTTCAAGACCGAGGGATATTTTATCCCGGCTCCATGCTTCCGCATCAATGCCAATTTCACGGCAGGCGTCCTCAAACGTCTTAATACGTTCTTTTACGTCTTTCTCCGGTTCATCAATAAGAGTTAAGATGCCATTTCTCCAGACGGCCGTTTTACCTTCCGGAATTTCGATTTCTAATTTCTTTGATTTCATTTTTCTTTTATTTATTGATTTTCACTATGGAAGATTTTTACGCCTGTTACTTCCTCGATCTTATCCTTGGCAAGTTCGGGAATACGACAACGACTACCCCGCCAATTACGAAAGGTATGTAATGGCACTTTACATGCTTCTGCCAATTTAAGGGACATTTCAGAAGATTCTTTTACCGGCAAATTCAAAAGGTACATTCTTAGTTTCTCGCCGTCATCATTCCTTTTTAATTTTTTTTTCGTCATACCTTTGTGATAAATATACTCATTATTATTAACTTTACATAGCAAAGGTATAATTATTTTCACCACAAGTGAATAAGAATTACGTTAATAAAAGTTATAACAAAGATGTAATATGGCTAATTTCTTGTTAATAAGAGAATTATGTGAGTTAAAGAAAATCACTATACGAGAACTTGCATCACGTATAGGAAAAGAAGATAGTAGCATACAGGCTATTGTCAGGAATGGAACAACGAATACAAAAACCATTGAGGCAATAGCAAAGGTTCTGGAAGTTCCTGTAGGTGTATTCTTTGATAATATTCCCATACCTGGAATAAAATCAAATGAACTTGATAAAGATGCAAAAATAGCTGATTTAGAAAGGATAATTGAGGAGAAGGAACGTCTAATACAAGTCTTATTAAGTAAGAAATAACCTGTAATAGATAAGAAATGTAGGCATATTGTAGGCTATACAATCATGCAAATAATTAATAATCAGGCGATTAAAGAACGTTACTTGAATCACTTAGCAGAAAGGCTGATTATCAAATGGTTAATCAGCCTTTTTACTTTTCTAATTAGCTGCTATTGATTAAAAAAAACGAGAAAACTCTCACTTTTGAGCAATTTACCTTGTCGAAATCTTGTCCGAGTGTTTTCTCTAAATTTTGAAACTATGGCAACAATCAGATTAGCTCTAATCCCAGCAAAGGTGTTAAGTGATGGATCTCACAAAATTTGTATAGCCATCCATCACAAAGAAGAAACAAAGTACATTGTCACTCGATTCAAAGTCGACAGTCTTTCACAATTCAAAAACGGGCAAGTAGTCAAACGTCCAGACGCAGCACTAATCAATACCAAACTACGTAATATACTCAATGAATACCAAGAGAAACTTGACAGCGTCAAATGCATTCAGGGTTCCTTTGGGGTCAGCCCGAAAAAACTTCTATTTTTAATTATGACTGCACTGATAGTAGTTGGATGTAGTAAAAGTGATGAAGAAAAAAGTGACATTCAGGAAATTTGGCTAAATGGATACAAAGCTCTTACTCCAGAGTCTGATTACGAAAATATTTCCACCACATTTTTATTATTTAAGGCTGACAACAATGAGGAATTTGATGTGAAAAAGCAAACTTTTTCAGGGAATATACTTGATTATCAAAAAATACAAGATGAAACTTGGAATTTGCTGTCAAAATCAAAAATTAAAAAGAAAGATGGTAGCATAGTTGATGCTACTTATTCTATATTTGCCTCGTCAATAAAGGAAACATATACTTCCGCTAAAGTAAAGATTGGTAAATATTTTATGGTAGCAATATATAGCGACTCTAAAACAGGATATCATTGGCTATATTCAAATAAATATGCTTGTCAATATGTTGACATACCATATCGATATAATCCATGGGACTATTCTGTGGTTTTCCCATGTGATTTGCATAATTATGGAAAGATAGAATGGGTTTCATGGAATCAAACTCCTTATCCATATGAGTTTGAATTTTCAAAATAGGTCCATCTGCCGAAAACATTTAAAATCAGCAATACTCATTTCAAATCGGACTCTCTATAAAATAGAGCAATTTCTCAAGCTCTGAAAATAAAATATAGATACCTCTAACACTTTACTGTATCTGTTTCAAATTGCTAATAATAAAGCGATGAATTCAAATTCATCGCTTTATTATTAGCCCTAGATGGAAATATTTCCTTTACTCTTTTGTATTCTCATCCCCCACTATACCTGATGAAGAATTATCAGGAGCCTGATCTATCAAATCCATAAACTGATCCAGTTTAGGAGTTATAATAATCTCGGTCCGGCGGTTACGAGCTTTTCCTTCTGCCGTATCATTACCGGCTACCGGATTAAATTCACCTCGACCGGCAGCAGTCAGGCGTTTGGGATTTATACCATAAACATTCTGTAATGCCTGAACAACAGATGAAGCACGCAACGCACTCAAATCCCAATTATTACGTATATTCGTACGAGATATCGGATCGGTATCTGTATTTCCTTCTACCAGAACATCATAATCTTTGTAGTCCTGAATGATTTTGGCTATTTTACTAAGCACAGCCTCTGCTTTATTGCTAATTTCATAACTTCCTGATTTATAAAGCATGTTATCTGCTAAGGAAATATATACAACACCTTTCAATACCTTAATATCCAAGTCACGCATCTCTTCACGGGTAAGCGAACGGGTAAGTTTATTGACCATTACGAGATTCAAAGAGTCTGATCTATTCTTTTCTTTAACCAAATGCTGGATGAAACGGTTTGAAGCATTGATCTCATCTATTAACTTACCCATATTCATATTCCCTTGAGAGCTCTGTGTAAGACTCTTATTCAAGATGCTTTGCATATCGGACAAGCTCTTGCGTAACTCACTATTATTCCGCTGCGCTTCGGCAAGTCTCTCCTCAAGACTTGTTGAACGTGCCTGATTTTCTCTTAGCTGCAATTGACTTTCCTGATATTCTGTTTGCAACTTTGTATAATCAGTTTTTAAACCTTTAAATTGCTTCTGACTTACACAACTCGCCAATACTATACATCCTGTCAGTACTAACAACGGTCGAAAAAGATTCTTCATAACTCTATTATTTTAATTACTAACTTTTTAAGTGACCAACTGCAGCCGTTTCCACAACAATTGCGTAAATCGGTTGGTTATGAACACATTTATCGAGATAAAGCTCGAACGACCTTATAACATTTCAAAAGAACGAAAGGTTTAGTATGTAAATAAAATCTGTTTTTATCAGAGTTTGATCCATCCTGCCAAGTTATCCAACTTAATTTTATAAATTTGCACCATACTAAAACATTACTGCGTGAAAAACAAACGTTGGATTTATTTAGCAATTACTTCCGCAATTATAGTGTTAGGATTGGCTTCCCGAAAACATGGTGATATATTGCCCGAATTTATCGCAGAGTATTCAGGCGATACGCTTTGGGCAGCCATGGTGTATTGTGGAATACGCTTTCTTTTCCCGTCATTATCTATACTCAAGACCATTGTTATTTCCTTATTATTTTCTTATTGTATAGAAATTAGCCAACTATACCAAGCAGACTGGGCAAATACTGTACGAAACACCACACTTGGAGCATTAATCTTTGGACATGGTTTTCTATGGTCAGATATGATCTGTTATACTGTTGGAGTATCATTATCCGCTGTTATAGATTCAGGAAGGATTATTATCTCCCAAAAGAGAAACCCCTAGAAAAAAAGCACTGCAAACCTACTTTGTTTACAGTGCTCTTTCCGATTATCATTTAAACTACCTATCACAATCTACAATGAAAACTATCGCTCAAAGGTAACTTCTTATTAGTGGAAACAACCTTTATTTCATTTTCACCAGGTTCTAGTTCCACATTTTTCCATTCCAGAATAGCATACGAATCCGGTGTTGTTTTACCATAACTCTTACCGTTTACAAACAATTCGGCTCCTGCCTGATTCGTGAAAGCAATAATTGTTTGCAAACGTTGTGTACGTACTGTGTTACGTTTGCCTGTTAAATAAAGCATTGGTTCTTCCCTATTCCAGTTGGCTTTATAGAAGTAGAAAGCATCTTTACGAACTTTCCGGTCGAAGGTGACCAAACCTTTATCATTAATTCCGGGACGGTCTCCTTCAGTGCGATGTGCAGCGCCAAAATCAAACATATTCCAGACAAAGCTCCCCCATACATAAGGACGGGAAGAGATTGTTTTCCAGTTTTCAATGTGATAATACGTCTGCCAGTTTTCAGGATGCCACCAACTGGTTGGTACAGTTTTAACCAACGAATCTTGTTGATGGTAAATACTTGCGCCGGCACCATATTCACTGATAGCAATACATATTTCCGGATGATCCTTATGCATTCGATCCAACCATTTCCCCAAATCAGCGGGAGTGCCACCATACCATCCATCATAACGGTTCCAAGCAATAGCATCCGTTATGAAATTCAAATCTCCCATTTGATTACTTGCGGAGGTCGTAGGCCGGGTAGTATCTTCCTGATGTGCCAGCACATTTAATTCTTTGATGTACTCAACCGGATTATCTCCCAACTCCGTCAACTCATTAAACAGCCCCCATACACAAATAGAAGGATGATTATAATGTTGACGAATCAGTTCTTTGAGCTGCTCTTTTCCGTTGGCACGGAAAGCAGGTAAATCCACAAAACCTTTATCATTATATCCACCAGGACCCACAAAAGGTATTTCAGCCCATACAATAATACCATTTTTATCCATCAGATCATAAAAATAAGTAGCCTGCGGATAATGCGCCAAACGAACAGCATTCACTCCCATCTCCAACATCAATGCCACATCTTCCTCATGGTGTTGCGGGCGCAGCGCATTGCCCACCTCACTCCTATCCTGATGACGGCAAACGCCTTGAAGAGGCAAATGTTTTCCATTCAGGAAAAAACCTTTATCAGGGTCGATCCGGTAAAAACGAAGTCCTAACGGTTGTGTAACACGATCTACCATCTGAGCATTCCGGAAAAGAGTCACTTCCGCCTGATAAAGGAAAGGATCCTGACGACCATTCCACAAATGAGGCTGATCGATTTCAAATGTAAGTTCCTGCTGCATTACTTCGTTTCCAGAAAGATTCACATTCTTTGTTCCTTCTTTCACCACCCTTTGACCATCTAACAGGCGTACGTTAAGCTCCACTTCCTGATTACCACTACTCCCGTTTGATAAATCAACAATAGCCCGCACCTTAGCATACCGATGGCTCACACTATCCTGTATCAGACGTACTCCGGGGGAAGCATAATCCAAAGGAGAAATACACGTCTCATCAGTAATCAACAAATGTACATCACGATAAATACCTCCGTAAAAATTAAAGTCACCGACCAGAGGCATAATATCCAACTGTTCACCATTATTCACCCGTACTAATATAGAGTTTTCTTTTCCATATTCCACCTTTCCTGTGATCTCAAAGATAAAAGCTCCATATCCCCCACGATGCTCACCTATATGACGACGATTTATAAACACATCTGCAATGTTATTCACTCCTTCGAAACGAATAAAAAGACGTTTTCCTTTCCATTCGGGACGAATAAATAAATTCTTCTCATAATTACCAATTCCCCGTTTATAGTCTATCTTACCGGACAAAGCATCCTGCGCATTCCAAGTATGAGGCAAATCAACTCTTACCTCTGTTCCCTTCTGTACCTGATGCGAAAACCGGAAATTCCAATCATTATTTAGCAAGATATCCTGTCGCTGGGCAAACATCGACATTCCGTAAAGCATGAATAAAACAACCGATACCAAACGGCTGGACTGTAATAAAACTGTTTTCATATTATTTCTTTAATGATGACTTCTTTATTCTGATAAAAGAAGATAATGATTCAACCTTATTCTTATATTTTTTTTCATCGACCCGATTCTTGTTTTCCTTCCCGTCAATCCGATGGTCAAACAACATACTGGCTTTCTTCACGTCGCCTTTCATCCATTCCGCATAACTATAACGCCGGTCAACGGCATTATCTCCTCCTTCCCACTGAATATAGACTTCACCTTTCGTCTTAGCTTTCAGATTCTTGAAAACCCCGGCAAAGCTTTGCCCGCTTAGCTGTTCAGCGGGAACAGGCAGTTTACAAAGTTCACATAAAGTCGGGTACAAATCAACAAATTCCACCATCGATTTTGTTTTTCCTTTTTTCATTCCCGGCACACGGACAATCAACGGTACATGAGTAGAAGTATTCATCAGATTATGTTTACCTATAAAATCATGTTCTCCCAGATTCCAGCCATGATCTCCCAACAAAACCACAATTGTATTATCCGATAATCCCAGTTCATCCAATGCATCCAATACCTTGCCAATCTGTGCATCCACATAACTCATACAAGCATAATATCCATGTTTTACCTCCCGCTGGAAGTCAATATCACTCGTATCCGCAACCCGTGCATACGCATATATCTCGCTCGAATTACGAACCTGCTCCGGCAATCCTTCAGGTCGGAAACGATTGGTAGCCAAAGGTATTTCCTCCCGTTTATATAAATCCCAATATTTCTTTGGGGCATTGAACGGCAAATGAGGTTTCCAGAAACCACAAGCCAAGAAGAAAGGTTTGCCAGCCTCCTTCATCCTTTTCAAGTCACGAATAGCTCGGTTTGCAAGTTTCCCATCATCATAGGCAGTATCAGGAACATCAGCAGATTCACAAAAAGGTCCCCTCATCGTTTTCGGATTAATCGTTTTTCCCGATTCCGAATTCATCCAAAGTTCCCATTTATTATATTCCGCCCAATATACATCATATCCATCCGGATGATTCCGGTAAGGAGGCTCACTCCACGAATCCGCATGATCGCTGATATGATGAAACACCTTGCCGTCCGAAATAGTATGATAACCATTCCGGGTGAACCATCCCGAAATAGGTATTGCTTCGGGACAATCTTTGCTGGCATAGGCGGAAAAACTAATAAAGCGATCGGGGTAATGAGGATATACACCCGTCAATAAACTAGCCCGGGATGCCCCACTCACAGGAATATTACAATACGCATTCTGAAACAAGACGCCACTTGCCGCCAAACGGTCCATATTAGGAGTTTTCACTACATCTACCCCGTAACACCCCAGTTCGGGGCGCATATCATCAGCCATTATAAAAAGCACATTCATTTGGGATGCATCCTGTTGTGCACGTAGTATAGATGAGATGCAGCAAGCTGTTCCACAAAAAAACGCATATTTTATTGATATTCTATTTTTCATTTTCTACCTTAAATTTTCAAGACCTGCAATATACTAAAATATTACAGGTCTTGTGCATCATTTCAATTTAAAATTACTTTGTCCATACCGGATTTTGTTCCAAATTCGTATTTAACGCCAATTGCTTCAAAGGCAACGGATACAGATAATAATGTTCCTGCCATCCAAGCGGGGTATCAAAGAAATAAACATATCCTTCATCAGCACCTGCACCACCCGTTACTTTCAAATTCTTGGCCGAAGCCCCTGTCACATAGGCACCCAGCGGTTGTTTGTTAACATAGTCTCCTTTCTTCCACCTGCGCAAATCATCCAAACGGAAACCTTCGCCCATCAATTCAACTCGTCTCTCTCTACGCACTTCCCACAAAAGAGCAGGAACGGAAGGATCACGCTTCGGATCAAAAGCATCATTAATATCATTCACCACCATTTTCGCCACATTAGCTCTTGCCCGAAGTTTGTTAATAGACTTATCCGCAGCAGCCTGGTCGAACTTGTTCAATTCGCACATCGCTTCGGCATAGTTTACCATCACCTCACCTATACGGAACAGCGGGGCATCTGTTGTATTCACCCCATTCGCGTTGGTAGCTACAGTATGTGTATTATAATATTTCCATACCCAGAAGCCCATTTGGGAAGCGTTCCAGCCCTGTCCCCAGTTCATATTCTTAAAGTGAGGTTGTCCTTGCACGGTGAATCCTTTAAAGTTGGAAGACGGCAAACGATGATAAGTTTCACCGGAAATCGTAGCCATTAAATCTATAAATTCCCTGTCCTGTGCATTATCCGTATATTTCCAATCAGCCGTACTGGGTCCGTTTTCTTTCTTCACCATATATGGAGGGCAGATCGTCAAATACAACCGGTAATCACGATCACGGAATTGTCCATACATATTCTTATCACCCCCATAACGGCTAGTCGTCGTGCTAACCGGTCGTCCATCCGTACAAAGATAACTGTCTACCGCGTCTTTCGTTGCCTCAATATAAGATTCACCTGTACGCACCATACGGGTCAAACCATGCATTAACTGTCCGGTTTCATAAGCCTTATACAAAAGAATACCTGTCACCCCATCCAGTGTTTCCGAATTAAACAACTCATCATATTTAGGATGCACATTCGGATATTGCTTAATCACCTCTTCAGAAGCACGGGCACATTCTTCCAGATAAGTATCCGCTCCCGACAAACCATGATATTTTCTCCAAGTTCCTTCAAATAAAGCAAAACGGGAAATAAGAGCTTTCACCACATACATATTAATTGTATTTTTCCCATCCGCTTCGATATTACTGCCAATATGTGTTTCCGCATATTTCAAATTAGACAGAATATTGGAAGCCACCAAGTCACGACTATCACGTTTTCCATAAAGCTCGGGACTTTCCTCAGTCAAAGCATGCTCTACCCAAGGAATATCACCAAATTTAGAAAGCATCTGAAAGTATTTATAAGAACGGAAGAAATATCCCACACTTCTCCAATGCTCCCTCTCGGTTTCACTCATTTCCGAATGATCAATATTATCGAGCATCAGGTTAACACGACGGATATAATCATAATCCCAATCTTTAGACTCATCCGTAGCCTTTGCTTTGCGATATGCCCACTGACCTTCATATCCATCCAATCCTTTTATCATGTTATCCGATTCAAAATCACCACGGAAAATTTCATCCGTTTGCCCTGTATCATACGTATATCCGAAGAACACGTTATACAATCCCCATGTATACGTTTTAAAGTTGTCATAGGTAGTAAAGACCGATGCTTCTGTTTGCTGTCCTTTGGGATAAACCTCCAGAAATTCGTCATTTAGACAAGACGACATCAACAAACAAAGACTAACGCTTACACATAGTATATATTTATTCATAATAATTACTCTTTAAGTTGTGAAACAATCAGAATGAAAGGTTTATACCGAACGAATACTGTCTCATATACGGATAGGTAAAACCACGTTGTCCTAAATCATCCGTGACAGAACGTTCCGGATCAAGTCCCTTCGGCAAGTGGTCGAACGTATAAAGATTCTCACCACTGAAGAACACAGCCAGATTATTAACTCCAATCTTACTCATCCACTTAGACGGGAAATTATAAGAAAGCGTTATATTACGAATACTTAAGTACGATCCATCCTGTAGATAACGAGTCTGTACACGTGTATTGGCATCTGTATTTCCGGCCGCTTTCTCATAAATACGGGGGAAATAACTATTCGTATTTTCCGGAGTCCAATAATTCAACTGTGAATCATAAACGGTAGTCCAAGCATCATAATGCGGATAAAACAGATCGTTCATCACCCACAAATCTCGTTTACCAACTCCTTGCAGCAAGAATGACAGAGAAAAACCGTTCCAACTTGCACTACCATGAATACCATACTGATAACGCTGGGTATTATTACCAATGATTTTACGGTCTCCCGGATCTTTCGTTGTACTGGTACCACTGTTGATAATATCATTACCATCCAAGTCCTTATATAATATATCTCCCGGATTCGGATTATAACCTTCCACTTTAGCAATACCCGGTTTCAGTTTGCCATCTGCATCGAAATCATCCACTGTGTACAAACGATCGGTCACATACCCCCAAATTTCACCCAGTTCCATTCCTACGCGATATGTTTCATTATCGTTCTTGTCCTTGCCAAACAGTCCTGTTTCGTTGTTGTATTTAGTAATCTTTGTTTTCGCATCGTAAAGATTAAAGCCTATGCTATATTTCACTTTTCCGATCTGATCGTTCCAGTCAACCGAGATTTCCCAACCTTTAGAACGAAGGTCAGCCGTGTTCTGTAAAGGGGCACTTGCACCTAATACACCCGGAAGTTCAGAGCCCGGAGCAAGCATACCCTTAGTATCTCTACGATACCAGTCGAACACCATATTCAATCTGTTATCCAATAGCCCAAGATCGAATCCGACATCAATTGTCGTTACTTTTTCCCAAGTAAAGCTATTGCTAACCAAAGCAGCTGGTTTCAAAGTAGTAACTTTAATACCGGAAACAGTCCAATAAGCCTGTTCCGCATCCATACCGGGAATATATGCGTAAGGAGTGATGCTCTGATTTCCAATATTGCCCCAAGAACCACGCAATTTCAAGTTCGAAAGAACAGAGTTCAAAGGTTTCATAAACGCTTCCTCGCTGATACGCCATCCGGCGGAAACCGAAGGGAAGAAACCGAAACGGCTATTCTTCGGGAATTTGGAAGAACCGTCATAACGTCCGTTCGTTTCAAGCAAATACTTGCCGGCAAACGAATAGTTAATGCGATAGAATAACCCTCTTACCGTATAACGTTCAAATTTGTCTTTAGCAAAATAATCACCTGTCGACTGCGAAATAGACGGCAGATCTTCATTAATCATATTCATACGCGACATCTCAGCATAACGATAATCACTACTCTCCTGATTGAAACCTCCCATCACCGTTACATCATGTTTGCCCCATGAGTTGTTATAGTTAGCATAGAAGTTCAATGCATTATAATCCGTAATACCATTGGAATATTCATACTTGGAATTGGCAGTGGAAACCTCTTTCACAAAGTTACCTCCATGTGCATAATAGAACTTCTTCTCAAATTTCGTTTTCTCGTTACTTAGATGATTGAATGTATACTCACCAATCAACTTCACATTCTTCAAAGGACTGATCGTAACCTTTCCGAAAATACGAAGATTATTCTTTTGAATAGTTGTCGGATATGCCAGATCAATCAAGTTACGAGGAGTATTGATCGGTAATTCTTCGCCGTCAATATTCATTGTTCCAGTAGGGAAATAAGAAGGGAATGCGACTGCTGCTCCCCATATACCATATCCTCCGGAAGTTTCCGGCAATGAAGAGTTCGAGTTCGTATATTTAATATCCAATTCCGGAGTAATCCATGAAAACACATCCGAGCGGAGATAAGAAGACACGTTGTAACGCTTGTACGTATCTTTATCCGAAGCCAGTACCCCATTTTCATTCACCATACCGAAGGAGAAACGATAAGAAATATCTTTCGTACCGCCACCTACCGAGATATTATGAGTTTGCTGGAAACCAGTCTCCATCATATCATCGAAAAGATCAGTTTCTGCCAAGCTATAACGCAGCCCGTCCACCATTGCATAACCATCCGGATATGCAGACGGATTAGCATTATATTCCTTCAAAAGTCCCAACCAGGTATCTACGTTCTGACCACTTTGATAATTGATTGTCCCCATGTCCTTATAAGCCTGTACCGTTTGGAGCGGAGTAGCCTTATGAGGCATATTGGCAGGTCTGCTAAAAGAGAAGTTATTTGAATAATTAATAGAGAGTTTAGTTGCATCCGAGCCTTTCTTTGTAGTAATCAAAATCACACCGAAAGCTGCCCGTGCTCCGTAAATAGCAGAAGATGCCGCATCCTTCAAAACAGTCACCGATTCAATATCGTTCGGATCGAGCATATTAATATCCATCTCCACGTTATCCACCAGCACCAGCGGTTTCCCATTCTTATCCAAACTGTTGACACCACGAATATTGAAACTCATTTCTTCACCGGGTCTTCCTGAATTACCTGTAATCTGCAAGCCGGGCATTGCCCCTTTCAAAGCGTCACTCACAGACACCACCGGACGGTCACCTAAAACATCATCCATCTTCACACTGCTCACCGCACCTGTCAGGTTCGCTTTCTTTTGTACGCCGTAACCAACAACTACTACTTCGTCTATTAACCGAGTATCTTCTTTCAAAGTTACATTGAGAGGACGTTGATCTTTCACCACCACTTCCTGTGTGGCATAGCCGATATACGATATGGATAAACGGGCATTCGGAGTAACCATCAAAGAAAAATTGCCATCCATATCCGTAATGGTACCTTCCGTAGAATCGACCACTTTCACATTTGCCCCAATCACCCCTTCACCTGTAGGATCAGTGATTCTACCTTTTAAGACAAACGCTTTTTCCTGTTCTTTCTGCGGTGTCACTGCATGGAACATAATCACCCGGGGTCCGTTCACTTCATAACTGACGTCCGTACCGGCCAGCAATTGTCCCATCACATCATTAATAGTACCGTTATTTATATTCACAGAGACTTTCCTATTCAAATCAATGTCATTATTACGAATCAGGAAAGAGTAATTGCCTTGCTTCTTTATTACTTCAATGGCTTCTTTCAAAGTAATATTATCTACTTTCACACTGAATCGCTTACTTTGTTCCTGTGCCGATAGCTGGCTCCCCCCAGTCAAAACGTTTCCTACAGACAAAAGCAGAAGCATTAATAATATTCTTTTTACTATTAATCTCATATTTTTCACTATTAAAGGTTAACATAATATCTTTCTATACAACGCTGAACCGCCGATATATCTATCGACTAAGTTCCCAATCATACTTTACTTTTTCTTATTTTACCTCCTTTTTCTTGTCAGTTATAAAGATAGTGTCTCCACTAACTTTCCATGTATATTGCTTCTCAACGTTGATTTCTCCCAATATATCATTGATACTTTGATTACTATTGAAACATCCGGAAAAGCGTTCCGCTTTCAGACGTTCACTCTCTAAACTGATCTTCACCTGGAATTTGCGCTCCAGACGGTGTGCGATGTCGGCAAACGGAGCATCTTCAAATGTCAGGCCACCATCCAACCAGTCACAGGCAGAACTAGCATTTGATTTCATTTTCTCCATGCGGCCCGTATTCTTATCGTAAAAAGCCTGTTCGCTAGGGAATAGTTTCATTACCGAACCGGACAAAGTGGCTAAATTGACACGACCTTCCAACAAAGATACCATTACATAATTATCGTCATCATAAGCGCGTACATTAAAAACAGTCCCTACCACCTTTACCTGTACACCATTCGTATTTACAAAGAAAGGAATCTTCTCATTTTTCGCCACCTTGAAATATCCTTCGCCATCAAGCGTAACATCACGTTCACGAATACCGAACCCACGGCAATAACGTAACACAGAACCCGCATTCAATGAAACCTCTGTTCCATCCGGAAGCACAATATTCGTCCGCGAACCAGCTGGCACTTTAATTTCATAAGGAGAATCCGCATTCGTATATACTTCCGTAAGATTTTCAGTATAAGTGTACCAGAAGTAATTACAGCCCAACAACAAAATAATTGCAGCAGCTACCTTCAGCCACACAGGAACTATCTTCCGCGAACGGACAGGTTTCATCTCAGCAGCGGCTATTTTTTCTTTTATCTGTGATAAATTAGCATCCTCTACTTTGGCAAATGCAGGCACAGAAGAAACAGCCCATACTGCGGACATCTCCCGGAAAATTTTAGCTGCATCTTCATTGGAAGCCAGATAAGCGAACAGAGCTTCTTTCTCCTCTTCGGTGCAGTTACCGGACAGATAGTTGCTTATCCGGATTTCCAATTCTTCTATATGATAAGAGTCATTCATAAACGTACTTTTTCTATGGGTGTATATAACTAGATACGCAATAAAAAAAGAAACGTTTAAAAGAAAAGCGATTTTTTTTAGAGAAACATCAAAATAGCTATCATATAAGGAGTACCCAGTGATTCGCGTAGCTTAGTCAATGCTATTTTCATCTGTACTCTTACAGTGGTCACATTAATATTCTGCTCCTCGGCAATTTCACTGTATGTCTTACCCTCATACAAACTTGCTTTAAATATGGCACGGCATTTGGCTGGCAATTCCTCCACCTTCTTCATGATGATGGTATTCATTTCGCTATGCTCCAATGCCTGCAAAGGATTATCGGAAGAAAGAATATGATTTTCGAGAAAAGCCCAGATTTCTTCCATCTGTTCCGTCATCTGTTTTTCGTTGAAGTAGGAAGAACGCAGATAGCTAATACTTGCGTTTTGAATAGCACGCCGCAAGTACGGAAGAGCCGGGTGAGTGATATGGTGGCGATTCTGCCAAAAAGCGACAAAGACATCATTCACAATCTCCCCTGCCACCCTCTTGTCATGCACATAATAAACAGCTATCGCACACAAATAAAGGTAGTAGGTATGATAGATTTTATCAAATGCTTTTGTATTACCGTGATTTAACTGTTCAATTAGATTTTCAGAGATTTCTGGTAGATTCATTCGTTGTCTTTCTTTAAGGAACGGTGCAAATATAGCGATTAATTCAGAAAAACAAAATTCCAATCAGATAAACCGGAGCCCGGCAATCATTCCTTAACCCTACAATCCCATCGGTATTTTCAACAAATACCAAACGATAAACAGCAATGTCCAGACAACCAGGATGCCTAATGAATATCTCCAAGTATATTTCAGCAATGAACCATACGTAATCTGCTTATCATATTGCCGCATATAGGTAAGCACCAGAGGCATATAGAATAAGAAAGGAGTAATGGCATTCGTCGAACTATCTCCGATACGGAAAGCACATTGTGCTATATCCGGAGCAATTCCCATCTGTGCAAACATCGGGATAAAGATAAAAGACATAAAAGCCCATTTGGAGGTAGCAGATACCATAATCAGATTTATCAATGCCGTAAACAGAATAAACAGAACAAGAGCAGACAAAGGAGCCGGTTCAAACGAAGAAAGCAAGTCAGCCCCCATAATCGCCAGACATTTATCCAGATGGGAATATTCAAAACAGGCAAACATCTGCGCAGCGAAGAAAGCGATAACGAAATACACTCCAAGAAGCTTCATTGGCTGCGTAAGTCCTTCAATCACATCATTGTCAGTGCGATACCGTCCGGAACTGAATCCATAAGCCATTCCCGTAATACCTGCTCCCAAAGAAAGCAAAAACAAAATACCGGCAATAAAAGGCGAATGCATCAAACCACCATTCACACCCCGCAAAATTCCATAAGAAGAAAAAGTAAGCCACAAGATAAGAGCCACATAGATAGCTGCCACAACAATGGAAATCATAATGGCACGCCGCTCTTTACGAGACAGAGGATGGTAAGCCACCACCTTCATACTGCCTTCATACTTACCTAACGTAGGAAGAAGCCATTTTTGAGTAATCCAATACACAATAGCCGTAATGGGCACCGTTGAAGCACTCATAAAAAAGTAATTGCAAAGAGGTTCTGTATTCCCCTGATAACCCGTTTGTGCCAGTGCAGCCTCTTGCGTGGTATGCGCCAACAACGGGTCCATCGTACTCAATACAATATTAGCACTATACCCGCACGCAACGGAAACATAAGCCGTAACAATCCCTGCAATCGGATGAAGCCCCACCCATTGAAACAGCATAGCAGCAATAGGCAATAAAATGATATATCCACCATCACCAATGGCATTCGACAACAAGCCAAGCACAATCACCCACAAGATGATCTTCCTCTTTTCCTGCCGGTTTCCCACCCCCATGCGGATACAAGCATCAATAAAACCGGAATGTTGTGCCACTCCCAATCCGAACATAGCAATAATCACCATGCCCAATGGAGCAAAACCTGTAAAGTTCTTAATAGCATTCCGCAACCACCAGCGGATTCCTTCCGGACTCAACAGGCTTTGTACACGGATATCCTCACCTGTCTGCGGCAATGTCACTTTCAATCCATAGATATCGCATATCCATGAAAGAAAGACCACTGCCATTGTCAGCAGAAGGAACATCGTAGCGGGATGGGGCATGCGCCATTTATTCTTCATCATTTTCCGACTAAGCAAGAAGCTACCGTTAATACTTAATTTACTCTTCGTCAGGCTCCAGATTATCCAGATCAATAATACGCAATTCCAATGCACGTACTGCCAACCGGGTAGCATTCACTCCCACCCGTTCTCCATTCGGGAAAAGACGTCCAATAAGATCATTCTGCCGTTTCTCCAATGATTTCACACCAAAAGGCATTCCTTTCAGATTGGCAATCATCTCTTTCGTATAACCCAAAGCCAGATGACGGAGAAAACGTTCATCGTATTCATCAATATCATAGCTGATGACAGCCTCCTGACGCTTAGCATCATTGGCTACAGATTTCTTGAAACGATCTACAATCTTTTCCAGAATCGGATAGTTAAATACCAATTTCTTTCCATCCATCACAGCCTGTACATCTGTTTTCGTCAGTAGCTCACCCGTTTTGAGGATGATTCCATCGGCACCGGCATTCAATACGTCCACCCACAACTTTTCGTTCAGAATCTCACCCGTGAAGATCAATACCCGAACTCCTTTGTAACGTTTGAATATATTCTTGCAAATATCAACACCAATGGTCGTAGAACCTCCTAGTCCTAAGTCCAACAATACCAGATCGGGAAGCTGGGCCTCCATCAACGGCCAAAACTCACTTTCCGTCATTGCCGTGCCGATTACTTCTGCATTCGGTATTTCATGACGGAATATTTCTTCTGTCCCTTTCAACTCCAGTTTTACATCCTCTACAATAATAACTTTAAACTTCTGTTCTTCCATGTTCCTTATCTAATAACTTTTATGTGTTTTCCTTTTATCGGCGCGGAATAGTGAAATAAACTATAAACCCGCCGCCTTCAGCCGGCTCGGCATTGATACGGCATCCCCTACGTCCCGCAAATTCGTCGTGGTCGCGGATAATCTGCTTGCATACCAGATATTCCGTTCCCCTCAACTCCCCTTTTTCACCGGAAGTCATACGTGCCAGATTCGGATAAAATAGTTGATTCAACTCTTCCACACTCTTCTCACGTCTCGTATCCGTAAAGAGGAAACGAATATATTCATTATCCTTGCGCGCTTGCAGACGTATCACTCCATCTTCACGCACAGTCAATGCTTCATCAATCAAATTTTCCAATAGAAAACGCAACTGATTCACGTCTCCTATCACCTTCGCCTCCATCGGCTCTATTTCCAATTCTATCCTCTCCGGCCGATTCTTCATCAACTTCTTGAAATATTTTCCGGCAGCATCCAAAAGTTCCTGTACCGGAATCACCGTACGCCGGAAAGTGACCTCCTCCAATTGACGAGAAGCGCACGAACTCAAAATCGTAAAGATTCCCTTATAGTATTCAATCAATTCCGTCATAGTCTCCACCGCTTCACGCTCCTCCGTTTCCGAAAGATTCTGCGCATTCAACCGCCCTACAATCTGCTTGATTTTATTCGGATAATAAATCGTCTCATGTTTAATAGTCGACAGACAGTTGTCAAGCACCATATTCTGAACATGCAACATGCTGTCTTCCCAGGAAGCCCGACGTGTTTCTTCGTGTGCCGACTCGATATCCCGATATTTTGTAGCCAGCTTCACCACTGCGTTAAACACGACAATAGCCACATAACGAGCTACCAGTTCAAAAAGCAGTCGATCCGTCTCCTGTTCCGTTCCTTCTCTGCGCTCCAGATAAAGCACACCGACACATTGATGCTCGCCCCCTGCTTCCACCATCAGCGGAATTGCCTGAAGATGCTGCTCAGAAAGATATTCTCCGGCACTAAAACACTGCTCTACCATCTCCGGCATTTCCTGTCCGGGACGAGAAGCATATTCCAGCCGATGTGTCGTTTCATTATAAACGGCAATTCCCATCCGGTCAATCGTCAGTAATTCATTTACCGAACCGAATGCTTCATCCACAATCCGCTGCGGAATTTCTTTAAGCGTACTCTCTTCTCGTTGAAGTGCCTCTGCATTTTCCTGTTCCTGCGGTCTCACCAAAGATGCAGCAAACACCTTCTGGTTAATCTCAAGTACCTGTTCGAGATTCAAACGATTCTGCAAACGTTTTCTCATGTACAGAAAATAATATCCAACCAACGAAACAATCAATAAAACAAAGCATAAAATAATTCCTACCGTCTTATTGGTATTCGAACGCTCCAACTGCCGGCAATATGCTTCGAGGGTTTGATCCTCTCCCTGTAACTTATACAAATCTGTAAATGCCGAATTATTATAACTATAAGCATCCAACTGTTTCAAAGCCAGAAAAGCAACTGCCGCCTCATTCCTGATATCCAGAATTACATGATAATCCGAATCAAACAATTCGTTCCACCAACTGATTTCAGCAGGCGTTCCCTCACCTACCAGCTTCATATACCGATGTGGACGATCCGGACGCGCATATTTTTCATAATGCTCATTCAGAAATAGCATTGCAGAATCTATATATTGCAAAGCCAACTCATAATTTTCATCCACATTAGCAAAATAGGCAGCATTCGCATAATCCGACGCTACATCCAGCAAATCCTCATACGCAGAATCCATAACTACTACAATCGAATCGCCATCCTGCAACATGGGAGGAATCGGATCATGCAGACAAGAAACCATCCCCAACGGAAGCAACAAGCAAAGCAACAATACCCCCATTGCTTTACGCACTCCCGAAGGCAAACGAAAATAAAAACGGCTTCCCTTCCCCAGTTCACTCTCCACATCAAAAACGCATCCCCGGAATAAATCATTCGTTTTCTTATACTTCTCAATGATTCCCTTACAATTCATCAATCCGAAACCACTACCTTTGTTTTCTTTCAACACTTCCGGATCGGCCGCATTCTTCATTCCGATCACACGGGAATCATACACCTTCTCACCAATGATATGCGCCACATCCTCTTCGGAAATACCTCTTCCGTTATCCTCCACAGAGATCTCGACATACGCATCCTCCGTAGTACGGGCATACACTTTAATTGTTCCTCCTTCCGGAGTATATTTACGGGCATTTTCCGCCAGCGTATTAATCATAAACAAAGTTAGTGCCCGGTCGGCCTTCACCATAACCGTAGTCGGTTCAATTTCCAACTTCTGATTTTTCATTTCAAAAGCACGTCTTCCCTTGCCTAGCAGCTCAAACAGTTCATTGAGACTGAAAGTTTCAATATTCAGGCTAAGCGTTCCTTGCTTCATCTTAATCCAAAGAGCCAGAATATCGTTGTACTCATTAATCGTAGTTACCAGCTCATCAATGTATTGATACTTCTCTTTCTTAATCTTCGCATTATCAATATACCCCCGCTCCGTCAACTTATGCACTTCGTTCAAGATACGGTCAATATAAGGATTAATACCATTGACAATGCCCAGACAAGCCTTCTTTATAAGATTCTGACGTTTATTTCCCGCAATATGTTGTTCGTAAACATACCGTTGCTTTTCCAACTGCATCCGCTCGTCACTCAACGCTTCCACCATCTGCTCATTGTCCGCAGCCCAAACAATATACGGTTCAAGCACATGCACCAATGCTTTTTCATCACGGTTCAACCGATGCAGAGGAACCAGTGCCGCTTTTCCTTCCTCCGGAATTTCCAGTTGAAGACGTCCTTTCCCAAATAATTGATCGATACCTTGTTGAATTAATGGAACATTCATCGGAATGGACGAAGTTATATCCCGGCAAAGAGTCAGAATCCGTTGCAGACGCTCCACGTCTACCTGATTCCTTATTTTAGACCGTTTATTGAAAAACCACCAAAGAATAACCACCAATACAAGTCCGACAATAACCAAAGAAAGTACAAGCGTCATTTGTCGTGAATCGGCTTCCAATGAAAGATAGCGGCTCTCCAACTCCTTATCCTGACGGGTATAATTTAAAATATCCAAATATATATTCCGGTTGTAATCAGAAGCATACTTCATCCCGAGCCCCGCATACGACACACTCAATTGCTCCCGAATCCTTGAGATCCATTCAGGTACCGTTCTCACATCTTCCTGCATGATCCATGGAACCCCGGTATAAGTCGTATCTCCTTCTACAAAAACATGTAGTTTATCCAATGTATCCGCCGCATGGTGATAATAGAGCATGTGATGTTGATTCACACAATCCAACGCTTTTGCAAGCGTATCCAATGCCTCCGTATAACGTCCGTGCTCATTCATATATTTACCGATAGACACATACGCACCGGCAATCTGATACAAATCATTGTACTCACGAAATTTTTCAAGCGCACGCTGTGCCATTCGCAAAGGCAAAAGCGAATCTACGGGAAACCCAAACTGATCCAGCGCATATCCCCTTCTCGTCCGAAAAAGTTCGAAATTATTAGGTGAAACCATCAGATTAGCCAATCCTTGCAGACCATTTCCTTCGAAATAAGGATGATTAGTCTGAACAGCTGTCCGCCAGGTAATATAAAGTTGGTCGAACTCACGCATTTTCCGGTCTTCCGGCTTGGTTGCTTCCACCAACGAGGCCGAACCTTTAATATAATGATAATAAAGCAACTGATTAGTATCTGTCAAAGCTTCATCTTCCGGAATCCGGTTGAGAGATGTGATGGCCTCCTGCCGTTGCTGCAGATAATAGTAATAAATAGAAGAAACGATGAAAAATTCGGTGAATGCATAATCCAGCCGTAGCGCCTCGTGACGGTCGGCAAACAAATCACTCTCTTCACGAATACGTTTCATGCGCTTGAGCGCACTATTACGATAATCATAAAATTCTTTATTCATAGCCGTCCGCTGACAGATTTTCATCAGTCCGATGTCGGCAATCAACAGTTCGAGTTCATTTTTAGTCAGTTTATATACTTCCTTATGCAACGCTTCCGCCCGGTCAAAGTCCATAGCCATAAAAGCACAGAACCCCAGGTTGTTGGATGCTTCCGCTTTCCCCGACTTGTAGAAATTCACCTGCCGATAGGCTTCATTGGCATATTTATAAGAAGAATCCAGGCTTCGATAACGATAAGCATACGCTTTCCCGTTTAATGAATCAATCAGGCGCACCTCTTTGGTCGGCACCATATCAGTGCACGAAAAAAAAGAGGCAAACAACACTATACCTATTATATATAAAGGAAAGCGTGAACTCATTTTTGACTATTAACTGTTTTCAGAAAGCAAATCTACAAATATTTCCGATAAGTTGGAGAGAAAAATATTTTTTATACAATAAGTCCTTCTAAATAATAAGAGAAATTCCTACCTTTGCAGGCAAATTAACAAATAGGTAACATCTATTACAAAATGAGCGAAAAAGCACCCTTTATGGTATTCTCGGGAACGAACTCGAGATATCTGGCAGAAAAAATCTGCGCAAGCCTGGATTGTCCTCTGGGAAATATGAACATTACCCATTTTGCCGATGGCGAATTTGCAGTTTCATATGAGGAGTCAATTCGTGGCGCACACGTATTCCTGGTTCAATCCACTTTCCCTAATTCAGACAACCTGATGGAACTTCTCTTGATGATCGATGCTGCAAAACGTGCGTCTGCAAAGAGTATTGTAGCTGTAGTCCCCTATTTCGGATGGGCACGTCAGGATAGAAAAGACAAACCCCGTGTATCTATCGGCGCTAAGTTGGTAGCCGACCTGCTGTCTGTTGCAGGTATCGACCGTCTGATTACGATGGACTTGCATGCAGACCAGATTCAGGGATTCTTCAATATCCCGGTAGATCACCTGTACGCATCAGCAGTATTCCTTCCTTATATCCAGTCATTGCAACTGGAAAATCTGGTTATTGCTACACCGGATGTAGGAGGTTCAAAACGTGCCAGTACTTTCTCCAAATACCTCGGTGTACCATTGGTACTCTGCAACAAATCACGCGAAAAAGCCAATGAAGTAGCATCTATGCAAATCATCGGTGACGTAGAAGGTAAAAACGTCGTACTGATCGACGATATAGTTGACACAGCAGGAACAATCACCAAAGCAGCCAACATTATGCTGGATGCCGGTGCCAAATCAGTACGTGCCATCGCCAGCCACTGCGTAATGTCTGATCCGGCTTCTTTCCGTGTACAAGAGTCCGGTCTGACAGAAATGGTATTTACCGACAGCATCCCTTACGCAAAGAAATGCCCGAAAGTAAAACAGTTGAGTATTGCCGATATGTTTGCTGAAACAATCAAACGAGTGATGAATAACGAATCTATCAGTTCACAATACATCATTTAACAGATGACAAGTGATAAATGATAGTTGAAGTTACTTTCAACAGGAAATTATAAAATGGATAATGACCGCTTTGGGTTATTATCCATTTTTCTTTGTCCATACCAATTATCATTATTCCATCACCTGGTACATATATGCAAAAAAATAGGCCACGCAATGCGCAGCCCACTACCATTTATCATCTATTGAAGTCTTCCGAATTTATAGGTTCCTTTTTTAATCACCTTCCCATCTTTATCTGTTTCCACAAAAGGACCATTTTTCTTTCCTTGTTTGAAAAAGCCCTCGAAGCGATTACCATCTTTATCGATTTGTACGCCCTGTCCGTCTTCCAATCCGTCAACAAAGCCACCTTTATATTGCATCCCAGCAACGGTTTTCAGAGTACCCTGTCCATTGGGACGGTTGTCTTTCCAATCACCGTCATAAACATCGCCATTGCTCCATTTATAGACTCCTCTGCCATCACGTTTATTGTTTTTCCAGCTTCCTTCGTACACAGCACCATTCGCCCAGGTAAAAGTACCCTTTCCGTCTTGCATGCCATTTTTGAAATTACCTACATACTTGTCGCCGTTAGCATGATAATAAACTCCTTCACCGGTGCGTTCACCTAAGAGATAAGAACCTTCATAACGATCGCCCGTGTGAAAGTAGTAAGTACCTCTTCCGTGTTGAATATCATCCGCCCAGTCACCATCGTATTTATCTCCATTGGTATATTCAAATACCCCTTTTCCGTGACGGACATCATCTTTCCAATCTCCTTCATACTTACAGCCATCGTCCCAGTTCATGATACCTTTGCCGTTCTTCTTATCATTTTTCCAATGACCGGTATATTTGGCTCCATTCGCCCAAGTGTATGTACCTTCGCCTTCACGTTTATCATTCACCCATTTACCTACATACAAATCACCGTTATGATAATACATTGTTCCTTCACCATGCTGATAATCCTGATACCACATACCGTCGTAACGGTTGTTATTCATAAAATAATAGATACCTTTTCCATGCTGCTGATCCTGGAACCACTGTCCTTCGTACTTTTCTCCGTCAGGAAACATATAAATTCCATATCCTTCACGTTTCCCCTTCACATATTCACCTTCAAAGACATCACCGTTTTTAAAGACTGTTTTTCCTTTTCCATTCGGTTTTCGTCCTTTCATTTCTCCTGTATAGACACTGCCATCCTTAAAAGTATAGTTGCCAATCTTTATTTCAGTGGAGAATGTATCTTTAATTTTTCCGAAAAATCCGCCTTTTTTTCCTTCATTTTCTTGTGCCATCACTCCCTCTTGTGCAAGAAGAGCCAATAAAAGTGTAGTATATAGATATTTCCTCATTGGTTTTAGTCGTTACTCATTTTAGAATTACAATTTGGACAAAGATACAATTTCTATCCCAAACAGCCCACTTTCGGAAAGCAATTTATGACAACTTTTTACCTGCAATGACCTCTTTTAATGTCTCTTTGCACAAATAGCGCTGTGCCAAATCTTGTATTTCCATCGGAGTAACCTCATTCACAGCCAGCAGAGAACGTGAAAAGTAGTCATCATCCAGACCGGAAGTAGCTATGAAGATCCACGCATCCGAAAGTGAGAAAGGCGACTCATAACTACGGCACATTTCTCCCAACATATAGTTGCGCACGATAGTCAGTTCTTCCGCCGACACAGGTTCCTGATGCAGGCGGTCTATTTCATGATACACTTCCTGTATCAACGGTTCCACATATTCATTATCCGTTTCTGTCGAGATAGCCAATAGTCCGCTATCCGGATAAAACATGATTCCTGCCGAAATACCATAAGTATATCCCTTCTCTTCACGAATATTAGACATCAGCCGACTGCCGAAATAACCTCCGAATAAAGTCATCAATACCCGAAGTTTCAAATAATCAGGATGATTACGAGTAATGGTCGTATATCCCATCTTCACAGCACTCTGCATGGCGTCTTCACGCTCTGTAAAAATTCTCTTTCCGGGAACAGCAGTAAAAGGAAAACTTAATCTCGACACCTGCTGCTGATGCTGGCCGAAAGAAGTGCCGAATGTATCTGTCACCCGGCTGATAATATCCTCCGTCACCTTACCGGACAAAAAGATAGAGCAATTACCCGAATGATAATACCGTTCATAAAATTCACGGAGCACTTCCGGAGTGATGGCATGATAATCTTCCTCCACCACTATTTTACCACATGGATGCTGTTCACCGTAAAGCGACTGCAACAGACTGCGGTGTGCCAGGAAATCAACTTTGGAAGTATTGACCAGATATTGTTGGATATTGGTATCAAGGATAGTATGCAATTCCTTCTCCGGGAAAAGCGGTTCTTTAATCATAGATTCCACCACCTCCAATGTTTTCGCCAAATACTTATTCAGTGAATAAACAGTGATATATGCATATTCCGACGAACTGGACAATTCGAGCCATGAGCCGTAGTAATCCAGTTTTTCGGCAATGGTGGCAGCCGTATATTTTTTTGTACCTTCACGCAGCATCCGGTTCGTAAACAGAGCTTGCAGTTTCTGCGACTGTTGCCAGCGTCCCCCGGCAAAAAGCACATCTATGCGTACCACTTCCTGTTCACCCGCATTAATAACAGTCAACGGAATACCGTTTGGCAACGTCATTCGAACGGGAGGAAGTATACGAAAATTTTTCAGGGTTTGTATTTCAGGTTGTATCGTACGATCCATAAGATTAGATTCTATTCTTCAAAAATTCTTCTGCCCGTTCCAAGTCTTGTGGAGTATCGATTCCAATAGTTTCCACCTCACTGATACCGACCTTTATTTTGTATCCGTTCTCCAGCCAGCGAAGCTGCTCCAAAGATTCGGCCAACTCCAAAGAAGACTGTGGAAGCATAGTAATCTCTTTCAGCACCTCTGTACGATAAGCATACAATCCGATGTGCTTGTAGTAGGTATGTCCCTTCAACCAGTCCTGTTTCTCGGCATTCCGCTGATAAGGAATGATAGAACGGCTAAAATAAAGTGCATTCCAGTTCTTGTTGACTACCACTTTCGGTGAATTCACGTTTTCCAGTACGGCAAACGGTTCATCAGCAGTAAAAGGCTTCACCAACGTAGCAATCTGCGTGGTTGCATCATCGAAACAAGCCTTTACCGCATCCAGTTGTGAAGGCTGAATAAAAGGTTCATCTCCTTGTATATTCACTACGACGTCAAAATCACCTCCAATCTTGGTACAGGCTTCATAACAACGATCCGTACCACTTTTGTGGTGAACGGAAGTCATCACAACCTTTCCCCCGAACGCCTTAACAGCAGCTTCAATGCGTTCATCATCCGTAGCTACATAAGCGTCATCCAAAACGCCTGCCACTTGTTCGTATACGCGTTGTATGACTGTTTTTCCGCCCAACATAGCCAACGGTTTCGCAGGAAAACGAGTGGATGCATAACGGGCAGGTATAATTCCAAGAAATTTCATCTACTTAATAAATAATGAAGAATGGAAAGCAGATAATGACTGTTGTATATATCCCCTTTGCCAATCCTCCGGTTTTAATATTTTGTTATCATATAAAAGCATGTCAATATCCAGACAAACCTTCTCCTCTTTCTTATCCTCCGGACGACGTCCGGACCTCCGTTCTATATCTTTCAGCGTTTTCCTCACCACCTCTTCATCCTTATCGGAAAAGAACAGAACCACTTGGTTGGAAAACAAGGCCGGATTCTTAAAAAACAAAGGTTTAGTTTCCAGTTCGGGAGCAAAACATATAGAAGAGAACGATTCTGTCAGCTTCTGCCTGGCAAAAGTCAAGTTCTCTTTCCTGTTGTAATTACTCCCTATGCAAACAATATACTTGTGCACTTCTTTAATTGAAAAGATCGTCCAGTCCTCTTTCTTCCACTTCGCCATCAGGAGTTTCCGAACCGGCACACGGGTCAAACCCTTCAGGGAGTTTGAATCTCTCCTGCTGGTCATATCCCAAGGTCGGATCGTCATACACTTTCTTCATATACATTGCCCAGATAGGCAAAGCTGCAGCAGCCCCCTGTCCATAGGTCATTCTACCGAAGTGAATATCACGTTCGTCCCCTCCTACCCAACAACCGGATACCAGTGAAGGAGTGAATCCCATAAACCAGGCATCGGAGTTATCATTGGTCGTTCCTGTTTTTCCACCCATATCAGCGGTAATTCCATATCGACGAACACGTCCACCCGTTCCCTCGTTGATAACGGCACGCAGCATAACCAGCATTTTGTAAGTGCTCGACGCGCTTATCACTTCTTCCATTTGCGGTGCAAAAGTAGAAATGACATTGCCATCACTATCCTCAATGCGGGTAACGAACAATGGAGCCACCCGGATTCCTTTATTGGCAAAAGCTGTGTATGCGCTGACCATTTCACCGACAGAAATTTCACAAGGTCCCAGACAAAGTGAAACCACCGGATCAATTGCTTTATTACGTACACCGAAACTATGGATCAGGCGTACCAAATCATACGGATTCAACTTACCCATCAGATATGCAGAAATCCAGTTATCGGAGTTTGCCAATCCCCATTTCAGAGTTACCATTTCTCCATAACGCTTATCATTTGCATTACGTGGTGTCCAGGGAGTTCCATTCTCATCAATCAAAGTTTGCTCTACGTGGCGTGCCTGATCGCAAGGAGAAAATCCGTTCTCCATTGCCAATGTATATAAATACGGCTTAATAGTAGAACCTACCTGACGACGTCCTACCATCGCCATATCATACTGGAAATATACATAATTCGGTCCGCCCACATAAGCCTTCACGTGTCCGTTTGCCGGATCCATTGACATAAATCCCGTCCGCAAGAAAGATTTGTAGTAGCGGATAGAATCCATCGGTGTCATAATCGTATCTTTATCACCCTTCCAGGAAAAGACAGTCATTTCTTCCGGTGTATCGAACGCCTTACGAATCTGTTGTTCCGAAGCTCCCGCCTCTTTCATGAGGCGATAACGTTCCGTTTGTTTCATTGCTTTCGTCAACAACTCTTCCACTCGTTTTTCCGGTAGTGAACGTGCATACGGAGCATTCTTACTTCCCTCTTTTTCTTTGAAGAATATAGGTTGCAGATAATCACCCAAATGCTCTTTTACAGCATCTTCGGCATACTGCTGCATACGTGAATTGATAGTTGTATAAATCTTCAATCCATCTGTATAGATGTTATAATTTGTACCGTCTTTCTTCTTGTTTTTCGCACACCAGCCATATAACGGGTTAGTTTCCCAAGCGATAGAATCCTCATAGAATTTCTGCATTTGCCAACCACGATAATCACTTCTTACCGGTTTCGGTGCTGTCATGACGCCGCGGAGATATTCACGGAAATAAGTAGCCAGCCCCTCTTTATGGTCAACACGATTGTAAGTCAGTTTCAACGGAAGAGCCTGCAAAGAATCACATTCTGCATCTGTGATATATCCGGCTTTACGCATCTGCTCGAGCACCACATTACGACGGCCACGGGAACGTTCGTTGAAACGAACCGGATTGTAAAGTGACGGATTCTTACACATACCCACCAATGTAGCTGCTTCTTCAATCTTCAAGTCCTTCGGTTCACAGCCAAAATAGGTATATGCAGCAGTTTTGATACCAACAGCATTATTCAGAAAATCAAATTTATTGAGATACATACTCAATATTTCCTCTTTGGTGTAGTAACGTTCAAGTTTCACCGCAATCACCCATTCAATCGGTTTTTGGAAAAGACGTTGAAGTGTATTTCTAGCCACATTTTCCGTAAACAACTGTTTAGCTAGCTGTTGTGACAAGGTACTACCCCCACCTGCATTTTTCTGAAACATCAAACCACGTTTCACAAACGCACGGAACAATGCTTTGGCATCAATACCCGAATGCTCGACAAAACGAACATCTTCCGTTGCAATAAGAGCATTGATAATACTGGGTGACAAATCCTTGTAAGCCGTGTACACCCGGTTTTCCTTGCTGTAAGACCATGTACCAAGCACTTTCTCATCTTCAGAAAAAATCTCTGTTGCAAATTTATAGCTCGGGTTCTCGAGTTCCTCTACAGGAGGCATATAGCCAATCCAACCCTTTGAAATGGAGACAAAGACTATAACAATAGCCAATACTATGACTGCCAAGAATATCCAAAGAGCTTTTATTATTTTTCGAATCATGTTTTTTCTCGCTTAAAATGACGCATTTAATTAAGATGCAAAGGTAGATAAAATCCGCTATTCAGCCAACGAGTTTGATTATAATTTCTATTTTGTTAAAATATAGAGCGATACTCCTAACAAATAGCATGAAACAAAACAAAAAAGAGCATTTTTCAAGAAAGCAACCCTCTTATTATATCTAAACACAAACAGGCGGGAAAAATCCCGCCTGTTATTCATTCATAAATATACCTATTTATAAGATAATCAATTACAAGGTTGCTGCCTGCACACCTACCACTCCGGCAATCGCACCGGCAACAGCAATAATCACTTTCAAAATAATACTCCACGTTTTTTTCATAGACATTTCTCTTTTTTAATTAAACACTAAATGAACACTCTAACCGTCAGCTATTAATCAACAAGACATTAAGCTGCGGGATCCGGTGCCTCTCCGCTACCGCCACCTTCATCTCCGCCACCTTCGCCTTCATCCGGTTTCTCGGGATCTTCCGGAGATACAGTAACGCTAATTTTCTTCAGATATTCATCCAGACTGATCAGATCTAACTTCTCATCTGCACGGGTAGCAGTTTTGGTGACACGCAACTCTTTATTAGCTTGGAAAAAGATACGAACACTATCCACACTCTTAGCATTAATATCCTTCGCCAACTCCGCACCTTTCGAACGGGCAGTCAACATAAACACACCCAAACCTTCGATATTCACAGACTTACCTTCCAACAACTGCTCCTTCATTTTTTCCACAAAATTCTGGATTACACTCTTGATGTCACCGATAGACAGCGAAGAACGATCCTGCATTTTCTGTGCAATATATTTCAGGTTGACGGACTGACCTAAAGTGATCAGATGCGGATAATATCTCTTAGGAGAATTGGGAACACGCGGATCTGTTGGCCGCGTAATGACTTTGTAAATTACACTCATACTACGTTTTTTTAAAGATTTAAATTCAAGTTTATTTATTCACCTTTTGTTGATCAACAATGCAAAGGTGAAACTTTTATTCCGGATAGAAAAGAAAAAAGCCCCTTACAGAGCTATTTTCATTTACCTAAGTATATAATAAACTATAAATCAACAACATAATCAGCATCCTATAATCTTCCAGTCCCCAATCGTACACCGTTCGCTATCAAAACTGACAGCCACCTTTACAACAGGCAATCCACATAAAGCAAAGCGTTCCGGATAATTCTTCAAATCAATTTGCTCCATCGCTTCACCCGCACTTTTATCCAGTTTCAGTTCCATCACATACAATGTAGTCTTCGTACGAAGCACTATATCTACCCGTCCACGAGGAGTACGAACTTCCACATCCACATAATACCCCAACAAACTGAATATGATATAAAAGACCTGCTGATAGTGTCCTTCGAACCTTGTATTGTCGCAGTAGGGAATCGTAGACAGAAATTCCTGCAAACGGTGTAAAGCAGCATCCATATCACCATTCTGAATATCATAAAAAAGATAAGCCACCATGGTAGTTGCTTCAGGTGTCTTGTTATTTACATAATAAGGAAGAAGGCTCTCCATAAGTCCCAGCCTTACTTCTTTATTGGGAATATCCAGCGTATAAAGGTCTAGCATCTTATTATAATCCTTAATAGTGATATACCCACTTTGGTACAATAAAGGCACTGCATCAGTCATCGTTTCAGTAGGAGCATCGAAAGCTGAGGACTTTAGTTGTTTACATCCAATTTCGGAAGGTTTCACTCCGAATTTATTCAACATCTTAATCAGATATGTAGGAGTACCGCTACCAAACCAATAAGATCCAAATTTTCCATCAGCAAAAGCATTTAGCAAACTGAAAGGATTATATATATCGGGCGAAGGAGATGTGAAATGATAACCATCATAATTTTCTTTCAGTTTCATCAAAGCCTCTTCAGGTGTTATCTCCAATTTCTTTGCCAATTCTCCCAAATCATCCTTCATTTGCAAACGTATCTCATCTTCACTAATTCCACAGATAGCAGCGTATGGCTCATCCATACTAATATTCTTTATATTATTCAACTCACTAAAAATACTTAGTTGGGAGAATTTGGAAATACCAGTCAAAAATACATATCGCAAATAAGGATCACAAGCTTTTAACGGACTGTAGAAGTTACGCATGATATTACGCAATACATCCAGGTTTTCCCATTCGTGCACCACATCCAGCAGAGGAGCATCATATTCATCAATAAGCACGACCACTTTCTTGCCGGTTTGCTCATAAGCACGTTTTATCAGTCCCATCAAACGCTGATTGGGATTAACCTCCTCCTCCAGCCGTCCATAAATCTGCTCATAACCATATAGTTTCAGATTCAATTCTTGGAGCAACTGTTCACTATCCGCATGTTTGGCAGTACTCATATCGAAGTGAAGTACCGGATATTCCGTCCACTCCTTCTCCAGTTTCTCCATAGCCAATCCATGAAACAGCTCCTTACGTCCGGAAAAATAGCTATGCAGCGTGGAAGTAAGTAATGACTTACCAAAACGTCGTGGACGGCTCAAAAACATATAGCTGGAAGCCGAATGAGTCATCCGGTAAACATATTCCGTTTTATCAATATAGAGGTAATTCCCCTCCCGTATCTTCGAGAATGTCTGTATCCCGATAGGATATAGTCTTTGCAAATCTTCCATATCAACCATATTTTTCACATACTTAAGCATTTATAATCTCCCAGCCCCCAATCGTACACCGTTCGCTATCAAAACTGACAGCCACCTTTACGACAGGCAATCCACATAAAGCAAAGCGTTCCGGATAATTCTTCAAATCAATTTGCTCCATCGCTTCACCCGCACTTTTATCCAGTTTCAGTTCCATCACATACAATGTAGTCTTCGTACGAAGCACTATATCTACCCGTCCACGAGGAGTACGAACTTCCACATCCACATAATACCCCAACAAACTGAATATGATATAAAAGACCTGCTGATAGTGTCCTTCATATTTCGTATTATCGCATTGCGGTATAGTGGACAGGAACGTTTGCAAACGGCGTAATGCAGTATCCATATCCCCATTACGGATATCACGGGAAAGATACGCCACCATTGTCGTGGTTTCCGGAGCTTTACTACCGACATAATGTGGAAGAAGACTTTTCATCAGGCCTATTCTCACTTCCTTATTAGGAATATTCAATGTATACAAGTCTAATTCCTCATCATAATTCTTAATAGTGATATAGCCACTTTGATATAGCAGCGGGATAATACTTGTCATCCTTTCTGTTGGTGCATCAAAATCCTCGACCGAAACCCTATTATTTCCAATTTCGGAAGGTTCCACGCCAAACTTCTTCAACATATTTATCAGATACGTAGGCGTACCGCTACCAAACCAATAAGATCCAAATTTTCCATCTGCAAAAGCATTTAGCAAACTGAAAGGATTATATATATCGGGCGAAGGAGAAGTGAAATGATAACCATCATAATTTTCTTTCAATTTCATCAAAGCCTCTTCAGGTGTTATCCCCAATTTCTTTGCCAATCCTTCCAAATCATCCTTCATTTGCAAACGTATCTCATCTTCACTAATTCCACAGATAACAGCGTATGGCTCATCCATACTAATATTCTTTATATTATTCAACTCACTAAAAATACTTAGTTGTGAGAATTTAGTAATACCAGTCAGAAATACATAACGCAAATAAGGATCACAAGCTTTTAACGGACTGTAGAAGTTACGCATGATGTTACGCAATACATCCAGATTTTCCCGTTCATGTACTACATCAAGCAAAGGAGCATCATATTCATCAATAAGCACAACCACCTTCTTACCTGTTTGCTCATAAGCACGCTTAATAAGATTGACTAAGCGTAGATTGGCATCCCCCTCTACTGTGTTAATAGCAAACGTACGTTCATATTCAGCAAGCATAAAATCAAGAAGACGTTCCAATCCTCCTTTATCCACATGTTTCGCCATACTCATATCGAAGTGAAGTACCGGATATTCCGTCCACTCCTTCTCCAGTTTCTCCATAGCCAATCCGTGAAACAGGTCCTTGCGTCCGGAAAAATAGCTATGCAGCGTAGAAGTAAGTAATGATTTCCCAAAACGTCGTGGACGGCTCAAGAACATATAACTGGAAGCCGAATGAGTCATCCGATAAACATATGCTGTTTTATCAATATAGAGGTAATTCCCCTCCCGTATCTTCGAGAATGTCTGAATCCCGATAGGATATAATCTTTGCAAATCTTCCATATCAATCATATTTTTCACAAAGCTACTAAAAATTATCCATCAGTCATTGCATTACAAAAAAAATATCAACTATCTTCACAGACAGTTGATATTATAGAAATCACATCGGATTTACACCGACATGAGGGCGTTGATCAGGAATACACCGCTGTGTATTTCCTGACCACAAAATGTAGGGATCTTCATGTGTGTAGCATGAAGTTAGGGACCTACACATTCTTCATCTCACTTTTTCTAAAAGTACTTTGAAGCACTCTATTTCTCTTTATTATCGCTAGTTTCTCCATATCCGTAACCATAGCCATATCGTTTACCATAACCATAGTACTTACCATATTTACCATAACCGTAATAATAACCATATTTTCTTTTCTTCAAATCCAAACCATTGATTACAGTACATAGGTTAGGTAACTTATTTCCATCAATAAGTTCATTAATCAAAGTATACTCATTCTTACGAGTATAATCCGCGCGACATACATAAACAGATAAATCAGCCACACGTCCTATCAATAAAGTATCGGTAACCATACCAACAGGAGCTGTATCCAGAATTACATATTCAAAATTCTTCTTAAGAGTCTCAATCGCTTTATCCAATCCATCACGGGCCAACAATTCAGTCGGATTAGGAGGAACTGTTCCACCAGGAAGAATATAGAGATTCTTACTGACATCGGAAAGCTGTACCAAATCCATCAAGTTCTTTTCCGGATTGGCCAAATATTGAGTTATACCTTGTTCTCTTTTTGATATATTGAATACCTTATTCAAACCTGGCTTGCGGATATCAAGACCAACGATTACTACTTTCTTGCCCAATAAAGAAAGACTGATAGCAAGATTACCAGAGATAAAGGATTTACCTTCACCACTGACTGTGGAAGTAACCAAAATCACCTTCTTGTCATTTCCAAGCATAAACTGAAGATTCGTTCGGACATTGCGGAAGGTTTCACTCATCAGGTTGTTTTGATTCTCAAATACAGCAATAGCTCCTTGTTTTTCATCAGTCAATGGGATATCACCGACAATAGGTGCACTGGTAAGTTTCTCTACATCTGCACGACCTTCAATCTTAAATTTAGCTAATTCGAGTAAATAAATAACCCCTACCGGAATTCCAAGACCTAATATCAAAGCGATCAAATAAGTAATCTTACTTCTAGGAGACACAGGAGCATCATCCGCTATAGCGTCATCTATTATCTTTGCATTATTGGCAGTAGCAGCCAAAGTTATAGCATTCTCTTCACGCTTCTGAAGTAACATCAGATAAAGCCCGGCTTTTATCTCCTGTTGACGAGCAATACTCACAAACTCACGTTCCTGTCCAGGCGCCTCACTGATGCGACGGGAATAACGATTCGCTTCACGATCCAGATCCGCTTTTGTGATATACAATCCACGCAACACCCTATCTAAAGAGACTTGTACATTCTCTTTCATTGCACTAATGCTTGTATCCAGATTTATAATAGTAGGATTATTCTCCGTTGATGTACGCAGCAAACGTTTTCTCTCAACAAGCACATCATTATATCGATTGATGGCAGCAGCAAGATTCAAATCCTGCAACCCGATATTACTAGGTAAAACCTCATAACCTTCATTTTGCATATATTTCTGCAAATCCTGCAGCAAATTAATCTGGGTTTGATTCTCCACACGTTTCTTTTCATATTCAGCACTACCCGTCAAAGCTATCTGTGCATCACTGGTTAAATCTGTAATACCCGCTCCACGCTTAAAACTTTCCAGATCCTTTTCCGTACTACCGAGTTCTTTCGAAATAATACTAATACGTTCATTGATAAATTCTGCTGTTTTCTGCGCCACCTCGTTCTTATCATTATTCGTATTGATATTATACATCTCCAACAGCTTATTGATAAAATCCTTGCCGCGCTGTACATTTGAATTTTTCAATGATATGACAGCTACAGAAGTGGTTTTGGAAGTAGGTTCGATAGTCATATTCTTACAACACCATTTCGCTACAGCCAAAGGCCTATTAATTGTTGCTGTAATATTACGTGTAGTCTTTTCCGGATCTGTAATTTCTTCCAATGTCCTTTTAGAAGATAATACCGAGTCCGGCGTCAGGAAAAAAGCCAATGTCCCTTTGCCGGTAGGAAAAACAGCCGGCAATTTTTCGAAATGTTTCTGATATTTATTACCGGCAATCTTCACATTCACATCCATACTTCCCTGTGGTTGCAATGCCATCTCCACAATCATCGGTTCCTCCAACAAATCAGCTTCCTGCGGAGTCAGACTCACTTGTACCGGTGAAGTCTTATACGTGTTTCTGGAAGGGAATTCATCTTCATCCGTATAGGAAATATAAAGCCCCAAATCTTCAACCACCTCTTTAACGATAGTCTTGGAACGGAGAACTTCAATCTCGTTATCAATATTCTGCGAAGAAGAGACCATACCATCCAATCCCAGACTCTCCAACCCGGAAAGCATTCCGGCACTACCACCTTTCTTATCATCCTTTATTAAAACCGTAGCGGAAATATTATATACGGGAGTGGATATATAAAGATAGACCCATGCCGCAATCAAACACGCCACAACCGCACCCACAAACCAAGGCCAGTGGATCAAATACTTAAACAGTAGTTCCTTAACGTCTATATTTTCTTCCTTAGATTCTTGTGCTTCGTTGAAATCTGTTTCTTTCATTGCAAATCATTATTTTAAAATATTTACTAATAGGCTGACGATAGATACCAAAATAGAAGTAGCAGAGAACCAAAGACTGGTACTGTTGCCCACATCCGAATTTCGAGCCTTTGCTTTATTAGGGGTTACATAAACAATATCATTCTGCTGTAACCAATAGTAAGGTGAAAGAATGGTTTCGGCCTTATTCAAATCCAAGGTTACAATTTGCTGTTTGCCGTTTGCGTCCTCACGAATCAACTTCACATTATCACGAAGACCGTATACTGTCATATCACCTGCCATGGCTAATGCTTCCAACAGATTTACTTTCTCATTAGAGATAGTAAAAGTACCCGGTCTGGTAACTTCGCCGATAACAGATATTTTATAATTTACCATACGCACCGTTACAATGGGAGTCTCCTTCATGTAAGGCTTCAATTTATCTATAATCAGCTGTTCAGCTTCCCTTTTCGTTAAGCCGCCTAACTTCAATTCTCCTAATACAGGAAAATTTATATTTCCTTCATTATCTACCAAATAAGGTTGTAATACAGGTTGAGTAGTCACATAAGACGAAGTACTCACAGCTATTCCAGCATTACTGGCCACTGTCAGGTTAAAAGGTATCGCAAGTTCAGGACTAGTGCACGATACCACAATAGTCAACAAATCCTTTGGCATTATCTTGGCATCATACAATTTTTCCTGTTGTTCTACCTCGTTCACAACTTCCACATTTTGAAAATATGGAACCTTTTTATAAGACTGACAAGCAGTCAATAGGAATGGCAACAATAGTAGCCATAAATTTCTGTTGTTAAGTCTTCTCATCATAATTCGTAAATTCATAATTAAACGCCCTTTAATTTCTAAGTTTTTATTATCGTCTTTTTATTGTCAATTATTTAATATGCTTCTTTTTCTCCGCGTATGGCATTATACACTGTCTTATACATAATATATAAATCCAATAAAAAAGTCCAATGCTCTATGTACCAGATATCACGTTGCACGCGACCCTCCATCTGCCAGAGTTCTTTCGTCTCACCACGATAACCAGTCACCTGCGCCCAACCAGTTATTCCAGGTTTAACAAAGTGACGAACCATAAACTTATTTATCAGATTAGAATATTCCTCCGTATGCTTCAACATGTGTGGACGGGGACCTACAATAGACATATCACCCTTCAACACATTGATGAATTGTGGTAATTCATCCACACTAGTCTTCCTCATAATCTCTCCGATACGTGTTTTACGAGGATCATTTTCCGTGGCCTGAAGAGTATCACATTGCGTATTAACCTTCATCGAACGAAACTTGTAACACCAGAATTCACGACCATCCTCACCACTGCGTTTCTGCTTGAAAAAGACAGGGCCGGGAGAACTTAGCTTGATCGCAATTCCGAAGAATATATAAACGAACGGGAAGACTGTAATAAGAAATAGCCCTGAACAAATGACATCAAAAGTACGCTTGATAATACGGTTCTCCAATGACTCCAATGGCTCACAACGAATGGAAAGCACAGGAACATTACCCAATAACTCAAAATGCATCCTACGTTTCAAATAGTTACGGACATTAGGAACACTAAAAAAACGGACCAAATGATTTTCACAGTAATTAATAATAGGAACAATCTCCGCACTACGCACAGAAGGAAGACTACAATAAAGCTGATTAATCTCTCCCGCATGTTTTTCTAAAAAAACACTTACTTCATTGGGTTGTCCCAAATATGGAACCTCCTGTGGATACCGACCCGAAGGAAAATCCTCGAAATAACCCAGTACACGATAACCAGACGTAGGATCATCCGTCATCGCATGATAAAGTTCCTGCATATTCTCATGGCTCCCAACCAATACGACCTTACGAACATTTCCTCCCTTTTTTCGATAAAGCTCCAGAAAGTGACGGGAAATTAAACGATAGCTGATAATAACAATTATTAAAGCAACATAAAACAGTCCGAAATATCGGGAATGTGAAAAATGAAAATGAAAAACAAGCAACGTACAAACCGATAAAAAGACAAAAGGAACCATGTTACGTAAAACACGGATCATAATCTGTTCAGGACGTACCACAGGACGATGAAGAATAACACCTGAATGCATATTACAAAGTAAATAGCACAGAGTGATAAGAGTCATACCCTGAAAGATAGAACCGCAATGAATACACCAGAAACGGGTACCCAGAAACAAATTAAATCCCCATAAAAGCAGGTTCAGCAAAATAAGATCCCCAAAAAGGACCAAAGATTTTAGGACTTTGTTAAAACGTTGGACTTCCTGCATACACTTTATTTTTATAATTCTTATCTGGAATAATTACCTATTTTTTCAGTAATGCGAGTACAAATTGCGGTACTTTCCAAGCCATCTTTTCCAATTTGGTCAAAGTAGGCCATAATCCGTGCGAGACATACACCCTAATATCCTCTTCCCACATCTTCTTACGTTTAGCACTATCAGTAGAAAGCCCACCCATACGCATCCGCACGATATATTCATTGAGATATGTCACCGTGAGTCCACCGGTCAACAGATAGCGTACCAATAGGTCACTATCAGCTGCAATTTTATAACTCTCGTTATAAAGCCCCAGTCTCATCATTACATCGCGTCGTATATAGCAAGTGGGATGAAGCGGAAGCCATCCATGACGCACTTTCCAAAGACGATACCCTCCCCCAATCCAGTTGCGCACCACTTTGTTCGTATTATCAGGATTCACAAAGAGACCATCACCATATAAGAAATCAGCATGTGTCCGTTTTATTCGTTTTACAATGCGCCCAATTACCCCATTATCATAAAAAAAATCATCCGAATGCAGCAATCCAATTATCTCTCCCGTAGCCACACGAATACCCTTATTGATAGCCTCATACATACCATGGTCAGGTTCCGATATAATGATCGAAATTCGATCTACATATTCTCGGATAATATCCAACGAACCATCCGTACTGGAGCCATCCACCACAATAAACTCTATGTCATTATAATCCTGTGCTAAGACACTCTCGATAGCACTCCTAATCGTTGCTGCACGATTGTAGCACGAAGTTATAATTGAAACTTTCATAAAAAATAGCTTTATCCATTAATAAAACATATACTGCCTCTTTTACTCATATTTATGAATCCAATCTAAAGTGACCTTAGTACCCTCTACCCTAGATACCGGCAAATGAGGAGCTATTGATTTTATAGGCTCCAAATTATGAACATTGTTCGTTGTCATATTATGCAGTCGGAAGCTAGTCATAGGGAAAGCGATTCCTATTTTTTTTAAACAATCCCCCACATATCCCATCCATCGGAAGCAAAAATAAGGGACATGAGGAATTTTAATACCTTCGATATTTGCTATTTCATTAGCCCAATCTGTGATAGAATAGGCTTCGTAGTCTCCTAGATAATACACATTTCTGTTCACTTTTTCAGACTCCGCCTTCAAGATAGATTCTATTTGATAAATAGCATTGTCAACATATCCATACGTCTTTTTACAAGCTTTCTTGCCCATATGAAAATACATACGATTCATCACAATATGGAAAAATTTATCGTAAGGTTCTCCAAACCATGGTCCCCAGATTGATGTGGGCCTTATAATGCTCCATGTATAAGACGGATTTGCCTTCTTTATTCTTCTTTCTGTTTCAACTTTACTTTCTCCATAAAGTGTATGAGGCGCATAGTCTTCAAAATCTTTAGGCATGTATCCGGGTTCACACACATACATTGATGAAGCAAACACTGCTTTTTGGACTGTACCAGCTTCATCAATTGCTTTCAACAGGTTACTTACTCCAGTCATATTGGCATCGTAATCTTTCAAAGTCAAGCCTCTTAAATCTGTTCGAGCTGCCAGATGAATCACTATATCCGGTTTGTATTCCACAATTTTCTCCCTCAACTCTTCATACTCTCTAATATCCACGCGTTTCCAAAATCTATTGTGAGAATCGATTTTAGGCTCATTAATATCGAAAGTAAGAAGTTCGGCATCTGTTTTTTTTAACAGATGTTCTATCAGATTAGTACCAATAAATCCGCTTCCACCTGTAATTAGTATCTTTTTCATTAATGAGGTATATGATTAATTTTCTTAGACTTTTTACTCATTATAAAAGGTTTATATATTCTTCTTGATAGCGCCTAGACATTACTTCAGAGGTAAACTCTTTAGTGTAAACGTATTGAATGTTTTCTGAAGCCTTTAAACTATCAAATTCCAGTATTCTTGTTATCCCTTCAAGCAACTCTTTCTGATTGTGTTGATTGTAGAGAATACCTGTATCATCTCCCAACATATTCATTACTGCTCTATGCGATGGAATATCAGACAAAAGCATAGGAAGTCCAACACTCATACTTTCCAACAAGGTATTCGCCAATCCTTCTGTATTGGAAGCCGATATATAAAAATCAGATGCAATTATATAATCATAAACCCTGTTTGAAAAACCAGGCATTATGATATTTGTACTTTCTTGTTTTTTAAGCTCATCCCACATGGGGCCCTTACCAAGCATCACAAGTCCAATGTCTGATCTGTCGAGTAAACGAAACGCATGGATGATAATATCAGGATTCTTTTCTTGTGAGAATCGACTAATAAAAATGAAATATTTCATCCCCTCTTTCAATCCAAATTCTTTTCGATATTTTGATTTTTCATCGTCATTATACTTCCAAACAGGCATAGAGGAACCATTAGGAATACATTTAAAATCCCAACCTTTATTAGTTAAATAATCTTCTCTAATATTGGGAGCACAACAAATCCCATTTTTTATCCAACGAGTGAAAATATGATCAAGTAAAATAACAATTTCACCTTTAATTTTGCCATATAATACAATCTGAAACTCATTTGGATAATTGTGAATAGTGAATATCTTAATAAATTTCTTTGGAAGAAATGCCATAAGATATAAAGATCGCGGACAATGAGCATGTAACACATTCGGTTCAATCTCATTAACAGTGTCTTTTAGCCTTAAATATAATGAAATTGGATTCAGAAATTTATTCTTCGAAAGTTGATATATACTTATAGGTAATTTTGAGAAATCATGCATTCTTGTCGTTTCTTTCTCTGGAACAAATGTAATAATAGAGACTTCAAATTTTAAGAAATCAATATTCTTAATGATGTTATACATTACATTGACAGGTCCTTCGTTGCATAGCGAGGACACTAAGTAGCAAATTCGTTTCTTTTCCATAGCCTATACCTCTATTGAAGAGCATTTTTAAGATAATCCCATGAAACTTTCTTTAAAATTTCAAGCTTTGAATTCACTTTATTGTAATCTATTTTTTTATTTTGCAGTTCACGGTATATAATTGGATCATTTTCATCAAAATATCTATCTTCAAGACCCACAGATTTAAGTAAATCCTTTAATCTACTATTTTTCCCATTACTAGGAGATATCACAACAAACTGTTTATTGTAAATCAAGCTGAAGGCTAATCCATGAAAAGAGTCCGTTATTACAAATTTAGCTCCGGCAATATACCTAATCCAATTCTCAATCGATGGTGGATAAACATACCTAAAACCAAATGTAGGTCTAATGGTTGAAATCATTTTTGGTGTTTTACCCAAAGATCTCGATAGCCTGATTGTTTTCTCCAATTGTAGTTTACCTCTATTGAGTAAATAACAAATCACCTCATCATTATTCACTATACTTCCTGTTATTTCATTATAGTCAGCATGTAATAGCGTAGGGTCTAAAACTACTTGTGAGTTGAGTTTAAATAAGCTATTCAAAAGATATTTTCCAGTCTCTTCTCTAACACTTATGCTACAAAATCTATGAAGAGAGCTATTTATGCTCGGTAGTAAACTCTGATATTGTTCAGGCCATTTTGAAATTCCAAAACTAGAAGCATAGGAGATTCTTCGAATGTCAGATTCTCCAAAATCCAAGAAGTATGCCAAGCATTTACTCTGACTGATCCCCGGATTCCAAACTTGATCACTGCCTACCATTAAACAATCATAATTTGAAGCTATTGCATTTAAGTCGTCCATAGATTGAATCACCTTTGTTTCACTAGGATAAAATGTTTCCATAAATCTATCAAACGCTTTTATCTTAAAATAAAAGATTATCGAACTATTCGATCTTTTTTCATCTTGCCGGAAATTTATAAATTCAACTTCATGACCTAGTTCTTTTAGGGCTCGACACGTTGCATAACTTTGCATTACTGCACCATAGTTTGCAGAATGATGATATGTTAGTAATCCGATTCTCATCACTTATTGATTAAATTTTACATACTGTTTATATGAATAGCGATGCGAAACTGCAACTTTAAAGTCATCCTTATACGTTCCAACACCTATCAAAAGAACTGGAATCTCATTTCCGGGAATATTCATTTCTTGCTTTATCTTTTTTATGACTCTCCATTTATGTCCCATAGTCAATGGTATGGTAGCTAATCCATTATAATGAAGGGAGTAAAGAAGATTCATCGCATAAAGTCCTCCATCAACAAAAGGTAGATTTTGTTCATAAAAGCCATAATTCCTCAAATCACCACATATAAGAATAGCACATTGCATTTGTTCATAAAACCCCTTGCTCCCTCCTTGTAACTTGAACATTTTTTCAACTAACTTATTTTCTGTATACACATGAATTACCCAACTCTGTCTATTACAAGCTGATGGAGTGCGTTCACAAAGTTTTAATGCAGCATAAACTTTATCTATATCTAATGGTGAATCACCAAAATCACGAATAGAAAAACGTGATTGAGAAAATGAATCAAAAGGACATTGGGTTTTACTTGAAACATCTTTTAAGCTAAGATTATATATTCCGCCAACATCATTGCTTTTTATATTGTAACAAGAGCACAATTTATTGAGTGCTATCTCTATATCAGCCATAGCAGCACCCATATTCTCATTAAATTCGATATACTTCTGTAAGACGGAGACAGATTCAACAACAAACTGTTTCGAGCCACCTTTTTTTAGCAAATCCGCAAGATCCTCAATAAGAGAAAATGCCTTTTCTTTTCCAAATCCCACCCTTACTCTACCAATAGACATTCCCTTTTCCAAGGCATGTATTCTGATTTGCAATTCAGCTTGTTTCTTATATATATCCTTTGTTTGATTTGTGCTTCCATTATACAAAGTCAATGAAAAGGATTCTCCTATTTTTTCATATATAATCCGTAGCCATACAATAAAGCTATTTCCTTTAATAGCTGATTTAAACCTTTCTTTCATTTGAAACAATCTAAAGATTTATTTACTCAATACATCATCAAACATTTTCACATACAGAGACGCAATTCTTCCAAACGAATAGTATTGTTCTGTATGCTCTGCCATTAAAGCTTTCAACTTACTATAATCACATGCATACTTATCTATGGCATTAGCCATTACACGAACTAAATCGTTTACATTCCCTGGTTCAAAAAGATATCCATTCACACCTTCAAGAATTTCATCAGAAAAGCCTAATAAATTTGATGCTATAATTGGAATATTATAATTAAATGCAATTTTTGTAGGGCCACTTTGAGACACTACTCTATAAGGTTGAACAAAATAGTCAGTGGAAGCAAATAGATTAGCTATTTCAGAATTATCTATTGACCGAATATCTATATCAAAAAGCTCTGGATATTTAATTTTTGTCTGATAAAAACTCCAATCTTTACACATACCATTAATCGATACCCTAAAGTTTCGATATCCTTTATCATAAAGTACACATGCAGCATCTATTAACAAATCAATATTTTTAGCATAATTAATTGTACCAAATGAAAGGAATCGAATAATACCATCTTTAGGTTTCACAATGGTAGGAACACCAAAGTCTTTTAAGGCTAATGGAATCTTAAATACCCTTGAACTAGGAAAATGTTTTTGAAAAAGCTCCGCTTGTGACTTAGAAAACATATTAACATATTTCACTCGTGAATAAACCAATCTACGCAGTATATTTAATAGTCTTTTATGTCCCATACCTATATGAACTTCTCCTTGATGTGCTGTTTGAATATAATGTCTCTTTGGTAATAAATAAAACATTGGCAATTTCCATGGTGAATAGATACTATCATTCATATAAATTATATCAGGAGTTTGCCTTTTTATAGCTTTGCCAAGGCGTATATTTATTAGAATATTCTTAGGATTGCGCATTTTATAATTGAACCTAAAAAATTCAATTGTCAAATTCATATTTTCTTTCCTTATTTGTTCGAAGTCTGACTCTTTGAACCTATTATTCCTACTAAAAAGTACGATCCAATGAATATCATAATGCTTTAAAATTTCATGCATATTGAAATAATTCAAATCGCAGTCAATGAAGCAATCTGGAGTAATCCAACATATTTTTTTCTTATTCATACAAAATAGGGTATAAGGTAAACACTAACGATATAAAGTTATTCACAATATTCATCGACAGAAGTATATATAATCCGTTTCATCGGATGCTAATCTCCATGAAGATTTACTATTGTAAGAGTAACCACCTCCTCGAACTTATACACTGATACTTTAAGTCATGATTTCGTTCGCCTATTATTTTTGCAGGAATGCCACCCACGATAGCATAATCTGGAACGTCTTTAGTCACTACAGCTCCTGCTGCCACTACCGCCCCCTTACCTATTGTTACCCCTTTTAATATTGTCGCTCCCACTCCAATCCAGACATAATCACCAATAACAATAGGTTGATGATCTCCTTCAAATGTGGGAGAGTTAACATCATGTCCACCGCTAATAATGTTGCATCGGTGACTAATCGAGACACTATTTCCAATAGTTATACCACCAAATGCTTGTAAAATACACCCTCTATTAATATGGGTATAGTTTCCTATATTTAGTTTTGTTACTCTGCCTATATATCCACACATATCAATTCGTGTATGATGGCCTATCTTGCCACCAAACATTATAAGACAATATTTACGTATTATGTGAGATGGAATATATGTAACTATATTGTTATAGAAATAACCAATTAGAGACATCAAAATAATTTTCAAATGGTTCATGGTCTTTTATTTTAATAGTTATCAATAAGTTCTATCCATCGTTGACCAACTCGTCTGACATCAAATTCTCGGCTTTTTTCCATGGCTTTAACGCTGATTATTTCTTTATTCTTTTTTGATAACAATATAAATTCTTTTATCTTCTGTACATATTCACCTTCATCGAATGGCGTAATGACATATCCATTGACCTTATCATCTATTATATCTGGTAGAGATGCAAATGAATTAAAAACAAATGGCACACATCCATACTGCATTGCTTCAATTAAGACCATACTAAATCCCTCGTAGTTACTTGTCATGCAACTGCATACGGCTTTTTTATAATATTCCGTCGGATTTTGAAAATCATGAAATGTGATACGTTTAAGACGCATTTCATGAGCCAGATTCTCATACAATTCTTTTTCGGGTCCTCCTCCTACTATTTCAAGTCTATAATCGAGTAATTCATTTTGCAGTCTTTTCCAAATATTAAGAAGAGATTGAAAACGCTTTTGTCTAGTATTTATTCTTCCGACATATAGAATCATTTTCTCTTTCTTCTGATAATCCAATTGATATTCTTCATCAATACAGAATGGATTGGGCAAAGCACATATACATTTAGGGTTGAAATCATAAAAACTTTTTAGGTCATCCCTAAAGAAATCAGAAAGAAGGACTATCTTCATTTTATTTAATTCAATTCTTCTGAATGATGCTAAATATCTCAAATCAAAACGTATACGTTTTAAGCATCTGTCAACAAAAGATTCTTTCAATATATTTGGCAACTTTGCCGAACTGGGATACATCAATTTGGATGGAACATTGTGTACATGAAAGAAAACCTTTTTATCAATTAACCGAGAACAGTAATTGAACAATTGATAACTTGGAAATGGACAAATTACAATATCTACAGCCATTTCCATCATTACCTTGTCTAACTTATCAAAATATCCAACATTATCAATAGAATACTCCATAAATATCGCTTTGGTATAGACGGAATTTTTATCATAATCAGTTTTTCTTTGATACGTAGCAAACACATTATATCCATGCTCCCTAAAATAAGGCACAAGATTATGATATACCCTTTCGACTCCTCCAGTTGTGGGATCTATTGCATTCGTAAACGTTATAAGTATATTTTTCATATACTATATTTCAGAATTGATGTATTCAACAAATTGTTTGTATTGAAGTTGATTATCAAATGATTGAGCTCTCAATACTGAATGTTGAGCCATATTTTCTAATTTAGCTTTATCCATACCATATATATTTTCCATTGCTGCAGCCAATGAATTAACCAGATTCGCATCATTCTCCACAACAATGCCGCACTCTTCATTAACGATTTCCGGCATTCCTCCACTTCTCGTTATAATGACAGGCAAGGAGCTTGCAATTGCCTCAAGGCAGGTAAGTGCAAAAGGCTCCTCCCATATGGAAGGGAATACACCCACATTTGCAATTTGATAATATCGATGAATGACTTCATACTTTACAAAGCCTGTAAATATGACCCGTTCTCCCAACTGATGAATGATAGACGCAAGTTCTTTTTCGAATAGGGACACGTAAGTAGAAGAAAATGCAAAACTTCCGACAATAAGCAAATAGGCATCAGGCATTTTATCTTTAGATTCCAAGAAAGCAAGTAGCAATTCTTTTATACCTTTGTAATTTCTCAATCTACCCGAGAAAACAAAAAGAAAAGAATTTGCAGGAATATTTAATGACTTTCTCAATGTATGTCTTTCTTCATTTGTAGTCCTTACATTGAACTGATTAAAATTAATTGAATTATATAATAGCTTGATGGCAGCACCATATTTTCCTTCAACATTTTTCTGCAACACAGTGCATATATAGTTGCTAATCCCCAAATAAAGGTCTGTTGATTTTGCATTCAAATCATCCCAATGACGCAAGCTATGGGGCGGTACATTATGTATGCGTTGTATAACGGGCAATGCGGTTTTCCTCTTTATATAATCAGCATTAATTGAAGAACCTTCCAAAAGAACAGCATCAATATTGTTACAATTCTTGATGAAACGAACCAACGCGCTTGCATAACAATATCCAATAAATGGCAGACCTGTCCGTAAGGCTATAAAATTATAACAACGCTTTAGAAAGTCTGTCATTCGATTCAAAATACTCGAAGTACTAACAAAGTGAAAATGGGTATATCTATACTCTTTTGCCTTTTCTCTTGCATTAACGTTATCAATAGAAAGAATTTCAAGCTGCATTTGCTTTTCTTTTTCATTGGTATCAACCAGAAGCTGAACCAATGTTTCTACTGCACCTCCCAAAACTGACGGTATGGGTAATGTCCCATTATTCATTATAGCGATTCTTTTCATACAAGGATATTTTATAAATGAGATATAAACATATTGCTTGTATCAGAAAACATCCTTGACGGACAAATTCAGCAGACGTAAATGCACAAGTCAGAATGTATCCGAACCATACAGAAAGATATAAATATTTCTTGGGAAGTTTTGCAAATGCCGCTTTTAGTGACCACCATAACATTCCAATCAGGCTAAGTACTCCGGTCATCCAACTAATTCCCAACAATCCCCAATCGTAATAATGCAAGCCGTATGATTCATTTCTCACAATTTCTAAAGAATAAGATGTTCTCAATGCCCGGTTACATAATCCAGAACCCAAAAACATCTCTACCGCACTCTTATAATGATTACCATAATAATGGAACAAAGTTGCATATCTAATATAATCTTTATTACCAAAAGTCTGGTCGGATTCTTGCCTCTCCATCATTCTTTCAAAAACCGTTTGGAAGATGGGAGTAAGATAAAGCAGATAAGCACCTAATCCCCCTAATGCACACCAGAAGACAAGTTTCTTTGAAAAGCCGTTAAATCTTATAATCATTATTATAGAAAATACAGCAGAAAAGAACAGTAAAGTTCTAAATCCAAATAACAACATACACACCAATGAAAGCAACATGGGAAGTGTATAGTTCATTTTCTTCTCCAAGATTTTATTCAAACTATAAAAATATCCCAATGAATTAATGGACATTCCCACCATTCGAATTCGTCGGTTCAACACATCTATAGTTTCATTGTACTGATTGTTTTTATCTAGAAATACAAGTTTGGGATAGACTGAAACTTGATATAAGTAACAAAAGCAGAATATGATAAAAGCCCAGAACAATACCTTTTCAAGAACTTCAATACTTACATTGTATTTGCACAAGACAAAATAAAATACAATCATAAGATATATATTATATTCGCCCATAATACTGACAGGACTTTCATTCCTAAAATACATACACGACAAGATGCTTAGAAAGCAGCTAACTACAAAGATGGAAATGGGCTTACTGTAAGATGTTCCTTTTTTATAATAAAAGAAGAAAACACCCACCAACACGATAAATAAGTATCTAGGTATTGGAAGAAGACCGTAACCTTGTTCCAATATCAGACAAACTATTAATAATATCGGAAAGGAGTTTGCCAATGGATATCTTTTGACTATTGCATTATTCATCGTTGTATGGCCTGCTTTATAAATGTTTCCGAAGTCCGGACTATAATATCTAAATTAGGGGTGTTAAGAGACATTTCCTGAATATCCCCGCTATCTACATTAACTGTCGAATTTTCTATGCCGAAAGTATTCATTACATCCAGAGCCCGTCCATCGCCGGGCGCATTGAACAATACGGTTTTAAAAGGCTTGTTGAATATTATAGAAAATGCGGTTCCATGAAATGATGTTGTAACGACACATGAGGCATTGGCAAACAATCCCACAAATTCAAAAGGAGATGCTGTCAATATTCGATTCTTCATTTTTTTATATTCAGCCTCTGCTGTTACTTCAACAACACTCATGTGGTGTAATGCAGCATATTTATTTGCCATATCCAGTACCCTATCGTCTCTCTTTACCTGATATACAAGAAGGTATGGTTTGTCGGTAAAAGTTGGTTTGATAGCTACCTTTTGCCATTCATTGGCAGATAATAAAAACACAGGGTCTATAACTTTCGTTATTTCTTTATTTATGAGTGGTTGCAAAATATTTTTAAGCTCTGACTCTCTAACTGAAATATTCTCAAAATTGGAGAGTACTTCTTTATATTTTTTATAGTCATCGGAGATGATTCGTTTGGCTTCAGTACTAGCTGCATAGGATATAAATTTGCCTTTATGACTGACACTTCCACAAAAGAATTTATCAAAGCCATTGGTAATGCTAGGATTCCAAACTTGGTCACTGCCACAAATTATTATATCATAGCCTGTGACTTCACTGTCTGTTTCCGTATATTTCCGAGTTGAAAGAGGTAAGCTATCTATAAATGATTGAAATTTGTCAGAACGTTCTTTTCTTACCGTTAAGAACGGTAATATTCTAAGAACAAAGATAACTTTTCGTATTATATTAAGTCGGGAAATTCTACGCCAAGGCATAATACCATGGGACATAGTTAACGATTTGGGTCTATAATCTATTATCTCCGCATCATAGTTATTCTTCCGCAAATACGTTACTAAAGCATAGGTCTGCAACACGGCCCCATAATTGTGAGCACAATGAAATGTCAATATTCCTATCTTCATATTAAATGGATAATTTCCGCTTAATTTTGTCCATAAACATTCTTAGTTGGTAACGATAACCTACATTTCCATATTTCCTGGCAACATACAAAAATCCTCTTTTTTGATAATCCTTTGCAAATTGATGCCAACGAGGATCTACAGACGAAGGATGTTGCAGATTGGGTTGCAATGAATTCATCAAGTCTACATGCTTTGTATGCAGCATATAAGAACATTCCCTAAAAAAACTACACCCCTTATCCGTGTTACAAATAACGAGCGAGATTCCTTTATTGTCTGTATTCATTTTCGGTACGACTTTTTCATATCCCCAAAAGTCTCCGATAGTCAAATCAGAAGGTCTGGAAAGATTGCAATATTTACAATGCTCACAAGAGGGCCGGGAAATTAATCCTGAATAAAAAAGATACCTTAACAGAAAGTCTTTATGAATAGAGTTATCTGTAAAAGTAAAACTTTCCATGGGTGGTTGGTTCCACCCAATGGATTTTTCTCGAAATTCTAATTTGATAACGTTTGATTTGAATTTTGATTCTGTATAGCCAAGATAATCTTTCCATATAGAAGGACTGGGCACTGCATGACAAATAATGTCTATAAGAATGAGATTTTTTCTTTGAGCTTTTCCTATATAACTATTCAAACCTGCTGTTTGACATGGAGTACCAGAGAATAAAACAACCAAACCTGCCTTCAAATCTTGCTTCACTTGGCGGAACACCGTATTCATATCGCTCTGTACATACTTACTTCCCTTGAATTCGCTACATTCTTCTTTTGTAGTTGCTCGTTTATGGACGACTCTAAAATGGTCAGCATATCCTGCACCATACACAACGCCACCATGTTCCAGAATATAATCAGACATAGCAACAAATACGGCTCCAGAACGGCTATATCTTAATTCTTCCTCATTTTTATGCCTTGCCGCATAAGCTAAAGGGTTATCTATATTTAAGCTTTTATCGTAATCGTCATTAAAAGCACACACCTTCTCACACAGACCGCAATCAACACACTTGCTTCGATCCACTTCCGGATAGAGAAATCCAAGCGCATCTGGTTTCATCGTGATAGCATCATGAGCGCAAATACTGGCACATGCAGTACATCCGCAACAATCTGCCTGATTATTGATATTTATCATTGTATCAACCGGATTTTTCTTATTACTATTATAAAGACCATCGTCGATAAGAACACTACAAATGGCGCAGTAAATGAGTATATATTTACTATAGAATTTGATGCTATCTTACCAACTATCATACCGATGATTGATATAAAGAGAGGATGAAAGATGTATATGTAAAGCGAATCTTTATTTCCAATAGTCGAATATATAGTTGGTTCTTTCTTCTTGAATGATAATACTAACAAGAATAGACATAGCGCAAGCAACGTGCTACTAAAATAATGTTCACGTCCGGGATTCTTGTCTAAATATAGCAATACCCATTTTTCCATTAGAGACGTCAATGAGAATAAAATGCCCCCAATAAGCCAATAATAGTATTTAATTTTACTAATCTTGTCACTATACTTCTTCAGACATGCCCCCAATGCAAAATATGGTAGACCGACAAACAAAAAGTTCCGTACATAGATAACTGGAAACTCTCTATCGAGAAAAAGTAAACTATACTTACCCAATATTAAGTCTGTCAGCAATAATATAGGAATGGCATAGAACATATATTTCCAAATCTTATACTTGCTTATAATCATTGCTATCAATAGTACATATAAATATGCCCCCAAATACCAAAGATGACCGCCAAAAGGATTTTCATTAAGAACTATAAAATTAAATAATTCACGAAGTGATGGTATGTAAACACTCCCTTGATGTATTGCCACAGCTTCTTTATAACAAGCAAACAACAACGTAGACCATACGATGATGTGCAAAATATTCCTAGTACTGCGTTTTAATCTCGATATTTCTATATCGCCATCGTTGAATAACAAATAACCACTAATCATAAAAAAGCAAGGCACTGCGCAACGTGTGAGTGGCAAGATGTAATCATGATATACACAATCAGTGTGAAGGAATACCACAAGGATTGCACATATAAACTTAAGAATATCTATTGAATAATTACGTTCTATCATCTTCTGATTTTTGCACATAAAGCACTGACCTTTGCCCAGACAAAAACTCTTTCTTCTTTACTACATCCTATATAAAATATCGAAATTGATGTGGTAAGTATTGACACTACAGATATAACTAAAAAGGATAAAAAGGTTTCATTTATGTTCTTTAATAATAATATTGGTAGAATCGCTGATGTTGACATTACCATCAAGACTTTTAAATACACATGTTTCAAATACTTGACAGAAGACAATCCAATCATTCCTCTGAGCATATAAAGACGTGCAACTAAACAGCATTGAGATATAAATATTGCAACAAACAATACAGACTCCGGTACACACCCCAAACGAAGAAAGATATATGATATAGGGAGATTCAGCATCTGCAGACCACCTACCATAATCTGATAGTTCCGAATTCTACCCGTGGCAAGCATGGCCGTAATCAATGGATTTGAAATAGATTCACTCATGGCAAAAAGCAACGTTAGCCGCACAAACAGAACTGCATGTTCCGGCACCAATTTCAGCCATAGCCCAAGAATATAGTGAGTATTGATAATCACCGGCAATGAGAGCAACAACAACATATAAAATGAGAACTTCGCTCCTTGAAAGATAAGTGCCATCATATAGTCTTGATTGCCAGAAGCATAAGATTTTGTAATTTGCGGATTTAATGCTGTCATAAAATTACTAACAAATCCTGAAATTGCTGAATTTACTTGCATAGCAATACCTTTAGCTGCATTTACAGACGGACCGAAAAACAAATTAATGACAACATTTCCACCTTGATCTCTTAACACGGATGAAGCAGCTCCAATGAAATTCCATCCTGCAAACCCAAACATATTCTTTAGAAGTTTTTTATCCCAACAAAAATGATAAGTACACTCTTTGAAATGCCTTTTACAATAATAGCCATAAGTAAAACGAATAATTATTGCTACAGAACACATCAAAATTGAATAAAACACCAATTTATCCATAGGAGCTATAACGATCAAATATGCAATAATAAGTTTGCCTATAGCTTCCAATATACTGATATAAGCAAAGGCCGACATTTTTTCATGTGCTATTATAGATGCGTTATATGGAACACTTATAAGATTTATGACAAAAGTGACAACAGAAAATTGGAGTACCCAATTAGCTGCCAGTATTCTATCTGCTGGAATAATCATCTTAGAATTAAGAAACCATACACCAACAATCTCTATTAATATGACTACGATTAAAGACAACAATATTTGGATAGTAACCGATGCTGAAAATATCTTATTCAGCTTACTTTGATCACCTTTCCCCAATTCAAAGGTAATAAATCTACTGATAGAAGCAGATAATGACCCCGATATTACCGAAAACATAGCTACAACGCCACCTACGACATTATATATACCAAAATCTTCAACTCCTAGAGCATCTAGTATGACACGTGAAGTATATAAACTCACGATCATCATAAAAAGCATACGAATATAGAGAAGTAAGGTATTCTTCGCTATTCGTTTATTGTTGTCTGTCGCTTGAGACATGTAAATATTTACTATATGCCTATAATACCTTTAAAGGTTATTCGGCACCTCCTATGTCATACTTTTGATTAATAATTTGATTATTGCCTCTCACCTATCGGCTCTACATACCCGACCGGCATATCCGCACAAGCACACCCCAGCATATTCAACCGGACAGCAATCTTACTTCTACCATCTACTGTAACAAGCTCTCCTACAAGCCCCGTCAAAGGACCTTTAATAACACGTACTTTCTCACCACGTGCCAAAGGAGCACTATTCATACAGATTGCCTCTTCGGAATAGTCGAGCATAAAACGGAAACGGGCCATTTGTTCATCAGGAATGATAGTCGGACTGCTCTCACCGCGCATTACCATATACCGACTAACTGTAGAAAAAGAAAGAACCTCTTTACGTTCTTTAGGATCAGCATGTACAAAGACCATCATGGGAAGCAGCACGGATTCAACCACTTTACGGCGGTCGCTCCATTGATGTACTTCTTGCTGGACCGGTACAAAATTTTCAATCCCCATTTTGTCTAAACGTTCGGCTACCTTCTTCTCATGATGCATACGAACCAGAGCGACATACCAGCGTTTAGAGTGTGCTACGCCTTCCCCTGTCCCAATTTTAGGCCCAGCACTTAAAGTTTCTTTCGTTAGAATCATACTTTTTTACCCCTTATGTGTCCGTTACTTCTTAGGTAACGGATAAGGTATTTATTCACAGGAAAACAGATGAAAACAGAAAAACATGGACAAGAACCGCCTACAGCAATGTTTTTCTAACCTACGCGAAGGGAAAAGCATCTTTGAAAACAGAATATAGGAATATCGGGCATGATCAAACAGAATCATCATGTCCTGATATATTTTTGTTGCATATTTCAACAAATCAGAAAAAAAAGAAGATTTTACTTGTTTACTATTTGTATTTTTGCATATCTTTGCACCGAATAATTATCCGTTACCTAAGAAGTAACAGAAACATTTCGCCCTTGATTTCTAACACTTTACCGTTAATTACCTACCTAAACGATAGTTCCTAATGTAAGATAAATTCCCTTTATTTACCTCTGTACGTTCTCTTAGCTCAAAACCCTTTAAATAGATTTGTGTGGTTTTTATTGATTTGTGTCCCAATGATTCACTGATCATTTCAATTGGCACTCCACGATACTTGGCTGTCGTTGCCCAGGAATGACGAAGTGTGTAAGAAGAAACGGGAGAATTCAAACGTAGAGCTCTCGCCAAATCCTTCAAACAATTATTGAATCTCCGAAGAGCAGACTGATATTCACGGTATGCCCTTTCATCCTTCCGTTTTTTATTACCGCAAAGTATGTCGAACAGATAGTCCGGACAATCAGGAATGGGTTCCTGATTACTTCGGAGTTGATTAATCATTCCTCTGGCAGTATCAAGCACTTCCACGCTCATGGGAGTTTTCGTCTTGATTCGATTATAGCGTAATACACTCTGATCTAAAGCCGATTTTTCCAGATGAGCTAAATCAGCGAATGACATTCCACAAAACTGGAACATCAGAGCAGCAATAGTTTGTGTACGACGTAAACGCTCCGATTTGGGATCCTCATACAAAAGTCTGTGCAACTCACCGGCAGGCAAAGCTTTCTTTTGTCGGACATCCACACCTGTATAGACATCATGAAATAATCGGGGAACATAAGGGGCACTCCCTGCTTCCACTCCCCGATTGTAAATGCTACGAAGCATACGCATATACGTAGAAATCGTATTAGGCTTCAAACCACACTCATAAAGATACTGACCATAACGTCGTAAACGTTCTTTGGTGACCTGCCTGAACGACATATTCAACGTACCACAAAACTTACTGAAAGAATAAAGGGCATTCTTATAGACATGCGCTGTAGAATAGCGCCCCTCCTTTCGTAAACGATTGATGTAGTTCTCCCCACATCGACTGAATCCATTTTTATTCATCATTTGCATCACTAGTTATTTTATATATATACTATTTGGCAAGCGACAAAAGAACAAATCTTTTTGCTGGTTCAATTTCACTTTCCAGATATTATTTTTAGAATTAACACATGTTTAACCAACGTTAAAATTAGTAGATTATGAAAAGTAAAAATGCCAAAAAAGGTAGTAAAAACGACAAGGTAAAAAGAAATGTCCAAACAATGAAAAAAGCTCCAGGGAAGCATTCAAAGGAAGAAATCATCAGTGAAGAAGAGCTGGATAACAGAATAGCAATCGACGGAGATATCCGCCTTTATTTCACCATGTATTTAAAAATCTTTATTGATGGACATTTCCGCCATCCTAAGAAGAAAAAGCTGATAAATCTAGCCCAATATATCTATGACCAAAAAGTATTATACATCCACAAACATGGCGGCTATAAGTTAATGGAACTTAGCAGTATACATGCTGAATTGGGTGCATTGAAAAAACCTGTTGAGGAAGAGTACATGAAAGAAAAAAAGGAAAAAAGAGAACAGGCTGAAAAGGTCAAAAGCAAGTACTAAGAAAAAATAATGGGACAGTTGGAATATAAAGCTTACCTTCGCCGCCGTTTTCAACCGGTCGAAAACTAACAGATTTTCTCTTAAAAAAATAGTGACGGTATGCTATCGTTATAGCGTCACTATAATGAAAGGATAGTGACGCTATGACAACAACATACCGTCACTATCTATAAGGGAAGATTTACGCTCAAACAGAAATTTATTTTTCAAAATTAAAAACAGAAGAAAATGAGACAAAAAATCAGGAAAGGCAAGTTAGAAGCTTGCAAATTAGTATGGAAAAAACGTATTACTGCTGAAAAGGGGATTTCGGATAAATGTGCGGAGAGAATTGTACAAGAGTGCATTAAACTAATAGATCGCATGTTGTATGGGAATGTAGTGATAGCTTTTTACAAGCAGGATGGCACGTTTTGTCTGGAAAGAGGAACACTGGTAGGATATGAAAAATTCTTCCATAGAGAATTCAATATCACAGCAAAACAAGAGTCTATTCTCTATTGGAGTGAAGAACAAAAAGGATGGAGAAGATTTATGATCGGGAACCTGATGGAGTGGAGAGCTATTGTATAAGTTAGATTAAAATATATTGAACAATGAATATGATTAATAAAGGGATACCTTATTTTCCGACACCGGCAAACTTCTTTGACGAAGAAGTGATGGAACTATTAGAAGCTAAGTTTGGAGTATTAGCTTCTTACATTGTCATGCGATTGCTTTGTAAAATATATAAAGAGGGATATTATATCTCTTGGGGAAAGGAACAAAACCTGATTTTCGTCCGTAAAGTGGGCGGCGGGATCAAAGAGGACATGATGGAAAAGATTGTCGACCTATTATTGGAAAAAGGATTTTTCCATAAGGAAACCTACGAAAAATACGGCATACTCACTTCGGAACAGATTCAAAGGGTGTGGTTTGAAGCTACTACACGAAGGAAAATAGATTTCTCCCAACTACCTTATTTATTAGAGACCAAGAAGAAAAAAGGGATGCAAAAAGAAGAGTTGAACGCGGAAAATGCAGACATTTTTGAAACTCAAGAGGAGGTGAGTCAAGAAAATGCAGACATTTCCCGACAAACTAAACTAAAGGAAACTAAACTAAATTCTGAAGAAGAAGAAATTAACGATGCTTCGATTGAAATTCCGGGGTATGCCTACAATCTGGCTACACACAACATAGCAGGATTGATGGAGAGTCTGGACAACCATAAAGTGACTGACCCAAAAGAGAAACAGACGATTCTCCGGCTATCGGACTATGGCAGGAAAGGCACCCAGGTGTGGAAACTGCTCTCCAATACGGCCTGGAGTAAAATCGGAGCACCGGGGAAATATATCATTGCAGCGTTAGCTAGCGGACGGAAATAAACCGACTGATTAAAAGCTGATAAAAAAGGTACGAAAAATCTGTGCTTTTCACAAATTCTTCGTACCTTTACGCTCCGGTAAAACAAGTTCTATCCACATAAAAGATAACAAAATGGAAAACAGAAGTTTAGTAACCATTGCCGAACATTCTAAAGAAAAAATCCTCTACATGCTCGAAATGGCGAAGCAGTTTGAAATGAACCCCAATCGCCGGTTATTACAAGGAAAGGTTGTAGCAACCCTGTTCTTTGAACCTTCCACCCGTACCCGCTTGAGTTTTGAAACAGCTGCCAACCGTCTCGGTGCACGAGTAATCGGATTCTCTGACCCCAAAGCTACCAGCTCTTCCAAAGGGGAAACACTTAAAGACACGATCATGATGGTGAGCAACTATGCAGATATTATCGTCATGCGACACTATCTCGAAGGAGCTGCACGGTATGCCAGCGAAGTAGCCCCGGTGCCCATTGTCAACGCAGGTGACGGAGCCAACCAGCACCCGTCGCAGACGATGCTCGATCTCTACTCTATCTACAAGACACAAGGAACGCTGGAAAATCTGAACATTTTCCTGGTGGGTGATTTGAAATACGGCCGCACCGTACATTCATTGCTGATGGCGATGCGACACTTTAATCCGACTTTCCATTTTATCGCTCCCGAAGAGCTGAAAATGCCGGAAGAATACAAACTTTACTGCAAAACGCACCAAATAAAATACGTTGAACATACAGACTTTTCCGAAGAGATTATCGCCGACGCCGATATTCTGTACATGACCCGTGTACAACGCGAACGTTTCACCGACCTGATGGAATATGAACGGGTGAAGAATGTATATATTCTCCGTAACAAAATGCTGGAGAACACACGTCCGAACCTGCGTATCCTGCACCCGCTTCCCCGTGTCAACGAAATTGCTTACGATGTGGATGACAATCCGAAAGCATACTATTTCCAACAGGCACAAAACGGTCTGTATGCCCGCGAAGCGATCCTTTGCGATGTATTAGGTATCACATTAGATGACGTTAAAAACGATATTTTATTATGAGCGAAAATAAACAAGCATTGCAAGTAGCTGCCCTGAAAAACGGGACAGTGATTGACCATATCCCATCCGAAAAGCTCTTTACCGTAGTGCAACTGCTCGGTGTGGAACAGATGACTAGCAATATCACTATCGGATTCAACCTCGACAGCAAGAAGCTGGGTAAAAAAGGGATCATCAAGATTGCAGATAAATTCTTCTGCGACGAAGAGATTAACCGTATTTCAGTAGTTGCCCCGCACGTCAAGCTGAATATCATCCGCGATTACGAAGTAGTGGAAAAGAAAGAGGTGAAAATGCCGGATGAACTTCGGGGCATCGTGAAATGTGCCAATCCGAAATGTATCACCAACAACGAACCGATGGCCACTATCTTTCATGTGATAGACAAGGATAATTGTATCGTAAAGTGCCATTATTGCGAGAAAGAGCAGAAACGTGAAGAGATTACAATCCTCTGAATAAACGTATAGCCCTATGAAACAGGACTGGAAACCAGGAACGATGATCTATCCGCTGCCGGCTGTACTAGTCAGCTGCGGAAAGGAAGAAAGCGAATATAATATGTTCACAGTAGCATGGACGGGTACGATTTGTACAAACCCGCCCATGTGTTATATATCCGTACGTCCGGAACGCCATTCTTATGACATTATCAAAAAAAACATGGAGTTTGTCATCAACCTGACAACGAAAGATATGGCTTTTGCCACTGACTGGTGCGGAGTTCGTTCGGGACGTGATTATCATAAATTTGATGAGATGAAGCTGACACCCGGACAGTGTACGGTGGTTAGTGCTCCGTTGATTGAAGAATCTCCTCTCTGCATTGAATGCCGTGTGAAAGAAATCATCTCTCTCGGCTCACACGATATGTTTATCGCTGACGTAGTAAATGTGCGTGCGGACGACCGGAACCTGAATCCTGAAACCGGAAAGCTGGAACTGGCCGAAGCCAATCCGCTGGTATATGTGCACGGAGGATATTATAATCTGGGAGAGAAAATCGGTAAGTTCGGTTGGAGTGTAGAAAAGAAGAAATCATAAAAAGTGCGATATTGCCATGAATATGCTGCGTAAATTCATCCTTCCCGGTTTGTTAGCTATAGCCTGCACGGCTGTCGGCCAGAGCTATAACGCAGAAAAAGTGGACCGCCCCAATACAAAAAAAATAAATATCGGTATCAAGGCGGGATTCAACTCTTCCATGTTCATGGTATCTGAACTGAAAATTAAGGATGTGACTATCGATGAGGTGCAGAATAACTACAAGATAGGTTATTTTGGCGCCCTCTTTATGCGCATCAACATGAAGAAGCATTTCATTCAGCCGGAAGTGTCCTATAATGTAAGCAAATGTGAGATCACTTTCGATAAGCTCGGTTCACAGCATCCTGCCATCGAGCCTGATTATGCTTCGGTGCAATCGGTGTTGCACAGTGTGGATTTCCCTATTTTATACGGCTATAATGTGGTGAAAAAAGGGCCTTACGGAATGTCTATCTTCGCAGGCCCCAAACTTCGCTACTTATGGGGAAAACACAATGAAATCACTTTTAAGAATTTTGACCAAAAAGGGATTCACGAAAGGCTGTATCCGTTCAATGTCAGTGCAGTGATCGGTGTAGGCGTCAACATCTCCCGTATCTTTTTCGATTTCCGCTACGAGCAAAGCATCGGAAATATCTCCAAGTCCATCATTTACGACAATATCAATTCCGACGGCAGCACGGGAGTGAGCAACATTATTTTCCGTCGCCGTGACAGCGCGTTAAGTTTTTCGCTGGGATTCATCCTTTAAGAATAAAATATCATTAAATCCGGCTTTTTACTAACATTTTTCTTGTACTTCCTTCATTCTTTATTTATTTTCATTAACTTTGTGCGCTTAAAATAGGTATCTCGAATTAGAAATTTAATCTTACTTATAAAAGAATGAAAAGAGACGACATCATTTTCGACATCATCGAAAAAGAGCATCAACGTCAGTTGAAAGGAATCGAGCTTATTGCATCAGAAAATTTTGTGAGTGACCAGGTTATGCAGGCAATGGGTTCTTGCCTGACTAACAAGTACGCAGAAGGTTATCCCGGCAAACGTTATTACGGAGGTTGCGAAGTAGTAGACCAAAGCGAACAAATCGCTATCGACCGCCTGAAAGAAATTTTTGGCGCTGAATGGGCAAACGTACAACCACACTCGGGAGCACAAGCTAATGCTGCTGTTTTCCTCGCAGTTCTGAATCCGGGCGACAAATTCATGGGATTAAATCTTGCACACGGCGGACACCTTTCTCATGGCTCACTGGTAAACACTTCCGGTATCATCTATACTCCTTGCGAATATAACCTGAATCAGGAAACTGGACGCGTTGACTACGACCAGATGGAAGAAGTCGCTCTACGTGAGAAACCGAAAATGATTATCGGTGGTGGTTCTGCATACTCTCGTGAATGGGATTACAAACGTATGCGTGAAATCGCTGACAAAGTAGGCGCTATCCTGATGATCGACATGGCTCACCCTGCCGGTCTGATCGCTGCCGGAGTGCTCGAAAATCCGGTTAAATATGCACATATCGTCACTTCTACTACACATAAAACACTTCGCGGACCTCGTGGTGGTGTCATCATGATGGGTAAGGATTTCCCCAATCCGTGGGGAAAGACCACTCCGAAAGGTGAGATCAAGATGATGTCTCAATTACTGGATTCTGCCGTATTCCCGGGAATCCAAGGCGGACCGTTGGAACATGTAATTGCTGCTAAAGCAGTTGCTTTCGGTGAAATCCTGCAACCTGAATTTAAGGAATATGCTAAACAAGTACAAAAGAACGCTGCTGTACTTGCACAGGCTTTAATCGACCGTGGTTTTACCATCGTTTCCGGTGGTACAGACAACCACTCTATGTTGGTCGACCTGCGTAGCAAATATCCTGAACTGACAGGTAAAGTGGCAGAAAAAGCATTGGTTTCTGCCGATATTACTGTTAACAAGAACATGGTTCCGTTCGACAGCCGTTCAGCTTTCCAGACTTCCGGTATCCGTTTGGGTACTCCTGCTATCACAACTCGTGGTGCAAAAGAAGATTTGATGCTCGAAATTGCTGAAATGATCGAGACTGTATTGTCTAACGTAGAAAATGAGGAAGTTATTGCACAAGTACGTGCACGTGTCAATGAGACAATGAAGAAATATCCTCTTTTTGCTTATTAAAAAACGATTTCAAAGCTAATAGCTTCACTGTTATCAGCTTTATTTCTTATTTATAAGGTCTGCTCTTTGTGAAAGGAGTAGGCTTTTTTTATTTATTAACGGTCCCGCCCGAACCATCTGTCCATATTTTCGTTTTTCTTACTATAAAAGAAATATATGATGTCATATATCACTCATAGCAAGGACGAATTCAACCGTACAGTGTGCAAGAAGAGAAAACAGAAGCGCACTGGACTCTATATACAGTCATCCCCGTCTTTCCACATTTTATTTCATAGGGAAAGACGGGGATTTATTTTACCGGCATCATACCGGAATATTTTTTTGAGGTATATATTTTAGCTCAATCCTTCTATTTCTCCATCCACAATATCGATGTGCAATGCCTGCGGCTCCTTGGGTAATCCCGGCATACGAAGAATTTCTCCGGCAATGGCTACAATCATTTCAGCTCCGTTATTGATAACAATATCTTTAATATGGAACTCGAAGTTGTTTACCGCACCATAAATCTTTGGATCGGCAGAGAATGAATATTGTGTTTTAGCAATACAAACCGGATAATGAGTGATTCCCATTTTCTCGATCAGTTTGATACGGTTGCGTGCAATACTACTATAGGTAATAACGCTGGCTCCGTAAATATTAGTGGCTACCTTTTCGATCTTCTGCTGTATGCTATCTTCTTCTTTATAAGTGTAGCGTAAAGATTCGGACGGATTGTTCTCTATGGTATCTACTACCAGACAGGCCATATCTACTGCTCCCTCTCCTCCTTCACTGAACGCATTGTTAATGGCGAAACCCACTCCCAACTGTTCGCAATGTTCGCGCAGTAATTCCATTTCTTCATCCGTATCGGATGCAAACTTATTGAAAGCTACGATGATGGTCTGACCGAATGAGCGAAGGTTACGAACGTGTTTGTCGAGATTACGCAATCCTTCTTTCAAGCCTTCCATATTCGGCTCTTTGATACGGTCGAGACTGACACCTCCGTGCATCTTTAATCCTTGTGCCGTAGCGACAATCACCGTGAGACGTGGTTGGAGTCCGCTCTTGCGGCATTTGATATTATAGAATTTTTCTGCACCGAGATCGGCACCGAATCCGGCTTCTGTTATTACATAATCACCGAAAGACATTGCCAATTTAGTGGCCAGAATAGAGTTACAACCATGTGCGATATTAGCAAACGGACCACCATGTACAAAAGCAGCGGTTCCTTCGGTAGTCTGCACTAAATTAGGATGGATAGCATCTTTCAACAACACAGTGATGGCTCCTGCCACTCCCAAATCTTTCACAGTAAAAGGTTGGTCGTCATACGTGAAGCCCAACAGGATATTTTCAATACGGCGACGCAGATCACTCACATCTTTGGAAAGGCAAAGAATTGCCATAATCTCCGAAGCAGGAGTAATATCGAAACCGGACTCTTGGGTAATCCCGTTCGATTTAGGTCCGAGGCCGACAACGATGCTGCGCAACGAACGGTCGTTCACGTCAAGCACTCTCCGCCAAAGAATTTCTTTCAATCCGAAACCTTTTGCCTGGTTCTGATAGAGATAATTATCGAGCAGGGCGGAAATCATGTTATGGGCAGAAGTGATGGCATGAAAATCTCCGGTAAAATGGAGGTTAATTTTGTCCATCGGAAGCACTTGTGCATATCCCCCACCGGCTGCTCCTCCCTTCATTCCGAAACATGGACCGAGAGACGGCTCGCGAAGAGCGACAATCGCATTCTTTCCAATTTTATTCAATCCCAAAGCGAGACCGATAGATACTGTAGTTTTGCCAATGCCCGCTTTGGTTGCTGTGATAGCAGTTACCAGAATGAGATTGCTTTTCTTCACTTTCTCTTCATCAATCAGTTGTTCGGGGATCTTTGCTATGTAGCGGCCATAATTCTCCACTTCCTCACGAGGGATTCCGATACCTTCGGCAACTTGCTTAATCTTCTTCAGCTCAATACTGCGAGCTATTTCTATGTCTGATTTCATACAGAATATGATTAGTTTTATTTTTGAAGGAACAAAAGTATAACAAAAAAGCGAAATAGAGAAATTTAAAGTTCGACGGATATTATATCTCTATTTTTCATAACACAACAAACTCTTTTTACGCTATAACTGTTGTAAATGACATAACCTAAAACAACAACTTAATTATGGAATGGATTATTAATCAACTAAGGGTACATCCTGAACTTGCTATTTTCCTGACGCTCTTTGCCGGGTTCTGGCTTGGCAGACTCAAAATAGGGAAATTCTCCTTGGGGACAGTCACCAGCGTTCTTCTGGTCGGAGTATTGGTCGGACAACTGAATATCACTGTAGATGGTCCGATGAAAGCTGTGTTCTTTCTGCTTTTCTTATTTGCCGTTGGCTATAAGGTAGGTCCGCAGTTTTTCCGCGGATTGAAGAAAGACGGCCTGCCACAAGTGGGATTTGCCGTACTGATGTGTATTGTCAGTCTGGTAGCCCCGTGGATACTGGCCAAAATCATGGGATATCATGTAGGAGAAGCTGCCGGACTGTTGGCAGGCTCACAAACAATATCCGCCGTTATCGGCGTGGCAAGCGATACGATCAACCAGCTGGGAATCAGCGATGCACAGAAAGCCACGTTCATCAATGCAATTCCGGTAGCGTATGCCGTAACTTATATTTTCGGAACGGCCGGTTCGGCGTGGATTCTGGCTTCTCTCGGCCCTAAAATGCTGGGTGGACTGGATAAGGTGAAGGCCGACTGCAAGGAATTGGAGGCTCAAATGGGAACATCGGAAGCTGACGAACCCGGATTTTCCCCGGCTCTTCGTCCGGTTGTGTTCCGTGCTTATAAAATCACCAATGAATGGTTTGACAAAGGAAAGAAAGTCAGTGAACTCGAAGCTTATCTATGTAAAAATGATAAACGGCTGTTTGTAGAACGGATTCGTCAAAAAAGAGTGGTGAAGGAAGTAGATCCGAACCTGATTCTTCATAAGAATGACGAAGTGGTACTTAGCGGACGCCGTGAATTTGTGATTGGAGAAGAAGACTGGATCGGTCCGGAAGTGATTGATGCACAATTACTCGACTTCCCTGCAGAAACTCTTCCTGTAATGGTGACCCACCGGACTTTTGCCGGAGAAACGGTTTCCAAAATCAGGGCGCAGAAGTTTATGCACGGGGTTAGTATCCGGAATATCAAACGTGCCGGAATCAATGTTCCGGTATTGCCTAAAACGATTGTAGATTCGGGAGATATTCTCGAACTTACCGGTCTTAAACATGAAGTGGAAAGTGCTGCCAAACAAATGGGCTATATTGACCGGCCTACCAACCAGACGGATATGATCTTCGTTGGATTGGGTATTTTGCTCGGTGGTCTTTTCGGTGCACTGGCTATTCATCTGGGAGGTGTTCCTATCAGTCTTTCTACCAGTGGCGGCGCATTGATAGCCGGACTTCTGTTCGGTTGGCTACGCAGCAAGCATCCTACTTTCGGAGGTATCCCCGAACCTTCTTTATGGGTATTGAATAATGTAGGACTGAATATGTTTATCGCAGTGGTCGGTATCGCCGCAGGTCCCAGTTTCATTGCCGGATTCAAGGAAGTAGGCGTCAGTCTGTTTATCGTCGGCGCATTGGCAACGGCCATTCCTCTCCTCGCCGGATTGCTGATGGCGAGATACTTGTTCAAATTCCACCCTGCCCTGTCATTGGGATGTACGGCAGGAGCACGTACTACAACAGCTGCATTGGGAGCTATTCAGGATGCAGTGGAAAGCGACACACCGGCATTAGGATATACGGTGACGTATGCAGTCGGCAATACGCTCCTGATTATCTGGGGAGTTGTCATCGTACTACTTATGTAAAACTATATAAATAAATATCATTATGGAAAAGAAAACAAATAACCCTGCCATTACCAAAAGTTATGCCAAGAAAATGGAAACGATCAGCCCGTTCGAGCTGAAAAACAAACTGATCAATATGGCAGATGAAAGTATCAAGAAGATAGCACATACCATGTTGAATGCCGGAAGAGGTAACCCGAACTGGATTGCTACCGAACCACGCGAAGCCTTTTTTCTGCTGGGACAATTCGGCCTTTGCGAATGTCGTCATGCGTTTTCACTGGAAGAAGGAATAGCAGGTATTCCGCAAAAGGCGGGAATTGCTGCCCGTTTCGAGGCTTTCCTGAAAGAAAACGAGAAAGCTCCCGGTGCTAACCTGTTGAAAGAGGGCTATAATTATATGCTGATGGAACATGCTGCCGATCCGGATACGCTTATTCACGAATGGGCGGAATCGGTGATTGGCGACCAGTATCCTGTGCCCGACCGTATTTTACATTTTACGGAGTTAATCGTACAGGATTACCTGGCGCAAGAGATGTGTGACCGCCGTCCGCCGAAAGGAACTTTTGACCTTTTCGCGACTGAAGGAGGTACAGCAGCCATGTGTTATCTGTTCGATTCTTTGCAAGAGAATTTCCTGTTGAACCAGGGGGATGCTATTGCTTTGATGGTTCCTGTGTTCACTCCTTATATAGAAATCCCGGAACTGCGACGCTATCAGTTCGACGTTACCGAAATTTCTGCCGACCAGATGACTCCTGACGGTTTACATACCTGGCAGTATAAGGATGAAGATATAGACAAGCTGAAAGATCCGCGGATCAAAGCGTTGTTTATCACCAATCCGAGCAACCCGCCCAGCTATGCACTTAGCAAAGAGACTACCGAACGTATCATCAACATTGTGAAGAATGATAATCCGAACCTGATGATTATCACGGATGATGTGTACGGAACGTTTATTCCTCATTTCCGTTCATTGATGGCAGAGTTGCCGCACAATACGCTTTGCGTTTATTCGTTCTCCAAATATTTCGGAGCTACAGGATGGAGAACCGCTGTGATCGCTCTACACGAAGACAACATCTACGACAAAATGATTGCCCGCCTGTCGGAGGAGCAGAAATCAATATTAAACAAACGTTATTCCAGCCTTAGCCTGCAACCGGAAAAGATGAAATTTATTGACCGCATGGTGGCTGACAGCCGACAAATTGCGCTGAATCATACTGCAGGGCTTTCCCTGCCCCAACAGATACAGATGAGTTTGTTTGCCCTCTTCTCGCTTTTGGATAAAGAGGACAGTTATAAAGCCAAGATGCAGGAAATTATTCATCGCCGCCTGCATGCATTGTGGGATAATACAGGTTTCACACTGGTAGAAGATCCGCTGCGTGCCGGATATTATTCGGAGATTGATATGCTGGTATGGGCGAAGAAATTCTATGGGGATGACTTCGTTACTTATCTGCAAAAGACCTACAATCCATTGGATGTGGTTTTCCGCCTGGCAAACGAAACTTCACTCGTTCTGTTGAATGGTGGTGGCTTTGCCGGACCGAAATGGAGTGTGCGTGTGTCACTAGCCAATTTGAATGAGGCCGATTATGTGAAAATCGGACAAAGCATCAAGTGTGTGTTGGAAGAATATGCCCAAACATGGAAAGCATCAAAAGAATGAACTAAGTAGTTCATTTTATAAATGAGAATTTAATTCAGACAGAAGAACATAAGAACAAAAAATAAAATAGCAGTTAAATAAACAACAGAAATAATTTTCAAAGCGCAGCATTTATGTTCTTTTGTTCTTATGTCTGAAATTTTTCTCGCTCTTATGTCTAAAAATTAATTAGCGTTTATTTAAAACGGGAGGTATCTACTTCTTCCCTTTTCTTCTCTTTGTATCCCCCAAACTTATAGTTAAACGAAACGCCGAATGTACGGGTGGTCCGCATATAATGGTTCTTTACATTCTGCAATCCGTAGCGAACTTGTGTCGAAACGGTAGAAGTGTTGAATATATCATCACACTTCAAGGTTAGTTGTGCTTTTCCTTTTGCAAAGGTGTAACGAAGTGCCGCATCCAGGTTTCCCGAACGGGGAAGATCGAAAATACCCTGGATGGCTCTATTTTGATAGAATCCGGTCAAAGTGAATTTTAAGTCGGGTTTTGTGGAAAGGGTAAAGGTGTTGTTCATCGTCAACACAAATGTATATAGTTTACGGTCAAACGGGATATCCCAAAAATCACTGTCTTTTTGGCGATAGCGAAAGCCGATGGCTGTAATACGGGAGTCCAGCCATTTTTTTACCTTGAAGGGAACTGTCATCATTAATCCGGCCTGCGATGAAAAATCAAAGTTGAAGAGCTTGTAAATCTCCACCAAACGTTCAGGTGACTGGTAAAGGGTTTGCATTTCGTTGTTTTTTGTATAGCTATAAAAGGCAGAAAAGACGTACTTGCTTTTCAATATATAAGTGAAACTCGTTTCATAGTTCGTTGCAGGTTTAAGATAGGGATTACCTTGAATTTCAGAATAGGCTCCCATGTAAGAAATAGAGTTCTGCACGCTCCAGTATTCAGGATATTCCTTATCACTACTCAATGAGAGTTGCAGGACATGTCCGGCGGCAGGCATATAAGTCAGATTAGCTACCGGATAGAGGCTCCATCCATTCCAGATATCTGTATGATATTGCTCTGCTGCCAGGGAAACATCGGCCGAGAGTTTATCGCCAAAGCTCTTATTCAGTCCTGCATAAACATTCAGGGTTTGTTCGCGACGGCGGGAGGCCATATTATTATCCGGCAGTAAGTGGTCTGTTTCAGGATCGTAATATTTCTGGTAACTATGGTCTAAGGCGGTCGTGTAAGCCATACCATAATTCAATCCCCACCCTTTGCCTAAGGTATGTTCTTGCCCGGCATAAAAACGCCATTGATTGATTTGTTGTTTATCGCGGCTTAAGAAATTCATTGTCTCTGTTCCCATCGTGCTATATAATAATTGGCTGCCGGGAGAATGATAGGATGTAAATGCCACTCCAGCTTTCAGCCCGAAAGGGGTTTGATAATCTAACTTTGCGTTATGGAGCTGGCTGTCTCCCTGTGAATCGGTAACAGAGTTTTGCGCACCGGTAGCTATGGAATAATGTTTGGAATCGGTAAAAGCTGTTGTGTAGACCAGGCTTAACAGATGATCTTCTGCTAGAGAGTAATCCATTCCGAGACGTATCTGATGACTGTTGGTACGGGAAGTCATTATTTCATCCATATCCATCTGATGCGCTGAACCATCGGCTAATGTGTGAAGTGCTTCTTTCTCCGTAATCCTTCGGTCACGATCATAAGAGTAAGAGTAAAGAAGATCTGCAGAGAATTTACGTCCGGAGTACAGAAGACTTCCACGTTCTGCCAAAGATTCGTAGTGATGTTGGTTAAAAGCTGTATAGAGTTCTCCTTGAAGGGAAGATGCTTGTCCTGTGCCGGGTGCTAATATCAGGTTAATCATCGGTCCGCGTACCTGATAGCGTGCCGGAGCGGAATACATCACTTCCGCCTTTTCAATCCGGCTGACAGGAATCGATTTTAATAAAGCATCCAATTGTTCGGCAGACAGAGTGGTCACTTTTCCGTTGATGACAACAGTTACCTCCTGTCCTCCCAACATCAGACTATTATTCATATTTACTATACCCGGAAGATTTTTCACAACATCATAGGCATTATCCACAGGCAGGTTGCCCACCAGTCTCGGCACGTCATACACGAGTTTGCCTTGTTCGGCTTTCACGATAGGGCGTTCACCTATAATCATCACTTCGGGCAGTTCCTGAAACAAACTATCCATATAACCTATATTCTTGATACTGTCGACAGGTTCCTGTGACTGTTGTCCGACTTGTGCTGTAGCGGATATCCACACACATAGAAGAGACATAAATAGTAAATTAATCCGTTTCATTTCGTCTTTATTTTTGGAATACGACAAAATACGGTAGAAAAAATGGAAATTTGCGTTATCACTGGCTTATCTAGTGTTATTTAGTCTTATCAAAGAGAAGAATAAGAATAGTTTCCTATTATCTTTGTCAGTATGAAATTACCACTAAAACATATTGTCATACTGGTTATCTGCTCATTAATCGGAATCTTTGTTTATCAAGCTTATTGGTTGACAGGGCTTTACCGGTCTATGAAGATGGAAATGGAGAGCAATATCAGAGATGCGATGCGGACGAGTGACTTTAACGAGGTCGTGCTCCGGGTAAATGATTTGCAAAAAGATAATGTGGAACACGGTTCGCTGACGGTATCAGCCGGATATGATGCGGACGGCAATTCATTAGTGACTAAACAAACGATTTCTTATACGGATAGTAGCCGTCAGGATACGATACACTCCCGGACAGAAACTACTACGGATACGGTAAAGGCCGTTGGTAACGCTCCGGAAGATTCTACACCTGTTGCAAGTAGCGAGAACGGGCTGGATGTGTTATTGAAAAAGCAAGATTCGCTAAAGGAGCTGTTAATGAGTATTCAGCAGGGTATTCATTCGGGTGTGGACACTTATATAGATGTCAACCTGCAGCGATATGACAGTTTGCTCACCCATGTGATGAAAGAGCATAATCTCTCTATTCCTCATCACACTCTTTTGATTTATACCGGAATCAGTGCCGATTCTTCCATTGTATATACCGATACATTAGGTATTGCGGGAGATAGCAGTTATATTCCCAGTCCCAAGGCAATCCGCTATGACTATGAATTTAATATGCATCACAGCCAACGCTACCAACTGGTGTTCGAGCCGATCAATTCATTGGTGTTAAAGCAGATGACAGGTATTCTGGTCACTTCATTTGTAATTCTTCTGATTCTCGGATTCTCTTTCTGGTTCCTTATCCGGACGCTTCTGAAACAGAAAACGCTGGATGAAATGAAAAGTGATTTTACCAATAATATCACGCACGAATTAAAGACTCCCATTGCCGTAGCCTATGCGGCTAATGACGCATTACTGAACTTTAACCAGGCGGAAGAGAAAAGCAAGCGCGACCAGTATCTACGCATCAGTCAGGAGCAGTTGCAAAGGCTTAGCGGGCTGGTGGAACAGATTTTATCCATGGGAATGGAGCGTCGCAAAACGTTTCGTTTGCATCCGGAGGAAATCAACCTGAAGGAGTTGATTACTCCGCTCATGGAGCAGCACCAGCTAAAAGCGGACAAGCCTGTACATATCGAATTGGATATTCAACCGGAAACGCTTGTCATTGTAGCCGACCGTACGCATTTCAGCAACATCATCAGTAACCTGATAGATAATGCAGTGAAATACTCGAAAGAGGAAGCCGAATTGTCTATTTCCTGCCGACAGACTGGGGGGACAGTAACCGTCAGCGTTACCGACCGGGGAATCGGGATTCCACTTGATAAACAAAAGCACATATTTGATAAATTCTACCGGGTCCCGACGGGTAATCTTCATAATATAAAAGGTTACGGACTAGGACTGTTCTATGTCAAGAGTATGGTCGAAAAACATGGAGGAACTATCACCGTAAAAAGTGAACCGGACAAAGGAAGCACTTTTACCATTACTTTATAAACCCATAAAATCATGAGTAAAAACAAAATTACCGTATTACTGGTAGAAGACGAACAGACGCTCGCCATGATTATCAAGGATACACTTGAAGAAAATGATTTTATCATTCATACGGCGAATGACGGTGAGGAAGGACTAAGCCTTTTCTTCGAACTTCATCCGGATGTACTTGTAGCCGATGTGATGATGCCGAAAATGGATGGCTTTGAAATGGTACGTCGCATCCGCCAGACGGATAAACAGACTCCTGTCTTATTCCTGACTGCCCGTTCGGCCATCAATGATGTGGTGGAGGGGTTTGAACTCGGAGCGAATGATTACCTGAAAAAACCTTTCGGTATACAAGAGCTGATTATCCGAATCAAAGCACTGATGGGAAAGGCTTTTCTCTTCACAGAGAATAAGGTTGCCAATCATTTTGAGATAGGAAGCTATCTGTTTGATCCTGTTGCACAAACTTTATTACACGCAGGAACGAGACAGGAACTCTCTCATCGTGAATCGGAAATCTTGAAACGGCTTTGCGAAAACCGGAATCAGGTGGTCAACACGCAGGATGTCTTGCTCGAACTTTGGGGAGACGACAGTTTTTTCAATTCCCGAAGCTTGCATGTGTTCATTACCAAATTGCGGCATAAACTCTCGCAAGATGAACAGATACGTATTGTCAATGTACGGGGAATCGGTTATAAACTGATTGTCAACTAAACTCTTTAACACCGCAAAGTGCCATGAATAAAAGACAGTTCACAGGATTTATGTTTTTACTTTGTACCTGTACCGCATTTGCGCAACAGGTGGAAGTAAAAAAGGATAGCATCGGCCGTGCGGTTCTTCTGCCACCGGAGCAAAAGCAGCCATTAAATATGGATAAGGAGGGCTTCATCTTACCCGATATGAATATAACGCCGAACGACAGGAAGCCAACCATTCAAACGGATAGCATGACGCTTCATATATCTCCTCCCGAATTTATGGATACTCCCTGGCCTACTCCCAGACTGGGTACTTCTTTCGATCCCTTCAGCCGTGACTATAATCGGTCGGATATTTTCGGGATCAATGCTAACAGCTATTTAAGTACGTATAGTTTGCATAATACGTATCCTACCATGGGGACGCATATTCAGGTAGGTGCCATTTATACGTATGCCCCTAATGAACGATGGGAGCTTTCAGGTGGGCTGTTCAGTGCCAAGTACACAATGCCTTCTTTCCAACATGGTGCCAGAAATGATTTTGGTTTTAGCGGTTCGGCTGCTTACCGGATTAATAAATTTCTGCGTATACGGGCTTTCGGCGAATATTCTGTGAATGGCGAACGAAATGCTTCGCAGGGATATCTCACTCCTATCTATCCGCAAAGCGGTTATGGCATGATGCTTGAAATCAAATTCAACGATTATATCGAACTCCATGGAGGTATGGAACGCTCATACAACCCGATGAAAAGGAAATGGGAGACGGCTCCTGTCGTTTATCCGGTGATTAAATTGAAAAGATAAGTTTTTTTCTAAGAAAACATAACGGAAGCGGATAGTCAGGTGGAAATTATCTATCTTTGTGGTAAATCAACCTTTACGAAGATGAAAAAACTGATTCTATTTCTTTCGCTGATATTATCGGTCGGTTTTGCATCCGCACAGTCGGAAATTCCTTCCGATAGTATTCGTCGTGCTCCATCTACCAATATCAAAGAGTTTGGTGGTTTTCTGCTGGATATGGGGTTAATGAACGTAGCAACTCCCGAACTTCCCAAGTTTAATTTAGATATGCCTAATATGACGAAAGATTATAATCAGCTCTTTCGTTTAAACACGGATATTACCTATTCTCAAGGATTCACCGACTCTTTTTCTTCGTCTTCTTACTCCGGGTTTGCCGGTTTTGGATACGGATATGGTTGGGGATTGTCTTCTTCTCCACAGTTTATGCAGATGGGATCTTTCAAACTGAAAAACGGAATGAGAATCAATACTTACGGAGATTACAACAAGGATGGCTGGCGGGTGCCTAACCGTAGCGCTATGCCTTGGGAAAGGAATAATTTCCGGGGAGCGTTCGAACTGAAATCTGCCAATGGTAATTTCGGAATACGAATTGAGGTGCAGCAAGGAAGAAATGTTCCTTATTAAATAATAATTAGGCACGGATTACACGTATGTCACGGTCTTTAGGGTTATCATTGCTGAAAAATAACCGCGTTAATCCGTGTAATCCGTGCCTAAAAAATAGCGATTAATTAGTGGCAGGTACTTATTAAAATCAGGAAAATCAGAAGGCTTTGTCTGCCGCACTGATTGCATTGGCTATACGGTCACACCACGAATCAAATTCCGGATCGGGTGTTTGAGTTTCCGGATGAGAAAGCATATAATGTACAGCTTGCCGCAATCCGTCCGCCATAGAGATATGGCATATAAAATCTGGGACGAGCCGCTTTATCTTCGAATTATCGAAAACAACCGTAGCTGCTTTATCTCCTAAGAGTTCCCCCCTGAAATCATAATGATCGCTATGTTTGGCAAGGAAATCGGATGCTACGTGCAATGCGTTCAGAGGTTTGCCTAACGCATCGGCGATTGTCTGGTAAATCTGATTCCAAGTCATACTTTCATCGGTAGTGATATGAAAAGCGTTCCCAATGGCATGTGGATTCGCCATCAGTCCAACATAGCCTTTGGCAAAATCTTTGGAGTGAGTCAGTGTCCACAAAGAGGAGCCATCGCCGGGAATAATGACAGGTTTGCCGTCAAGAATCCGTTTGAGAATCTGCCAGTTTCCCTTATCTCCATGTACGGCTACGGGAGGTTTGGTTCCGTTATAGGTATGGCTGGGACGAACGATGGTCACCGGAAAACCACTTGTCCGGTAGGCTGACATCAATACCTCTTCCGCTTCTATCTTGTTTCTGGAATACTGCCAGTAGGGATTGACCAGAGGAGTGCTTTCGGTAATGCGATAATCGGTTAATGGCTTTTGATAGGCAGAGGCACTGCTGATAAAGATGTATTGCCGCGTTTTATTCTGAAACAGGCGGATATCACGCTTTACGTCTTCTGCCGTATAACCGATGAATTGCGCAACCACATCGTAATGTTCAAGTGCGATGGCTTTTGCCACAGCTTCTTCATCATTAATATCCGCAATGATACTGTGAATTCCTTCCGGCATTTTTTTTGAGCCGCGGTTAAGGAGAGTAATCTCCCACCCTCTCTGTTGCGCCAATGCAACTACATCTGTACTGATAGTACCCGTTCCTCCAATGAATAATGCTTTCATAAAACCTGTTTTTTATATTCTCCGGAGCAAATATATCAATTCCATGACTTACTTCCAGCAATCATTGCCATTTATTTTTCCGCCCGCAAGTTTATGTAGTATACAGATTACTGATTCTTGTACCCTTATTACTGATTTGAGGTATGAAATAAAAAAGATACCTCCAAATGTTTTATCTTTGTATCAGATTAATAACAAAGCATATGGATGAAATAACAAAAATTGAAACCGTCGATCAGTATGACCAGTTGTTTGGACTGGAGACATTGCACCCTTTAGTTAATGTAATCGACTTCTCAAAAGCTACCAAGTCGGTTGAGTATATCCGTATGAACATCGGATTCTATTGTCTGTTCCTGAAAGATGCCAAATGCGGGGATCTCACATACGGACGTAAGAATTACGATTATCAGGAAGGAACGGTTGTCTGTATGGCACCGGGACAAGTGAGCGGAATAGACAACCGTAACCGAACGGCTCCCCGTACCAAGTCGATTGGGGTTTTATTCCACCCCGATTTAATCCGTGGAACTTCATTAGGACAGAATATCAAAAACTATACTTTTTTCTCTTACGAGGTAAATGAGGCATTGCATCTTTCAGATCAGGAAAGAGAAATCGTAACCGATTGCATACATAAAATCCGGCTCGAACTGGAGCATACTATCGACAAGCATAGCAAGCAACTTATCGTACGGAATATCGAACTGCTATTGGATTACTGTATGCGTTTCTACGAACGGCAGTTCATTACACGCAATCAGGCGAATAAAGATATAGTCGTTAAATTCGAGCAATTACTGGACGAATATTTCCAAAATCAGGTGGCAATGACCGAAGGACTGCCATCCGTGAAATACTTTGCAGACAAGGCATGCCTCTCTCCTAATTATTTCGGGGACCTGATAAAGAAGGAAACCGGAAAAACTGCACAGGAATATATCCAGTGCCGAATTATCGAACTGGCCAAAGAAAGAATACTGGAAGGTGTTCAAACTGTCAGCCAGGTAGCTTATGAACTGGGATTTCAATATCCACAGCACTTCAGCCGGTTATTTAAAAAGCATGTCGGCTGCACCCCGAACGAATATAAACAAAAAAACTAGACGTATTTTAGATACAGGAGTCTCAACATCATGGGAGATAAAGTACTCAAAATAGGAACCGTGCATCAATGCAATTGTTGCCTGGGGAGTAAGACACTACACCCGCTGGTAAGTGTCATCGATCTCTCAAAGGCTGACTTGTCAGCTCATACGGGCATCAAGTTCGACTTTTATACGATTCTATTGAGTGAGTGTAAATGTGAAGCGTATATGTATGGTCACCAGTATTATGATTTTTCGGATGGTACTTTGCTCTTCCTTAGTCCCGGAGAGTCTATCAATATGAAGGAAAACAGTAAGAATTTTCCTTCCAAAGGATGGATATTGGCTTTTCATCCCGATCTGATTTGTGGCACTCCGCTCGGACTTAATATACATAACTATACTTTCTTCTCTTATCTGCCTGAAGAAGCATTACATATATCTTTGCGCGAGAAGCAAATCATTCTGGAGTTTATGGATAAAATAAACCAGGAACTCGAACGTTGCATTGACCGACATAGCAAGAAGATAGTTTCCAAGTATATAGAACTATTGCTGGATTACTGTATCCGTTTCTACGAACGCCAATTCATTACACGTAATGAAGCGAATAAAACGATTATCAAACAATTCGATAAAATCATAAATAACCATTTTGAAACGAAACAGGTACCGACTGTCGATATACTTTCACATAAGTATTGTGCGAACCTGCTTCATTTGTCTCCTGAATATTTCAACGACTTACTGAAGTATGAAACGGGGAAATCATTTAAAGAGTATATCGAGTTCAAACGCTTCGAGATTGCCAAAGATTGGTTGGTGAATACTGATAAAACAATCAATCAGATAACGCAAGAGCTGGGTTTTCAGAATCCACAGTATTTCAGCCGGTTATTTAAGAAAATCACAGGTTGTTCTCCGAATGATTTCAGGATACCTAATTGAAAGTATATGTCAAAGGGATTAGAGGAAGATAAAGCAATCAAAAAGTCTTAATAAAATTTGAATTGGAATATCAAATTCTTAATCTATGTTATGAAACATACTTTTTTTCTTGGAATATTTGCTAATTTCGCAATAGTCCGTATCTTTGCAATGTGTTTTTCATAGTATTAGATTTAAGGTTAACAAAGGTTGGAGCAAGGCGTTGCTCCTTTTTTTATGTCTATACGTAAGCTCTCTCCTTTTTCTTATTCATGATAATATAGGAATTACGCTATTTTTCAATAACTTTGCAAAAAGAGAGATGTCAATAATGTCTCGATAAGACAGATCAAAAGGTTCTCTTTTTACGTTACATATAAAAAGATTATTTAATCCTTGTAGAATAATGGAAACAATGCAACCATATTATCGTCTGATGAAATCAATCCTCTTTGTATTATTTCTTTCTTTTGGCATGATTTCATGTGAGAAAGAGGATCCTGTTTCTACCTCTCCAACTACAAGGCAAACGGATGACTCAACTACTGATCCGACAGATCCCGATCCGACTGATCCTGTTGTTCGTTCGAATAATGAACAGACGGTGTTCATGTATCTACCCTGGTCGAACAATCTCACTTCTTTTTTCTATCAGAACATTGCCGATTTGAAAAGTATCATCGGAAACAATATATTGAAGAATGAACGGGTGATCGTATTTATATGTACATCGGCCACCAAAGCCACTCTCTCCGAACTTGTCTATGAGAATGGCAAAGGTGTACAGAAGACTTTAAAAAACTACGATTATCCGGATCCTACCTATACAACTGCAGAGGGCATCACTTCTATTTTGAACGATGTACAAACCTATGCTCCCGCCAAACGATATGCAATGATTATCGGATGCCACGGAATGGGATGGATACCTGTATCGAGAGCAGTTTCACGCAGCAGCTTGCAGATTAGTAAAAAGCACTGGGAGTATGAACATGCACCGATGACACGTTTTTTTGGAGGAACACAAACGAAATATCAAACTGATATTACTACGCTTGCCGGAGGTATTTCGAACGCGGGCCTAAAGATGGAATATATACTTTTCGATGACTGCTATATGTCTACGGTAGAGGTTGCCTATGACCTTAAAAACGTAACAAGCCACTTGATAGCTTCTACAAGTGAAATAATGGCCTATGGGATGCCATACGACAAGATAGGCCAGTACTTAATCGGAAATATAGATTACGAAAAGGTCTGTGACGGTTTCTATTCTTTTTATTCAAATTATGTGACTCCCTGCGGAACAATCGGTGTTACTGATTGCTCGGAATTGGACAACCTGGCGGCTATTATGAAAGAAATAAATCAGCGTTATACGTTTAACGAAGAATTAACGGGCGAATTACAAAGATTAGACGGATATACGCCTACCATATTCTTTGATTACGGTGATTACGTTTCCAAACTATGTTCCGATCCGGATCTATTAGAACAATTCAACGAGCAGCTGAAACGCGCTGTACCCTTTAAAAGGAATACCGAACAGTATTTTACAGCAATCTCTTCCTCCTACTATGGAGAAAAAATTGATATCAATACTTTCTCCGGAATCACGATTTCCGACCCAAGCACTAATCCGGGTGCTTCAAAAAAGAACGAAACAGCGTGGTATATTGCCACTCATTAAATCTACTCTAAGAAGCATACGGTGGTAGAGAGTTGATTCTTCACATGTGGTCTGTCAAATCTCTTAATAAAAATTGAATTGAGAAAACCAATTCTTAATCAATGTTATAAAACATACTTTTTTTCTTGGATTATTTGCTAATTTCGCAATAGTCTGTATCTTTGCATTGTGTTTTTCATAGTATTAGATTTAAGGTTAACAAAGGTTGGAGCAAGGCGTTGCTCCTTTTTTTATGTCCATACGCTAGATACTCCTTTAAACATGGCATGACATTATCCCTTAATCACCGCCATTGGAGCCAGCTCCATCAACGGTTTCACCAAGTCCCGCTCATTCGCTATCACTTGCGCAATATCTTTATAAGCTCCCGGTGCTTCATCCAGTTCGTTCTGCGAACGAAGTCCGTGAATGATACCTTGCTGATCCATTCTCTCCTTCTCTTCATCCAGTGACAAACGGCGACAGGCATCCTTTCTTCCCATTAATCGACCTGCACCATGCGAACAGCTTTTGAAACTCTCCGGATTACCCAGTCCCTCAACAATATAAGACTTGGTACCCATAGATCCGGGGATAATACCGATCTCGCCCTCATAGGCACGCGTAGCACCTTTTCGGTGTACAATCACATCCTGATCGAAGTGATTCTCCCAAGCTGCATAGTTGTGGGCAATATTAATCATAGGATCAAAGTCCGTTTCAGGTTTCACTGCCTGGATGGCTTCACAAATACGAGTCATCATCAACTGACGGTTGGCAAAGGCAAAGGCCACACAGTAATTCATTTCACGGAAATAATCCTTTGCCATCTGTGTCTCCATTGGCAGGTAAGCTAGTCCCGATACCATTTCAGAATACCATTTCTCATTCCAATATTGCGCAATCTTATTATAGTGATTGGCAACCTTCAAACCAATGTTACGGCTTCCGGAGTGAATCATCACCCAAACATCAGACGTTGCGGTATCTTTTTGAATCTCAATAAAGTGATTTCCACCTCCCAGAGTTCCTATCTGCTTCAAACAAGCCTCGTACTGATTCTTCAAAACAGGCATCTCTTCAAAGTCGAATCCTTGCGGAAGCAATTCCTGACCCTGCTTTTTATTCTGATGATCGAATCCCAAAGGAACAACTGCACGAATCTTCGACATAATGGAAGTCAAATCCGTATAACTAAAATCTTCCGCTTTTAGATTCGTCTTAATCGCACACATACCACAACCGATATCCACTCCCACAGCATTGGGAACAATCACGCCATTGGTAGCCAACACACCGCCAATAGGCATTCCTTTTCCCGCATGCGCATCAGGCATGATGGCAATATGTTTAAATGCAAAAGGCAGTGAAGTCAAATCCATAATCTGCGACATACAAGAGTCCTCTACTTCATCCAACCAAAGTTTAGCGGGTAAACGTGTTCCCATAATTACTTTTTCCATACATCTTTTCTTTTATCAATTCATATAAATCTCGTTATCGGGAGCAAAGTAAGAAGGGAAGTACGAAATCTATTTGCGTAGTTGATATTATTTTTTATTTTTGTAGAAATAATCTATAACATCTATAATATAGAACCTAATGAAGAAGATATTAATTATCGGCGCCAACGGATTCACCGGACGCCAGATTGTAAATGATTTATCTGCTTGTAGACAATACAAGCTGACGGGCTGCTCCCTGCATCCGGATATTCTTCCCAATAACGCGGAGGATTATCGTTTCATCGAAACAGATATACGGAATGAAGCGGACGTTAGGCATCTCTTCAAAGAGGTTCAACCCGATGTAGTCATTAATTGCTCCGCTCTGTCCGTGCCGGACTATTGCGAAACGCATCATGAAGAAGCCTATCTTACCAATGTTACCGCAGTAGGCCAACTGGCCGATTTATGCGAAGAATACAAAAGCCGGTTCATTCATTTATCTACGGACTTTGTTTTTGATGGAAAGATAAACGAAGCTGCCGGGCTGTTATATACAGAAAAAGACCTCCCTGCCCCGGTCAACTACTACGGATATACCAAATGGAAAGGAGAAGAGAGGGTGGCAGAAACTTGCAGCAGTTATGCCATTGTCCGTGTAGAAATCGTTTATGGCAAGGCACTACCGGGACAACATGGTAATATTGTACAGCTAGTAATGAACCGTCTGAAAGCCGGACAAGAAATACGTGTCGTATCCGATCAATGGCGGACACCAACCTATGTTGGAGACGTTTCGGATGGAGTGCTACGTTTAATAGAACATACGGCGAATGGCATCTTCCACATCTGTGGCGATGAATGTATGACCATTGCAGAGATTGCCTACCAGGTAGCAGATTATATGAAACTCGACCGTTCTCTTATCCATCCTGCCACCACAGAAAAAATGAATGAAAGCACTCCCCGTCCCCGCTTCAGTGGGATGAGTATTGATAAAGCCCGGACAATGCTCGGATACAGGCCCCAAAAGTTAAAAGAAATTCTTGCGAACTGGGATAAATTATAAGGGAAAGAGCACATAACCAACTTTTTACAACCATCTATCTCGTTCCGGATATTCCTTTCTCTTTATTTATTGCATATTTATTTTGAAAATATGCAATAAATAACTATCTTTGCACCAAATTCAAAAAAGACCAATGATGAATCAAACATTACAATTACATAACGCTACTCTTTTTCTTGCAGGAATACCTATTTTCTGTAAGTCTTGTTGCGTGCATGTGCATTGGTTCAGTGGATTCATCTAAATTTCCCAACTATTTCTTTACAGGAACTACCTGCTGACTTGTTTTATTAGCCATAGCAGTATTCCTTTCTGATTTTCAAGCAGATGTAACATCTTCTTTGAAAATTCTTTTGTGTGTTGTCAATCATCAGTTTAACCTAACCCAAAATATATACAATTATGTTCTCTATTATATCTACCATGTTTTTAGGAATCGGCATCGGCTATGTATTGCGTAACTGGAGTATTCTACAGAAGACAGAAAAGACAATTTCTCTTACAATATTCCTGTTGCTCTTTATTCTCGGTGTATCTATCGGTTCTAATAGCCTGATTGTGAACAATCTTGGTAAGTTCGGATGGCAAGCCATTGTTCTTGCTGTGTCCGGTGTATTGGGAAGCCTGATTGCTGCCCGTTTGGTACTACAATTATTTTTCAGGAAAGGAGGCGAACAATGAAAGGAAGTCTGATCGTTATAGTATTCTTTTGTGTAGGCTGTATCATGGGAGCTTTCAATAAGTTCGAGTTCGATACGCACACAGTTTCCATGTACATACTTTATGTATTAATGCTACAAGTAGGAATCAGCATCGGTTCCAATAAGAACCTGAAAGCCATTGTTTCACATTTGCACCCTAAAATGTTGCTGATTCCATTGGGAACAATTATCGGTACGCTGTTATTCTCCGCCCTGGCAAGTTTGCTATTGCGTCAATGGAGCGTGTTCGACTGTATGGCAGTGGGAAGTGGATTTGCCTACTATTCACTCTCTTCCATCCTTATCACCCAGTTCAAAGAACCCTCCATCGGACTGCAACTGGCTACGGAACTGGGAACCATTGCCCTACTGACTAATATTTTCCGTGAGATGATGGCACTTCTTGGTACTCCAATCATCAAGAAGTACTTCGGGAAACTCGCTCCTATTTCAGCAGCAGGAGTCAACTCGATGGATGTACTGCTGCCTTCCATCACCAGATATTCAGGAAAAGAAATGATTCCCATCGCCATCCTGCACGGCATTCTGATTGACATCAGCGTTCCCGTTTTCGTTTCTTTCTTCTGTAATCTTTAACCCTGTCCGGGAATAATAACCTTATTTATTAATGCCCGGAAACAGCCAATACAAACTTGATATCAGCATAGGAGACAGCGTCTCCTAATGCTACCTTTATAGCGAATATTCCCATGTATTCATGTTCATCCAAATACTTGCGAATCTTCGCTATATTTTCAGCTTTCACCACCTGCTCCACTTTGATCTTTCCCGAACGGACATAATGCTCCAGATGTCCGGCAATGGTTCCGGATACCAAATCACGAGCCTTGGCTATTTCATCTATATTCATTCCCTGACGGAACATTTCATAGCTAACCAACTTCGTATCTTTCTTCGCCTCCTTCTTTTTCTCCTTCTCCGCCTCTTTCTCCTGTTTCTCTGCCTCTTTCTGCAGCTTCGTCTTTCGTTGCCTTGCAGTATCATCACTATTACCGGAGGAGATTAACAGATCCGTCATCTCCGGTCTTTCCAATTGATTCTCCGCCACATACTTGCGGATAATACCCAGAATCTCAAGCCCGTATTTCTCTACTCCTTTCGCTCCAAAATAAGGTATTGCCTCCAAAGCTCTTGGACTATCCGGTAGCAGATTCACAATTCCCATCAATGCTTTCTGTTGCATAATCACATAAGCAGGGACATTCATCTCCCTTGTTTTGGCTGTTCTCCATTCAGACAGGGCACGATAAAGCTCCGGATACAGAATGTCCGTAGGAACTTCCACCTTTACCTTTTCAGCACTGCGTGTACGCTCTTTCCGTTCCTTACGTTCTTTCTTCTCTTTCAAAGCCTTCGAAGAACCGGAGGACGTAGAATCATCTTCAAGGCTCAACATTACTTTAGCCTTCAACTTCAAATAATCCGTAATGGCAAACCTCCCTCTTGTAGACACAGCTTCCAACAGAGACTCCTTAATCCACAACGCATCATCCAGTGCCTGCATACGCTCTGCTAACAGCTTTCTCAACTCTTTATTATCAAGAGGCATATTAGTCTTATTATACAAAGCCCGAACCGGTTCCAACTCCTTATGAAAATATCCGGCACCGGAACGAATCCGTTCCTGCAACTCCTCATTCACCGCATAATCCTCACTCTCATGTATCAACCGGGTATACTGATTGCGGAAACGTTGAGACACCTCCACAACCTTCTCTTTAACATGGGGAGCCAACGCCTTATATTCAGCCAACTGCTTCGGAAAGAGCTTGTACAAATCCTCATCCATAAGACGCAGCAACCGTTTATAAGCCTGATCGATCGAATAGAAATTAAACAAATCACTCAACAAATCAAAGAAATACGCCTTTTGCATATCATTCAACTGCTGGCTGCCCGGCTTATTCTGCTCCACCGCTTTGGTGAAATTATCCACCGTAGCATCACTTATTATGGCTTCCCTGCGCAAAGGAGACTCCAACACCATACCCTCCAGCGTCTTGCAACGACTCAAAGCCACGTAAGTTTGTCCATGTGCAAAGGAATTCCGTGCATCAATAATAGCACGTTCAAACGTCAAACCCTGACTCTTATGTATCGTAATAGCCCACGCCAAACGAATAGGATACTGGCGGAACGTCCCCTCTATCACTTCAGTGATTTCCTTCGTCTCCTCATTCAACACATACTTATAATTCCCCCACTCTTCCGGCAACAACTGAAATTCGGATCGATCCCCTTTACCACGCACCACAATACCCGTTTCATTAACCGCTACCACCTCACCAATCATACCGTTATAATACCGTTTCTCGGACGATGGATCATTCTTCAGGAACATAATCTGTGCTCCCTCCTTAATTGTCAGAAGTTTATCCGCAGGATACGAATATTCTGGAAAATCCCCCTCTATCTCGGCACTAAAATGATACGCCTTGCCGGGCAACGATGCCAGTTCGCGATCATTAACCCTCTGCGCCTGATTATTATGTGTCGTCAGACGAATATATCCCTCTTCTTTCTGCGGCTGAAAGCCGGGCTGATAACGACGGTTCAGTTCATTCAACACTTCATCATCCGCCTTATTCTCCCGAATTTTATTTAATAAAGAAAGGAAGAACGTATCACTCTGACGATATACTTTCTTGAGTTCAATCGTCATATATGCCGTTTCTTTCAATGCATGACTTGCAAAGAAATAAGGAGTCTCATAATGCTTTCTCAACAACTCCCACTCATTGTCTTTCACGACAGGCGCCAACTGTTGCAAATCTCCAATCATCAACAGCTGCACCCCGCCAAAAGGTTTCTCCCTATCGCGATACCTCCGCAGAGTTGCATCCACCGCATCCAGCAAATCAGCACGCACCATACTGATCTCATCAATAACCAGCAAATCCATACTACGGATGATATTCCGCTTTTCTTTACTATAACGATAATGCGTCTGGGAAGAATTAAAGGTTGTTTCGGGCACAAAAGGAGCGAAAGACAACTGAAAGAAAGAATGAATCGTTACGCCTCCCGCATTGATAGCTGCAATCCCTGTCGGAGCCAATATGACCATGCGTTTGGGCGTATGTTCTTTCAATCGTCTAAGAAATGTCGTTTTCCCGGTTCCAGCTTTTCCGGTAAGAAATAAATGGGTGCCTGTATTTTCAATGAACTGCCAAGCAAGCTGCAGTTCCGGATTATTTTCCATGCTTTTCCAATTTTCGGTAAAGTTACTGAATATTCTTTTTCTTTCGTCTTGATACGAAAGAAAAAGAACCAAAAAGAAAGAATCAAGGCTGCGTTTTTCCGGCTACTCCGGTGCTTCCTCCGGTGCTTGACGCCGGAAAAACGAGGCCGGAAGACCTGCGGGTGGAAGCCTTACAATGTGGGAAGCTTTATTATTAAAAAACTCACCATATAAAAAGAGGACATAGAATAAAAGGCTAATAGAATGATAACCGATGTAGCCTATGTAGTATAAAGAGACTTATGAAAGGTTTATACCCCTTATAAAAAAGCTTTGCTATATAAAAGCCGCAGACGTTATACGACTCAATATAGCAAAGCAGAACAATATATAATAAAACTATAAACGATATAACAGCGACTCACCAAAGCAATATCAGACATATCGCACGGCTCCCCCGCAACCCCATCCAGAACAGCTTCCCCACAAACCTACCCTACAACATTCAAGCAGCAACACCCACCCCGCCAGGTTCCCCGGCCTACTTTTCTCTCCGTCAGGCGAGCGCCCGTAACGGAGCGTTAAGAAGGGCAAACTGTTTGAGCGTAGCGAGTTTCTGCCCTTTAGCGAAGTGAAGGAAGCGAGTAGGAGAAAAAAGTCAGCCTTGAATTTTTCTTTGCTTCTTTCTTTTGTTTCAAGACAAAAGAAAGATGATTAATTACTTCATGGATCCCCCTACAATATCCAGCAATTCGTTTGTAATCGCCTGCTGACGACTCTTATTGTACTGCTTCGTCAAATCCTGGATCAGCTCGTTTGCGTTGTCCGTAGCCACTTGCATAGCCAACGTACGTGCAGCATGTTCCGAAGCATTGGAGTCAACAGCGGCAGTAAAAATCTTCTGGCTCAATACAGTGGGGATTAAGCTCTCGATTAATTCCTCTGCGTTCGGTTCGATGATATAATCATTGGCAATCTCGTTCTCCTGTACCTCCTCTTCATTCTCTCTGTCCTCTTCACTTACGACGTTCGTCAGATTAATGGGGAGATACGTCTCACGAAGAAGAATCTGTACCCCCATTGATTTGAAGTGATGATAGATTATTTCCACCCGGTCCACTTCGCCTGCTACATACAGATCCATCAGTCGGTGAGCCAGTTCGGCAGCCTCCTGATACGTTGGTTTGTCGGAGAGCGTTGGAGAAACCTCCTGCGGTTTGAAACCCATCCGTTTGGCCGCTTCATCCACCTTCTTGCCTACCGGGAATATCAAGATATTATCCTGTCCTAAAGTACGGAATTCCCCGATAGTCTGCATCATCATTTTGATGACATTGGCGTTGAAAGCACCACAAAGAGAAGTGTTCGAAGAAAAAACAACGATTGCTACACGCTTCACTTCACGCTCCTGCACATAAGGAGATTCGATAGGCAGGTCCGCGCTTAGGAAGTTAGTCAGAATCTTGTTCAACTTCTTCTGATAAGGCAGCATATTCTCAATGGCTCCTTGTGCCTTGTGTAATTTGGCAGAAGCCACCATTTTCATTGCTGAAGTGATTTTTCGGGTACTCTTGACCGAATTTATTCTGGTTTTTACTTCTTTCAGTGAAGCCATAGTGATAATTAAAAATTAATAATTAAAAATTAAAGGGCGATCTGATTTATAAAAAAGCCAATCAGATAAATCAATGACCGATTAGATAAATTGTTTAGTGACCATGGCGGCAGTCTCTTCGATAGCCTTAATCACATTATCATCAATCACACCCGTTTTCAATACATCCAATACATCCTCCTGATGATTCAGTTGCAGCGATTCGATGAAGCTACGTTCAAAGTCCTGCACCTTATCCAGAGGAACATCGTGGAGCAGTCCGTGTGTACCACAGTAGAGAATAGCAATCTGCTGTTCTACGGGCATCGGGCTGTATTGAGGCTGAATCAACAGCTGGCCGTTCTTACGTCCCTTGTCAATCGTCAATGCGGTAATCGGGTCCATGTCGCTACTGAACTTGGAGAACGCTTCCAGTTCACGATACTGTGCCTGGTCGATCTTCAATGTTCCCGCCACTTTCTTCATAGCCTTAATCTGCGCGTTACCACCTACACGGGATACAGAGATACCGACGTTGATAGCCGGACGCGTACCCTGGTTGAACAAGTCAGTTTCAAGGAATATCTGTCCGTCGGTGATAGAAATCACGTTCGTCGGGATATAAGCCGATACGTCACCAGCCTGCGTTTCGATGATAGGCAATGCCGTGAGCGAACCACCGCCTTTGACAATTCCCTTCAGACTTTCCGGAAGATCGTTCATTTCGCGAGCCACTTCCTCCTGACTGATAATCTTGGCAGCACGTTCCAACAGACGGGAGTGCAGATAGAAGATATCACCCGGATAAGCCTCACGACCTGATGGACGGCGAAGAATCAGAGAAACCTCACGATAAGCTACCGCCTGCTTGGAAAGGTCATCATAAACCACCAACGCATGACGACCGGTATCACGGAAATACTCGCCAATGGCAGCACCCGCAAAAGGAGCGTAATACTGCAATGCAGCCGGATCACCAGCCGTAGCAGCCACCACAATCGTGTAGTCCAGTGCTCCGTACTCACGAAGCGTATTAACGATAGAAGCAACGGTAGAACCCTTCTGACCGATAGCCACATAAATACAATATACAGGATCACCTGCCAGGAAGTTACTGCGCTGGTTGATAATCGTATCAATAGCGATGGCAGTCTTTCCCGTCTGGCGGTCGCCGATAATCAACTCACGCTGTCCGCGACCGATAGGAATCATGGCGTCTACCGCCTTCAATCCCGTCTGCAACGGTTGGTTCACAGGCTGACGGTAGATTACCCCCGGAGCTTTCCGTTCCAATGGCATATCATACAGTTCGCCACCAACCAGCCCCTTGCCGTCGAGCGGTTCGCCCAGCGGGTCGATCACACGTCCCAGCATGCCCTCTCCTACACGGATGGAGGCGATACGTTTGGTACGCTTCACGACGAATCCCTCTTTGATCTTGTCCGTCGGACCCAACAGCACAGCACCCACGTTGTCCTCTTCGAGGTTCATCACGATTGCTTTGATACCATTGTCAAACTCCAGCAATTCATTGGCTTCGGCATTTCGCAATCCATAGATACGCACTACGCCGTCGCTCACCTGGAGCACCGTACCGATTTCGTCAAGTTGCACATTGGCGTTGATTCCTTCGAGCTGCTTGCGCAATATATCAGATACTTCGCTTACTTTTATATTTTCAGACATTATACAATTCTCCTATTCTTATCAATAAATTGTTGTTTCACTCGCTTCAACTGCGTGGCAACGCTTGCATCCAGTCGGTAGTCGTTGACATCGAAGATAAATCCGCCTTCGATCGAAGGATCTATCACCGTTTCGAGTTCCATCTGGGCGTGCAAGATATGCTCTGCTGCGGAACGAATCCGGTTTTCCGTTTCCTTATTGACGGGAACGGCTGTAATGAGCTTACCCACTCCGATATGCTTCAGCTTCCGGTAGAGATCCAGATACATCAGGCTGATAAATTGCAGATAGCCTTCACGCCTGTTTCGCAGTACCAAAGTGATAAAACGGACAAACTCTCTGGTCGATTTTCCGTCACCGTCGGCAGCCGTGCAGACTAACGCCAACTTTTCCTTCGTTGTGATGACCGGATTATCAAGTGCTTCGCGCAAACCGGGTTGTTCACAAAAACTGTGCGACAGCGTCAGGAACTCCTGATATAACCTGTCCTCCAGACCTTTTTCCTGTGCATATTCAATGATGGCTTTTGCATAACGCATTGAGAGTATTCCGACTTCCATCTTCCTTAGTTCTTATTCGGGGTTAGTACTTCATCCAGCATACGGTCGATCATGCCCATCTGTGCTTCCTTGTCCTCAAGACTCTTGCGGAGCACTTTCTCGGCGATGTCCACAGAAAGCACGGCTACCTGGCGACGGATGTCGCGGATGGCTTCGTCTTTCTCTATCTGGATTTGTTGTTTCACCGCATCCAGTTCTTTTTGTGCGGCAATTTCGGCTTGTTTACGGGCCTCGTGAACAATCTTGTCACGTTCTTCCATTGCTTCCCTCAAGATGCGTCCTTGTTCTTTGTTGGCGGCAGCCACCAATGCGTCGCCTTCCTCTTTCAGTTTAGACAACTGGGCATTAGCCTCTCTCGCCACCTCCAAAGACTGGTCGATATAGGTCTTACGACCCTCCACCATCTTGATGATGACGGGAAAGCCGTATTTCGCCAATATCACGAACACAATCCCGAATGAGAGAAACATCCAGAACAGCAGGCCACTATCAGGTAATAGTAATGACATATCTTTTAATTAGAAATTAAAGACTATAAATTAAAAGCTGGGGTGGGTTCTCCCTTTTAGAGGAAGAACACCAACAGACAAACTACTACCGCCAACAGAGCCACACCTTCAATCAAGGCGGCGGCGATAATCATGTTCATACGGATGTCCCCTGATGCTTCCGGCTGGCGTGCGATTGCCTCCATTGCCGAACTACCAATCTTACCAATACCCAAACCAGCTCCGATTACTGCAAGACCTGCACCGATAGCTGCACCTAATTTACTAACTCCTACTGCTGCTGCAGTGGCTTGTAACAATACTGATAGTAACATAATTTTCAGTTTTAAAATGGTTTATATTTTCTCTTGTTTATTATTTAATCATTCATTCCGCGCGTTTATTCCGTATTCTTTTTATCAACGTTTTCACCGCGTTTCATTTCAATTTTCTTCAGCTTTCACTTTGGCACCTTCCTGTGCCAGACCGATAAACACTGCCGACAACATCGTAAATACGTAAGCCTGGATGAAAGCAACCAACAACTCAAGCGCATTCATAAAGATGTTGAACAATACAGAAGCCACCGTCAGCGTGCCGTTCAGTGCAGGCCCCATGCTTGCCGAGATAAAGATCAGGCAGGTAAGCACCAGCATCGCCATGTGTCCCGCCAGCATATTGGCAAAAAGACGAATCATCAAAGCAAACGGTTTCGTAAAGATTCCGAAGAACTCGATGAATGGCATCATCGGTATAGGCACTTTCAGCCACCAAGGTACATCAGGCCAGAAAATATCCTTCCAGTAATGTTTCGAACCGAAGATATTCACTGCCAGGAACGTGCAGACTGCAAGCACCATAGTGATAGCGATATTTCCCGTCACGTTCGCACCTCCGGGGAAGAACGGAATCAATCCCATCATGTTATTGATAAAGATGAAAAAGAACGCTGTCAGCAGATACGGTGCAAACTTCCGGTAGTTGGGTCCTACACAACTCTTGATAATATCGTCGTTCACCATCATGATGAACATCTCCATGAATCCGATAAATCCTCCCGGCGCTTTCGCTCCTTGCGGACGTTTTCTGTACCAGTGTGACACGCTCAATACGATGATGAGCAACAACACGCTGTTGAACAGCAAAGCAAATGTCACTTTCGTGATGGAAATATCCCACGGGCGGACCTGTTCGCCTGCCGCATTATACTCTACCAGTTTGCCCTCGTACTTACTTCCTTCGGGAGCGATGGAAAGTCCTTCATAAGTCCCTCCATTCTCTTCGAGACGGGAAGAAAGGAACGTGTGCCAACCTGTAGTGCTACTATAAACAATAATAGGTAATGGTATAGTAATGTGCGTGTTACCCCACGTCGTAATATGCCATTCGTAGGAGTCGCCGATATGACCGAACACAATTTCTTTCACATCCACCGTGTTCTCCTGTTCCTCTTTCGGAGTAATCTCGTCCTGCGTCTGTTGTGACACCGCTTCCCCCTCCTGTTCCTGTGCAAGAACCGGCAAGCTGACTGCCGCCATGAGGCAGAACAGAATCAACGGAGCTACTATGTTATGCAACTGTTTCATTTTTCTTCTTATTTTTCTTTTTCCGTTTCTGATTCAACTCAAAAGAGAAGAAGAACCAGGTTTCGAATACCAGATATATCAAATAGAACAAGATAAACGTCAGCAGAAAGGCTCTGGCTTCTTCGCGAACGGCAAGACAATAAATCAATACCAGAATCAGCGAAAGAATCATTTTTATCATCTTCGTTGCCAGATACAACAGTAACATTCTCTGTGGAGCATGCCGACGGCAAGCGTCGAAAGCATAAATGCTAAACAGCCCGAAGAAGTAAAAATAGATCGGAATAAACGGATACCCTCCGAAATAATGCCCCGGCAAAGCGAAGTGTAGAATGACAGCTCCGAGTGCCCCGCTAATTACCGCAAATAAGGTATGCCACCAAATAAAATTCCGTTTAGTTTTACTAATATTCACCATGTTACTGTGTTTTTCTGTAAGATTATAACCTCGTTTTTTTCAATTTTTTAATGCTTAGTCTTTGTGCCGGTGAGGAGTTTCCGTCAGGAAACACAGGCAGAAACCGTACCGTCACTCATTTCGACAAAACCGCCCTGAATATCCATCGTGTGCTCTTCTCCGTCCATCGTCGTGTAACTCAACGTTCCCGCTTTCAACGACGAAACAATGGGCGCATGCCCGGGGAGAATAGAAAACGAACCGATCATTCCCGGCAATGTGACAATCTTCACATTTCCGTCGAATATGCTCTTTTCGGGCGATACTATACTCAAATGCAGTTCTTTCATCATGCTATCTTTTTATTTTTTTGCTGCCTGTTCCAGCAATTTCTTACCTTTCTCTATTGCCTCCTCAATGGTTCCGACATTCAAGAAAGCCTGTTCGGGAAGATAATCCACTTCTCCTTCCAGAATCATCTTGAATCCCTTGATGGTGTCTTCAATACCCACCATCACACCCGGAACGCCTGTAAACTGTTCAGCCACGGCAAACGGTTGTGAAAGGAAACGCTGCACACGGCGGGCGCGGTTCACTACCATCTTGTCTTCTTCCGAGAGTTCTTCCATACCGAGGATGGAGATAATATCTTGTAATTCCTTGTTACGTTGCAGAATTTGTTTCACTTGCTGCGCTACGTCGTAGTGTTCCTGGCCAACAATGTGCGGGTCGAGGATACGTGACGTAGAAGCCAACGGGTCTACCGCCGGATAAATACCCAGCTCCGTAATCTTACGGTCGAGCACGGTAGTTGCGTCCAAGTGGCTGAAAGTTGTTGCAGGAGCCGGGTCGGTCAAGTCATCGGCAGGCACATACACCGCCTGTACGGAGGTGATAGAACCTTTGCGGGTAGACGTGATACGTTCCTGCATCGCACCCATTTCCGTAGCCAACGTGGGCTGGTAACCAACAGCGGAGGGCATACGTCCCAAAAGGGCGGACACTTCCGAACCTGCTTGCGTGAAACGGAAGATATTATCAATAAAGAACAGAATATCGCGTTTCTCACCTTCTTTTCCTGCGTCGCGGAAAGATTCCGCCACCGTCAGTCCGGACAATGCCACAGAGGCACGTGCGCCCGGAGGCTCGTTCATCTGACCGAAAATCAGAGACACTTGCGATTTCTCCAGTTCGTTATAATCCACTTTCGAAAGATCCCAGTGACCTTTCTCCATTCCTTCTTTGAATGCTTCGCCGTAACGGATTACACCGGATTCAATCATTTCGCGCAGCAAGTCGTTACCTTCACGGGTACGTTCACCTACTCCGGCAAATACAGAGAATCCATTATGTTTCTTGGCGATATTATTGATAAGTTCCTGAATCAATACAGTCTTTCCTACACCGGCACCGCCGAACAAACCGATTTTACCACCTTTGGCATACGGTTCGAGCAGGTCGATCACTTTGATACCTGTGAAGAGCACCTCTTGCACAGTAGTCAAATCCTCAAACTTAGGGGGGTCGCGATGAATGGAATATGCACCTTTGCGGTCGAGTCCTTTCATACCGTCGATCGAATCACCGACTACGTTCATCAGTCGTCCTTTAATCTGTTCGCCAATCGGCATCGTGATCGGGCCTCCGGTGGGATACACTTTCATGCCTCTCTGAAGTCCGTCAGTACTGTCCATCGCTACGGTACGCACCGTATTTTCGCCGATATGTTGCTGAACTTCTACAACCAGTATTTTGCCGTTTGGCCTCTTTATCTCCAGTGCGTCGTGGATGCTTGGCAGCACCAATTCTGCATCCGTACCCTCAAAGTACACATCGACCACAGGGCCGATCACCTGCGAGATATGTCCGATAATCTGTGACATAAGCAATCTCTAATTTATTTATATTATTCTTTTCTCTCCTTTTTGACTTTATAATATGAAAGGAATGCACATTTTTCGCGTTTTACCTATTTCATTATTATAATAAACAGTTGAGTTCAGTTTTTGTTCAACTATTTTCTATATCCCATAAACTTCTGTCCTTAGAAATAGTTAAAGAAACAACTGCGCAAATGTAGAAACAATTCCGTGTCGTTGTGCTTCCTTTTTCATAATTTGTCGTTCGATAACACTTATTAGACCTACAATGACTACAGATTGACCAATTCAGGCAAATTTCTGCTACAAATCAATAGCAAAACAAGTTTGGGGGCAATAATCTATCAATAAACTAAATTAACCCATCGAGTTTCCTATCTCTTTGTTAAAAATCAATGGATTAGCAAAAACAAGAAATAGTGGCAAAAACAACTAGTTTTGTGCTCGAACACAGAAAAGTCCGTATTTTCATGTTTTCCTTAAGAAAGTTTAAAGCCATATTTCCTGTTTTTCTCCTATCTATTCTATTCCTTATATATTCCGCATTTTTGCATTAAGATTCACATCCATCTTTATAAAGTTCCCAATTTGCATAAAAGAGCAATATAATAACGCCACATACAATTATTATCTCATTTTTTTGCTGTAATTTTGCACCACTAATATAAAACACTCAAAATGATGAAGAAAATACTGTTACTCGGTTCTGGCGAACTAGGAAAAGAATTTGTAATTTCAGCTCAACGTAAAGGCCAGCACATCATTGCTTGCGACTCCTATGCAGGAGCACCGGCTATGCAAGTGGCCGATGAATTTGAAGTATTCGACATGCTGAACGGTGAAGAGCTGGAACGCGTGGTGAAGAAACACCGCCCGGACATCATCGTTCCGGAGATTGAAGCCATCCGTACAGAACGCTTATACGACTTCGAGAAAGAAGGTATCCAGGTAGTTCCCAGCGCTCGTGCCGTGAACTTCACGATGAACCGCAAAGCCATTCGCGACCTTGCCGCCCAAGAACTCGGACTGAAAACAGCCAAATACTTCTATGCCAAAACTCTGGAAGAACTGAAAGAAGCTGCCGATAAAATCGGTTTCCCTTGTGTCGTTAAACCATTGATGTCTTCTTCCGGCAAAGGACAATCGCTCGTGAAGAGTGCCGACGAACTCGAACATGCCTGGGAATACGGATGCAGCGGCAGTCGTGGCGATATTCGCGAACTTATCATTGAAGAATTTATCAAGTTCGACAGCGAAATCACCCTGCTCACCGTTACCCAAAAGAACGGCCCTACCCTCTTCTGCCCTCCTATCGGACACGTGCAGAAAGGTGGCGACTACCGCGAAAGTTTCCAGCCTGCACACATTGATCCCGCCCATTTGAAAGAAGCGGAAGAGATGGCGGAGAAAGTAACCCGTGCCCTCACAGGTGCAGGACTTTGGGGAGTTGAGTTCTTCCTAAGCCATGATAATGGAGTCTATTTCTCCGAACTCTCTCCTCGTCCGCATGACACAGGTATGGTGACACTGGCGGGCACACAAAACCTGAATGAATTTGAATTGCATCTGCGTGCCGTACTCGGCCTGCCCATTCCCGGCATCAAACAAGAACGGATAGGCGCAAGCGCTGTGATCCTTTCCCCGATTGCCAGCCAGGAACGTCCTCAATATCGCGGACTAGAAGAAGTGACCAAAGAAGAAGATACTTATCTCCGCATTTTCGGCAAACCGTTTACACGTGTCAACCGCCGTATGGGTGTGGTACTTTGTTATGCTCCGCTTGATTCTGATTTGGATGCGTTGCGCGACAAGGCTAAGAGAATTGCAGAGAAAGTAGAAGTTCATTAATACAAGAAATTCAGAGATAAGATGAATAAAATCCGCCAAGTAAACCTGTCTGATATTCCAGCACTGCAAGAGCTATATCAGCATACAGTTCTGACTGTGAACCGAAAAGATTATACAGCCGAAGAAGTAGCAGATTGGGCTTCGTGCGGAGACGATACGTCACACTGGAATGAGCTTTTCGAAGAACAACATTATGTGGTTGCAGAAAACGAAGAAGGCGTGATTGTAGGCTTTGGCTCTGTAAACGATGACGGATATATGCACACGCTGTTCGTTCACAAGGACTTTCAGCATCAAGGTGTCGCAACATCTTTGTATAAGCATCTCGAAGCATATGCACGAGAAAGAGGTGCGAAAAGATTAACATCGGAAGTTAGCATCACGGCAAAACCATTTTTTGAAAAACAAGGTTTTCAGGTCGATGAAGAGCAAAAGCGGAAAGCTAATCAAATGTGTCTCACCAATTATAAGATGAGCAAGCAGTTCTGTTAATCACATCTAATCATTTCTAAGATGAAAACATAGAAGAAAGCTCATTTGCAGATAAAGAAAGTCTTATTTTATATAAGAAAAACTCCAGCTATGGTGACGGATAAAGTTACATTAGCTGGAGTTTTTCTTTTTAACTTCATGAAATGAAAACGTCATTTCTTACTCAATAAACGTTTAGCCAAATATTTACGTATTGGTTCATCATACAGCTTCAAACACAGATAAGCAAGAATAATACTCAAAATAAAGACACACAAAGCTACGTGCCAGGTTTCACCTAACGTGTAGAGTTGATTCTCAATCAGCCATGCATAGAACAGATACATCAACGGATAATGTATCACATAAACCGGATAAGATATATCTCCCAAAAACTTACATATCTTTGTCGATTGCTTGTCCGTGGTGGTACCCGACGCTCCTATCCACAGAATGATAGGGAAAGCCACAATCACGCAAAACGCTTCATAAACACCATTCATGCAAAGCGGCTCCAACCCTTCCAGATAAGGAACAGAGAACAGGGCAATCAGCGCAATAGCACATATCCAAAATGCACCTTTCACCTTCATAGGCTTGAAATTGCGCGACATAAGCATACCCAACGAAAAAGGGAAAAGCATACGCAAGGAACCGCCCAAAAAGTTAACCCCATCCAGCGTCCAGCCCACTCCTATGTTTCCATAAGTGGAGACATTAAAAACAGCAAACGCCGCCAACGCTACGCCCAGCAACACCACAAACACCGTCAGTGCCTTGTTGGACAAGCGGCGAATGAACAACGCATACAGGATATTGCCGATATACTCAAAAAACAATGACCAGCAAGGACCATTCAACGGAAACATCTCACCGTTGCCACGAACTTCGTACCCAACACCCGGCATGGCAGGAATGAAGAAGATCGTACAAAGCAGAGACAACATTATCATGGAGATAGCTACGTGCGTCCCGTCCCATTGCACACTCCCCTGAATACAGAACGTGATAGCACCGAGAACGGCACCCATAATGACCATCGGATGAAGACGTATCAATCGGCGTTTAAAGAAATCTTTCATGGTGAGACTTTTACCCCAACGGTCGTCGTAAGCATAACCGATCACAAAACCCGAAAGGATAAAAAAGAAATCCACGGCTAAATATCCGTGATTCAGAGTTTCAATAGCGCTATTACTGGCAAAAGCGAAGCCCTCGAATACGTGATACCATATCACCATAAGAGCCGCCACACCGCGAAGTCCGTCAAGAAGATCATAATGCGCCTTGGTGTCTGAAAAAGCTGAAGCAGAAATGTTCGACATTTGTTTTTCTATTAGTAAGTTAGTATTTTCAGAAGGCAAAGATACGGTTTGCGCTACGAAGTTTCTTTGCTCTAAAGCAAAAAAGCCCTGCTAATCGCTATTTTTTAGCACGTACCCGACTAAGGGTATAGATGGAAATGCCCAGAAAAGCAGCCACATATTTCAGCTTCACTCGGTTTATTAATCCGGGATAGCGACGGTTGAACTGTTCGTAGCGTTCTTTGGGCGAAAGTTGGAGGCGCTCCACAAACATGTGGCTAAGCTCCTTATTCACATTCTGATGCAGGATTCTTCCCCAGTTGGCTATGTCGATATATGTTTCGTAGAGGGCATTCAGCTTGTCGATGTGGATGACGTAGATTTTGCAATCGGAAAGCGTTTCAACGCTTTCTACCGATGGTTGCTGATAGTAGAGCGAATCCATGCCGAACGTGACGTCGCCCTCCTGACTGAACCACGTAGTGGTGTCCTCTCCGTTGTGGTGGAATACGGAACGGGCGATGCCCTCTTCAATGAAATATACCAGGCGGTCTGTGACGCCTGCCTGAACGATACGGGTATCTTTGGGATAATACCTTAATTCCATATTCGCCTGAAGCGCTTGAAGTGCTTCGTCGGAAACCGGATAGATTTGCCTGATTTTACGAATGATATGTTCCATTTGGGGGTAATGGCGTATTGGGGGTTAATGACGTACTTTAGGATATTTATTATTAAAACGGAAACCAAGACCGAGCATCAGATAATTAGGGGTCTGGAAATCCTGAAGATTGTAGCCGATGTGAAGGAATGAACTCCGGGTGACGTTGATCTTCAACGCAAAGACCTGATACAGTCCGCGCAAATCGCCACGCCCCAGCACATTCGTTCCCAAGCCGACACCGATGGTAAAAAACGGCATCACGTATTCTGCCCGTCCGGAAAGTCCGAGCGCAAGCTGATTCTGAATGCCCGGCACGAGAAATTTACGACGGGAGGAACCACTGCCTGCATCGTACTCCACCAGCGCATCTTCAGTGTACACATTAGCACTACCGTCATAAACACCGTCCAGCGAAACTCCGAAACGCAGCTTATAGTTGAGATTGTACATCGGAGCAAAGTTGAATCCCGCTACGGGATAGCTGCCCGGTGATGCAATCTGCTTCTCGCCTACATAGACGCCTTTGCGACGCCACGAGCCGAACAACACAAGGTCATAACTGACGTGTCGCGGAAAACGGGGAACGTAGGGATGAACCAATGATTTAGTGAGGTCGGCTTCTTCCCGGTTGAAGTTGTATACCAGTCCGATTTTCGCTCCGGTGGTGTTGACACCTGCATTGGGAAACTTGGTGTTGCCGTTGGAGAAATGCGTGAAGTCTCCACCGATGATAAAGTCGAAATAACGAGAAAGCGACCAGTTAAGGTAAATACCCGCATTGAGATAGGCATTCACCCGTGAGCCTACGGCTCCGTTGTAGGAGTTGTAATCGTTGTCATAAGGTTTCCATCCGGCAGAAATACCGAAATTCCACTCGTAATTGAGCGAAAGGCGGGGATTGAAACGGGCAATGCGTGCACCTTGAAAGACATAGAACGTCATCGGATCACCCAGTTGCTTTTTGTCGCCAAAGGTGGTGAAAGCCAAGCCGAAACCTTGATAAGCTCCGCCATAGATGCGGTCGGCACAGGTGTTGGGACGAAACTTGAAAGAGTATTTCAGATGAGCGGCAAATGAACTCTGGATGGGTTTCCACCGTTCGTTCTCGCCTTGCAGGAAAGGATTGGTGGGGAACACGTATTGCGGCCGCGCCTCTATCCCCAACCGGTGAATGAAATGGTGGGGAACGTAGGGAGCTACGGTGTCGGCTCCGCATTGCGGGAAGCTGTTGTGCCGGAAGCCATGAATTTCTTCCTGCAATCTCCGCACTTCTTCACGAAGTTGGCGGACGTCCTGCTGGAGCTGTTCTACGTCTTGCCGCATTTCCTTCACCTCTTTCTCTTCCTGCCCTACCTCCTGCGCACTAAGCGAAGTGTCGGGGAAAAGCAAAGCGGAACAGATTACGGCGATTTCCCATCTGGGTATCTTTACTCTCATATAATAGTCTGGTTTGTCTTTTCAGAACGGAAGTTACAAATGGAGCTTCTCAATAAACTGTGCCACATGATAGCCATCCATCAATCCATGATGGCAGGTTACGGAAACGGGCATCATCAGTCTTTCTCCGTCGCGGAAGTACTTTCCGGTGGAGATTTTGGGAACGCTGTCGCCCGAACGCATATTGGTGGGGTGCTTCATGTCGGTGAATGAGAGCCACGGCACTGCCGAATAATGAATGGCATTGGGATGGAAAGTGCCTCCTTTGTTGAGTCCCGTAGTGGCTTGCAAACGTTCCATTTCGGCTTTTGCCCGGCGGATAAAGACAAGTTCGTCCGGATCATATTCAAAGGCGGCAAAAGAAAAGGTATGGTCGTCACGGCCTACGGTGGCTTCGGGCAGAAGGCTGTCATAGCACACCACCTTATCGCCTTCGATGCGATAACGGAATTCTTCTACCGCAGCAGCGGCAGTCGTTATCCGGTGGAGGACTAACAGGGAAAAGGATATGCCTTTGGTTTTGGCTTCCTGATACGCGCGCGTACAGTCTACCTGAACGGTCACTCCGAAAAACGGATCGTCAAAAGCACTGAAATGTTCGTAATGTTCTCTTCTGTTCCAAGTAGCAATATCGATGATCTTCTCTATCTGATTCATTCTAAACACTCTTTTTTAAATTTCACCACAGATTACACAACTGTCTCTACAGGTAAAATCGGGGTAATCTGTGGTGAATATATTCAATTACTGATGTTGCTCACGCAACAGGTCGTTCACTGTTTTTACCGGATTGAAAGTGGAAAGTGGCACTTCTACAAAGACGGTATTCCAGTCACTCATCGCTCCGTTCCACAAGCCGGGAAGTTCGAGAGCTTTCAGGTCTTTGCCGTTCTTCGATTTGTAGGAGATGAAGCCTGTTGCTTTATCTACATACTTCACCAGGTCGAACTTATGTCCTTTATAATCGCGCACGGCGCATACGAGGTCTACCGGATTGAAGTGTGTGCCTTTCTCGAACATTTCTTTCTTCTCCGGATCGTCCATGTCGATCTGTGAGCTTTCGAGGATTTGCAGTGAGATGGTTCCGTCGCTGTTGTAAGCAAGGAACGGGCCGCCACCGGGTTCGCCTACGTTCTTCACCATTCCGCAGATGCGCATCGGGCGGTTGAACTTGTTTTTCAGGTAGATGGCGAGTACGGAATCTTCGAGGTCTTTCGTCTCCGGATTCTTGCAGAAGAGTTTCTTTTGCAGGAATTGAAGCATTTCCATCATCTGGTCGTGGGTGTATTTACCGCTGTCGAGCAGGGTAAGGTATTCGAATACTTGTTTTTGCAAAGTCACGAGCACTCCGGCAATCAGTTTCTTATAAGTAACGGTGTCGGCTTTCAGTCTGTCGGGCACTACGTTGTCGATGTTCTTGATGAAGATAATGTCTGCATCGAGGTCGTTCAGGTTCTCGATCAGTGCGCCGTGGCCACCGGGACGGAACAGCAGTTTGCCGTTGTCACGGAAAGGTTGGTTGTCCATGTCGGCGGCAATCGTGTCGGTACTCGGCTTTTGTTCGGAGAAGGTGATGTAATAGTCTACTCCATAGCGTTTGGAAAATTCGTCTACCTTTTCGGCTACCAGCTTCTTGAAGAGTTCACGGTGTTCGGTAGATACCGTGAAGTGCACGTTTACTTTACCGCTCTTTCCGGCAGCATACAAGGCTCCTTCGGCGAGATGTTCTTCCATCGGCGTGCGTGAACCTTCGGGATACTTATGGAATTTGAGCAGACCTTTCGGTAGTGCGCCGTAATTCAGTCCGGCTGTTTCGAGCAGGGCGGATACCACTGCTTTATAGTTGCCGTCTTCGATCAGTCCGGGAATATCTTTTCCGTCGATACGCTGGCAGGCTACATTCAGGTCATCATAGAAAGCAAAATTCTTGATTCCGTCGAAGAATGCCTGTTCGAACTTGGTAGTCGGCCGGTCATAGTCGGCAGACAGGAACTCGAACAGGTTCTTGAACATACGACTCGCTGCACCGGAGGCGGGCACGAACTTCACAACAGTCTTATCTGTGTTGGTATATGCATCCCAGGCGGCCAGATAAGCCTTCTGTTCTTCTGCATCGGGAGCTAATATTCCCTTTTCGATGGAGGCTGCCGCATCCAGCTTCAAAAAGGGGAAACCCGTCTGGAAGCATGCTAATTGTTCTACAATTTGCTCTTCCGTGATGCCTTTCTTGGCAAGCAACTCTTTGTCCTGTGTCGTTATCATAATATCTAATTTTATTAATTGATGCCCAAAAATACAAAATGTTATTTACTTCTTGCCGAATAACCGGGAAAAAAACTAATTTTACATCGAATTAACAAGATTGAATATGGACGACTTTTTTACATCAGAGGAAAAAAAGGAGCTTTTTTCACTCTACCGGCATTTGTTACAATCTGCAGGAGATAGCATTTCCTGGAAGGATTGCCTAAAGTTAAAGAGACATCTTATCAAAGCGGCCCAGTGTAACGGTCTGCAACGCAATAACTTCGGGATGAATCCCGTCATCAGAGATTTACAAACGGCAGTGATCGTTGCCGAGGAAATCGGTATGAAAGGTTCGTGCCTGATCGGTATCATGTTGCACGAAATCGTGAAGGGGCATGTATTGTCTATCGACGAGGTGAACGCCGAATATGGGGATGACGTAGCAAGTATCATCAAGGGATTGGTGAAAACGAACGAGCTGTATGCGAAGAGTCCGGCTATCGAGTCGGAAAACTTCCGTAATCTGCTGCTTTCTTTTGCGGAGGATATGCGTGTAATCCTGATTATGATTGCGGATCGTGTGAATGTGATGCGCCAAATCAAGGACACGGGCAACGAGGAGGACCGGCTCAAAGTGGCGAACGAGGCTGCTTACCTGTATGCTCCGCTGGCACATAAGCTGGGATTGTACAAGCTGAAATCGGAACTGGAAGATTTGTCTCTCAAATATACGCAGAAGGAAACGTATTATTTTATCAAGGATAAGCTGAACGAGACGAAGGCGTCCCGCGACAAGTATATCGCTGCTTTTATCGAACCGATCCAGAGGAAGGTGTCGGAAGCAGGATTGAAGTTTGACATCAAGGGGCGTACCAAGTCGATTCATTCGATATGGAACAAGATTCAGAAGCAGAAAACGTCTTTTGAGGGGATTTATGACTTGTTCGCCATCCGTATCATCCTCGATTCGGAGCCGGACCCGGCTAAGGAGAAGCAGGAATGCTGGCAGGTTTATTCGATTGTTACGGATATGTACCAGCCGAACCCGAAGCGTCTGCGCGACTGGCTCTCTATCCCGAAAAGCAATGGTTACGAGTCGTTGCACATCACTGTGATGGGCCCGGAAGGGAAATGGGTGGAAGTGCAGATACGTACCCGCCGCATGGACGAGATCGCGGAACGCGGATTGGCTGCTCACTGGAGATATAAAGGTATCAAGGGTGAAACGGGTCTGGACGAGTGGTTGACTTCTGTGCGGGAGGCGTTGGAGAATGCAGACAACGATTCACTGAAAGTGATGGATCAGTTTAAGATGGATCTCTACGAGGATGAAGTGTTTGTCTTCACGCCCAAGGGGGATTTGTTCAAGCTCGCCAAAGGGGCTACGGTATTGGATTTTGCTTTCCATATCCATAGTAAGTTGGGATGCAAGTGTATCGGCGCGAAAGTGAACGGCAAGAATGTGCAGCTCAAACAGAAACTGAACAGCGGCGACCAAGTGGAGATCATGACTTCAAACACCCAGACGCCGAAGCAGGACTGGCTGAACATCGTGACGACTTCCAAAGCGCGCACCAAGATAAGGCAGGCTCTCAAAGAGATGGTGGCACGCCAGCACGCTTTTGCCAAGGAGACGCTGGAACGGAAATTCAAGAATCGTAAGTTGGAATATGATGAAGCGACCATGATGCGCCTCATCAAGCGTTTGGGCTTCAAGAATGTGACGGAGTTTTATCAGCGGATTGCCGACGGTGGACTGGACGTTAACGAGATTCTGGATAAGTATGTGGAGCAACAGAAGCGGGACAGTGATACGCACGATGAAATTGTGTATCGCAGTGCCGAAGGGTATAACTTGCAGGCTGCGCAACAAGAGGAAACGACGTCTAAGGAAGATGTTCTGGTAATCGATCAGAATCTGAAAGGGTTGGAATTCAAGTTGGCTAAATGTTGTAATCCGATTTACGGGGATGATGTGTTTGGTTTCGTTACGGTAAGCGGTGGTATCAAGATACACCGGGCGGACTGTCCGAATGCCAATCAGATGCGCGAACGTTTCGGTTATCGTATTGTGAAGGCTCGTTGGGCGGGGAAATCGGTAGGTACGCAATATCCTATCACGCTGCGGGTTGTAGGGCATGATGATATTGGCATCGTGACTAATATCACTTCTATTATATCCAAAGAGAATGGTATCACGCTGCGCTCCATCGGTATTGACTCGAACGACGGTTTGTTCTCCGGAACACTGACGGTCATGGTGGGTGATACGGGACGTTTGGAGGCTCTTATCAAGAAATTACGTACTATAAAGGGAGTAAAACAAGTTAGCCGGAATTAATTCCGGCTACTCTCCTATCTTACTTTCTTCTTTATATAATAAGGATAGGTAATCAATACAAAGAAGAGTAAAGCAATGGATGCTACTATCTGTCCGGTATGTAGCATCTTATCTGTATCCAATTCCATGTAGCAGGCGGTAACGATTCCCAGGGAAATGCCGATTTCGGTTGCCAGCAGATGGGTGGTGTTGGCTGTTCCGCGTTGGCAATGGTGGGATAGCTTTACGAACATCACCAGAAATTCCGGCAGGATAAAGCCTAAGCCCAGTCCTAAGAGTACGGAGGAAATGCCTATGGAGATGTCTGTATTCAGTAGGGACATGGCTACGATTTCCAATCCGAGTCCTATAATGACCAGTCGCAGTGTTTTCTCTTTCAGGAAAAACAGACGTGCAAAGAACAGGGAAACGATGTATCCGAGGGCTGTTCCTACAAAGAACGGTACGGGGATTCCTGTGTTTCCGAGTACGAAATCGTTTAGGAAAGGGTGTACCATGGGAACCAGCAGTCCCGGAATGAAGGTTATCAGGATCAGATTGATGGCAGGAACCCATCCACGAAGCAATAGGAAGCGGTCGAAGGAATAGAGTTTGGTGACAATCGGCGCACGGAAAGGTACGTAGACTCCTGATAACATGAGGATTCCGACAGCTCCGGTTATGACAGATACAGTGAGCAGGGTTTGGAAGGATTGGCTTTGATAAAGCCATACTCCGAGGATAATGCCTGCGATCATTCCCATACGTGCCATCCAGGAGAAACTGACGTTTCCCGCACTGCGCAGTGTGGAGTTGGTGATGTCAATGGCCAATGTGATGCCGGCTGTTGTGCCTATGCCAAAGGCAAGCCCTTGCACGGTGCCCAACAGAATCAGTTCTGTGAGGTTGGTGACAAAGGCGTATCCGATGGTCGCCACTACCATCAGGACAGCAGCAAACATACAGACGTACTTACGCTTGTATGCATCTACCAGATAGGCATGGAAAGGACCGATGAGGAACATCCCCAAGGTGAAAAAGAGAAAGATTACTCCTGTCTGTGCAGCCGGCACTCCGAGACGGTCGGCCATCTCTACGGAAAGCACCGGAAATAACACATACAAGGATATAAACAACAGCAAATTAGCTACACATATCCGCATAAAATGAACTGTCCACAATTTAACTGCCATATACTATATTTAATATTGTTCCTTCTCGTTGGGGAAGTAGCAATTCTTCACGTCAGAAACGTAACGGCTGATGGCATCGGTCATCACCGTGTACAAGTCAGCATAACGACGCAAGAAACGCGGACGGAATCCGTTGTTCATGCCAAGCATATCCTGAATCACCAATACCTGACCGTCTACGTGTCCACCGGCACCGATACCGATAATAGGTATGGTCAGTTCGGATGCTACGCGTTCGGCAAGGGTTGCGGGAATCTTTTCGAGTACAATGGCAAAACAGCCTGCTTCTTCTAATAGATGGGCGTCGCGAATCAGTTTTTCGGCTTCGGCGTCGTCTTTGGCACGCACGGTATAGGTGCCGTATTTATTGATGGATTGAGGCATGAGTCCCAGATGTCCCATTACCGGAATGCCAGCGCATACGATGCGTCTCACCGTGTCTATGATTTCTTCACCACCTTCGAGCTTCAAAGCGTCAGCGTGGCTTTCTTTCATGATACGGATGGCAGAAGCAAGTCCTTCCATCTCGTTGCCCTGATAGGATCCGAAAGGCATATCAACCACTACCATCGCACGTTTCACGCCGCGTACCACGGATTTGGCATGATAGATCATTTGGTCGAGTGTGATAGGAAGTGTTGTCACATTACCTGCCATTACATTGGAAGCGGAGTCGCCTACCAGGATTACGTCCATTCCCGCACCGTCTACAATCTGTGCCATTGTGTAATCATAAGCAGTCAGCATAGATATTTTTTCACCTCTCTGTTTCATTTCAACCAGGCGATGAGTAGTCACCTTTCTTGAGTCATCTGATATATAACCAGCCATGTCTTTTTAAATTAAAAATTAATGATTAAAAATTAAAACGACGTCAAGCGCCTTCAAAAATCGCGGCAAAGTTATAACATTTAATTCATAACAGAGAAGGAAATGCAAAAAATCCTTTCAAACACCTCGCTTGGATAGCTGGGGAGGCGGTTGGAAGGATTCTGTGAGGTATAATAAAAGCTCCTTAACAATATAAGGAAGCGATTTATCAAGTGCAATAATGCGTTTCGGATTTATTCTTTCTCTTAACGATGCAGGGTCAGGAGCTTGTCGTAGGTCATGCCGGTGAAGTCGTCTATTATATAATGTGCTTTGCCAGTGATAGCTTCACGTGTATTGGTGGTGGCAAGTCCGATCACTGTTGCCCCGGAAGTCATTCCGGCTTGCAGGCCGTGGAAAGAATCTTCAAAGACGTAGGTGTTTTCGGGGGTGGCTTCAAAGATTTCCATCCCGAGCAGGAAGCAGTCGGGAGCCGGTTTGGAACGGGCAAACATCTCTCCGGTCAGGATGCGGTCTACCATTCCTTTAAATTCGGGGTGGGCATTGTAGACGTTAGCCATCTTCTCTTCGTTGGAGCTGGTGACTACGGCTATCTTTGCACCGTTACGGCGAAGATCGGCTATAAAGGCTTCTACTCCGGGGATGTATTCGTAGGACATCTTTTGCTCGTAAACGTAGAGTTCGGCGCTTATTTCAAGCTGGGCTTCGGGTTGGTCCGAGAAATACTTTTCATAGATTTGCAATAATGTCTGTCCCTTAATACGGCGGCCGAAATCTTCTTCATTCAGATATTTCCGTCCCTGCTCGTCCCAGAAGACTGTGTACTGCGTTTCTGTATCCATAATGACACCATCAAAATCGAAGAGTGCCGCAATCGTTTTCGTTGTATTCATATATAAACTTTCTTTTTACCTAAACGTTAAACCTTGTGTATCCGTCGTTGCAAAGTTCCGAATAATCATCGAATCAGGCAAATAATTCGTACCTTTGCAAAGCTAAAAAAAACGTAACATACGTTTTTATCCAACAAAATCTATTAGCGCATGAGCAAGAACGACCCACATATCTTAGGCAAAGAAAGTATCGGCAAATTGCTGTTACAATATTCCATTCCTGCAATTATCGGAATGACGATTACTTCTATCTATAATATTATTGATAGTATCTTCATCGGACATGGTGTAGGCCCAATGGCGATTGCCGGACTAGCCATCAGCTTTCCGCTGATGAATCTGGTGGTGGCTTTCTGTACATTGGTATCGGCGGGCGGTTCTACGCTGGCGTCTATCCGTCTGGGGCAAAAGGACATGAAGGGGGCTACGGAAATCTTGTCACACACGTTGATGCTCTGTATCACTAATTCGTTCTTCTTTGGTATTTTGTCTTTCATCTTCCTGGATGATATATTGGTTTTCTTCGGGGCCAGTAGCGAGACGCTTCCTTATGCGCGGAGCTTTATGCAGGTGATCTTATTGGGTACTCCTATCACTTATACGATGATTGGGTTGAACAACGTGATGCGTGCTACCGGATACCCGAAAAAGGCGATGTTGACTTCGATGGTGACGGTGGTAGCGAACATTATCCTCGCTCCTATCTTTATTTTCCACTTTGAATGGGGAATGAGGGGAGCTGCTACGGCAACGGTGATTTCACAGTTGATCGGTATGGTGTGGGTGGTGAGCCATTTTGTCAAGAAAGACAGTACGGTGCATTTTGAGGGGAATATCTGGAAGATGAAACGGAGGATTGTGGAGAGTATCTTCGCCATCGGTATGTCTCCTTTCCTGATGAATGTGTGTGCGTGTGCCATTGTGATTATCATCAATAACAGTCTGCAAAATTACGGGGGCGATATGGCGATTGGTGCTTATGGGATTATTAACCGTTTGCTGACGCTTTATGTGATGATTGTGTTAGGTCTGACGATGGGTATGCAGCCTATTGTGGGGTATAACTTCGGAGCACAGAAGATAGACCGTGTGAAACAGACATTGCGACTGGGGATTATCTCCGGGGTCGTGATTACCAGTAGCGGGTTTATTATCTGCGAGTTCTTCCCTCATGCCGTATCGGCTCTTTTCACGGATAGCGATGAATTGATTGATTTGGCCGTAGACGGTATCCGGCTGGCTGTATTGATGTTCCCGTTTGTAGGGGCGCAGATTGTGATTGGTAACTTCTTCCAAAGTATCGGGAAGGCTAAAATAAGTATTTTCCTTTCGCTGACGCGACAGTTGCTTTATCTTTTGCCTTGCTTGCTGCTCTTTCCCAACTGGTGGGGATTGGAAGGTATCTGGATTAGTATGCCGGTATCGGATGCATTGGCGTTTATTACGGCGGTTGTCAGTCTGATGATTTACATTAAGAAAGTGTCTAAACAACATCCGGAAACGGTAGCGGAATAAAGCATTAACTGCTTTACTCCGCCTGTTGGTTTTTATTCTTTATTCTGCTTTGATGCTCTTTACGGGGTTTTCATTGGCAACGTGCCAGGCTTTCACTACCACGCAAGCCACGATAACCAATAGTACCAGCAGGGCTATTCCTATAAAAAGTAACAGATCCATATCAATTCGTTCGCTAAACTGTTCCAACCATATTTGGCCTGTAAAATAGGAAGCGGCAGTACCTATCAGCACAGAGATTACGGAGATATTCAGAATGTCGTATATCAATAGTTTCAGGATGCCGGAGGCCTCTGCCCCATTCACTTTGCGTATGGCTATTTCCTTGCTGCGGCGTTGAGTTTCTCCATTCACATAGCCAATCAATCCCGTGATGACAATAAGCAGGATGAAGCAGGACGAAATCCAGACTGCGTTACGGAAACGGTATACGCTCTTATAGCCTTCGCGAATCATGCTGTCTACTGAATTGAAGTTCAGGGCTACATTCGGGAATGTTTTTGCCACACATTCGTTCAAGCGTTTCAGGTTCTCGTCATAGGGTTCTTTTAGACGAACATTGATGGTGTGATTGGCCGATTCTTTATCGGCAATCAATACGATAGGAGACTGACTGGAATAGAAACTTCTATTACGAATATCATCAAACACTCCCACGATGGTACCTTCTACCCCACTCACTGATTTTCCTACGGCACCATCGGTCCATTTCATCAAACGAACGAGTTCTTTATTTACCAATAGATCGCCTTTTTTCTTGATGGTAGTGCCTTCTGTTATTCTGATTCCCATCACATTCGGATAATCATAGTCGCACATATTGAAATTAAGGGTGGCAATGCGTTTGCCGTCGTTACCAATCAATCCACGTGTCCAATATTCTCCCAGTACGCTGTGTGTGGATGCCGATACCCCGTCCACCATCGGTTGGCGGAGCAACTCGTCTTTTACATGTTCTACTGTTTCGCCGGACATCCAGGTTTCGGCTTCTACCAGTCCCGGAATCTTGATTCCCATATCTCCATTCATCAGGTGAGAATATTGTAACAGGGTAACCAGCAATAATCCGAGTACAAAGGAGGTACCCGTGAACTGGACAAATAGTAATGAACGTTTCCATCCTCTTTTTCCATCCGTATAGTGCCGGAATACCTGCGTGACGGGAATACGTGAGAACAGTTTTCCCGGTATGCCTCCTGCCAGGAGGAAAAGGACTACTACAGTGAGCAAGGGTATCCAAATGATGTCCCAGGCAAACAGTGAGGCAAGGCTGGTTCCCAACAGGTCTTCGATCAATTCGCCCATGTTGATTATCAACAGGAAGCTAAACAGGACGGATAGTAGAACCAATACTCCGGTTTCTGCCAGAAACATGCCAAAGATGTTTCCGGAACTGGCTCCACTGCATTTATGCACTCCTACGCTTTTTGCACGACGACTGATAGTGGCTATTGAAATCAACATATAATTCATGATGGCTACAAAAAACACTGAAAAGCCGAGGAAGCCGAATATCATCAAACGTTTCTGGGTATCGGCAGAATCCAGATGGCGTTTCGAAAGAGGAACAACGCTGTATTCCAACTTCCAGTCATCCCATTGCAAGGGGCTGTATTTTGCCATTACTTGTTGAATTTTGCTGTTCACCTTGTCTATATCCGACGCATGACGCAAGCGTGCAAAGGCATAAAAGATATCATTCCCATTCCAACCGTTACCACTCGCATAGCGACCATCGCGGTGGATGGTAATCACAAAGTCACGGGAGAGCATCGAATTTTCGGGTATGTCTTTATAGACGCCGCGAATTGTGAGCTCCAACTGCTTGTCGGCCGAAAGGGTTTTCCCAATAGGGTCTGCGCTACCGAATGTTTCACGGGCAAAATGTTCTGATACAAATATGCTATTCGAGATGATGAGATCTTTCGCGTTCCCTTTTAGTACGGGTATACCCATCGTTTCAAAGAAACAGGTGTCGACCATCATGTAATTTGCTTTTGACAGCAGTTTGTCTTCCTTATAAATATGATAAAACTGGGAAGGAAGTACACAGGTGGCTGATTCTATTTCTTCAGGCATATCCTGCGCCAAGGTAAAAGCTACCGGATCACAGACGGTATAGTCATAATTCATTCCGTCATCACCCTGCACTTCGCCGGTCGTCATATTCTGTGCCGCTATTCTCGCCATTATCAGATTCTCCGCTTCCGGGTAACATTTCTCATAGCTCATCTCAAAAGCTATTTGCGAGAAAAGCAAGATGCCAACTGTTAGTCCTAAAGAAAGGGAGAGCACTCTTACGATATTCAAAGTACGCTCATGCAGTAATGTACGTATGCTATAATAGATTTGTCTCATACTTGCTTCTGATCTGGTTTATGCTATCACACTGGCTACCAGGCTGCCGTCGAACAAATGAACTGTACGATGGGCAAAGGATGCGTCGTGTTGTGAGTGTGTCACCATGATGATGGTTGTTCCTTCTTTATTCAGTTCGGTCAACAGGTTCATCACTTCTGCCCCATTCTTTGAGTCGAGGTTACCGGTCGGCTCATCGGCGAGAATCAGTTTCGGGTTGGTCACTACGGCACGGGCAATGGCGACACGTTGTTGCTGACCACCGGAAAGTTGTTGCGGAAAGTGTTTGGCACGATGGCTGATGTTCATCCGTTTCAGAATGTCTTCTACCATGCGGCGGCGTTCGGATGCTTTAAAGCCCAGGTATGTCAGAGGAAGTTCTACATTCTCGTAAACATTCAGCTCGTCGATCAGGTTAAAGCTCTGGAATACGAATCCGAGTTTGCCCTTACGCACATGGGTACGTTCTTTCTCTTTCAATCCGCCCACTTCTTCACCCATCAAGCGGTAGGAACCTTCGGTGGGGTTATCGAGCAAACCCAGAATATTCAACAAAGTGGATTTACCACAACCGGAGGGGCCCATAATGGCTACAAACTCTCCCTCTTTTACTTCAAGGTTTACGTGATTCAAGGCAACTGTCTCTACTTCGGAAGTACGGAATACTTTACTGATGTTGTTTATTTCAATCATACTCTTTTTATTTATGTTTTTAATTATTCACTTTTAAGGCTATTCACCGGATTTTCATTGGCAATCCGCCACGATTTCCAAAGTACGCAGGCTACGATAACGAGAAGATTTACAATCGCTATCAGTACATACGCCGCCCAACTGACAGGCACGTGCTCGGCAAACATATCCATCCACATATCATTGACGTACCATGATGCCGCTACACCGATCACAACGGCTGCAACGGCTACATAGAGCACATCTTTCACCAACATTTCCAGAATGCCGGAGGCTTCGGCACCATTGACTTTACGTATGGCAATCTCTTTGGAACGGTGGCGGACTTCATCGGTTGTGTAGCCTATCAATCCCATCATCATCACAAAGAACATGGTAACCGCCGCCAGTATGGTAGCATTGCTGAAGACGCGGATGGAGTTATAACTCTCTTTTATCATCTGCTCCATCGAACGGAAATCGACCGTTTTATCGGGGAAAGCGTCTGCCGATACTTTATTCAGTTTCTGAAGATTCTCTGCAAAAGGTTCTTTCAGCCGGACATGAACACAGTTTCCGAAATTCTTGGTACTCATCAGGATGAAGGGTGCTTGCGGGTTGGTGAAATTACCGATCCGGAAGTCTTTAATCACTCCCACTACTTTACATACGTAGCCTGAATTATAGACAGTACGGTTCAATAGCTCTGTTCCCCAATGCATCCATTCGCCGTATGTTTCATTGATGGCTACTTCGTTTTCATTCCGTGGCATACGCCCCTCCTTCATCACCATACCCATCATCTTTGGATAGTCTTCCATCATTTCGCAAAAACGGGAGGAGAAAAGTGATTGTCCACTTTCATCCTGAATCATCGTTCCACTATAACTATAGACGGGATGGGAATCGGCACTGGACACGGACTCTACATAAGGCAGGCCACGGAAGAAAGTCAGGGCATAGTCCTGGTTTTCTTTATTGCCGAAATCAGTATTGGCTACGACAACGCGCTTCGGATTGTATCCCAGGTCTTTGTTCAAGACATAGTAGTATTGCAGCATCACCACATACATCAATCCGCAGATGAAAGCTACGCCGGCAAACTGCACGAATAATAGCGGGCGTTTCCATCCTTTTTTTCCTTCTGTGTAGCGGCGGAAGACTTGTGAAACGGGGATTCTGGCAAAGATGCGTCCGGGCAGTGCTCCTCCTATGAGGAACAGGATAGCTACCGTCAGCAGGGGTACCCAAAGACGGTCTAAAGAGAACAGGGCTCCGAGTTCAACGGCGGTTGTGTCTTCTATAAAGTCGCGGAAGTTCAGTAAGATTAATCCCATCAATAGCAAGGCGAAGAGAATAATGATAGCTGTTTCCAATAGGAACATTCCCAGGATTTTGCCGCTGCCTGCACCGCTACACTTATGTACGCCGATGGCTTTGGCACGGTATGAGAGTGAAGAGATGGAGATCAGTACGTAGTTCAAGGTAGCGATAAAAAGGATGATTATTCCCAAGATAGACATGATGTTCCGCATCCGCTTCACGTCCGGTTCTTCCCTGTATACATCACGGATCGGCTTTACAAAAGCGGTATAACCTACCACTTTCTGGTCTTCCGCAGGACGATATTTCTTTATCAGGTCATTCAACCGTGCATTCACCACGGATTTGTCTGCTCCGGGACGAAAACGGATAAATGCGATCCAGCTATCGCCTCCCCTCCAGGAGTAATTTCCCCATCCACGGCTCCATACGGTAGGCAGAGAAATCACTGCATCCGGTCTGACGGTAGCATTTTCGGGTATGTCGGCGTACGTGCCTTTCACTGTCAGTTCTATTTCTTTATTATAGGAGATTACTTTGCCTATCGGGTTTTCTTGGTCGAACATCTTACGCGCCAACCGGTCACTAAGAAAGACAACATCTTTCTGCATCAGTTCTTTTTCCGGAACACCGCTCAAAACATCGATACCCATAGTTTGAAAGAATAGTGAATCGGCTGTCACTTTGTTAGCTTCAAAACGGACACTTCCATAATAAAGAGGGGCACTCATCCAGACACAATAGCTGGTGGCTGCTTCCACTTCTTTAGGAAAGTTCTCCTGTATGGCACCCGCCACCGGTCCGCAGTTCATTTCCTGCGGCTCAAAGGTTTGGCCATTGGCGGAAAAGACGGAGAAGATCTGATACAGGTTATCATAATCTTTGAAGCATTTGTCAAAGCTCTGTTCGAAAGCCACGCGGGCAAACAACAGGATGCTCATCGTCAGCCCCAACGCCAAAGAGAGGATTTTGATAACGTTGGAACCATGCCCCCGCAATAAAGTACGGATCACATAATAGATTTGTTTCATATTATATTTTATTTCTGTTTTTTCTATTTTCAAGAATGCAGAAAGCATGCCAAAAAAGAATAACAATTCATTATCAAGTGTTTATCATTTCAACCTTTCTGAATATTGTCTAAAAATTAGACAGTACCGTCTAATTTTTAGACAACCGGGAGACTATTCCATTTCTCCTTTAAATTGTTCCAACAGTCTCTATTATCCATGGGGAGATTGTCCATCCCGATAGAAAACTTTATCTTTGCATCTAGTTTTCTAAACTATTAAAGTAATGATGAAGAGGAAGAATTTATATGCACTGTTTTCGTGCCTGTTCCTTTCGGGATGCGGTATGATAGACTATCATCCGTATGACGTCCGCATCAGCGGAGAAACAGAGGTCAACGCCCACAATATGGAAAGAATAGAAGCAAATTGCCAGGGTAAAACTACGATACGGTTCGTGACAATGGGCGACTCACAACGATGGTATGACGAAACGGAAGATTTTGTAAAAGCAATCAATCAACGAAATGATATTGACTTCGTTATCCACGGAGGGGATATGAGTGACTTCGGACTGACTAAGGAATTTCTTTGGCAAAGGGATATCATGAACGGACTTCATGTGCCTTATGTGGCTCTGATCGGAAATCATGACTGTCTGGGAACGGGAGCGGAAACCTACAAGGCTGTATTCGGCCCCACAAACTTCTCTTTCATCGCAGGAGATGTGAAGTTTGTCTGCCTGAATACCAACGCTTTGGAGTATGATTACTCCGAACCTGTACCGGACTTTACCTTTATGGAAAATGAGATAACGAACAGGCGGGATGAGTTTGAAAAAACGGTCATTTGTATGCACGCGCGTCCCTATACGGATGTGTTCAATGATAATGTGGCAAAAGTATTCCAACACTATGTCAAACAGTATGCAGGAATACAGTTCTGCACGGCCGCCCATACCCATCACCATCAGGACGATGTGATTTTTGATGATGGAATACATTATGTTACCAGTGATTGTATGGATTACCGTACTTATCTGGTATTTACAATAACTCCGGAAAAATACGAATATGAGCTGGTTAAATACTAATTATATCTTACGCGCGGGAGTACTGTCCGTGCTTCTCCTGCTTCCCGGTCTGATGTCTGCTACCTGCAAGAGGGATACAATCATCAACAACTACAAGGATGATTCGCTCCGTTTTATCATCAAGGATGATTCAATTATCACCTTTCGTAACGGGGAGTCTTCATTCACCATTATCAAAGCGGACTCCGTGTTGCCTGCCACACCGAAGCACACCAAACATACCCGCTACGATAATCGGGTTCACCGTTTCCGCAGAAACTGGGAACGGATTATCCCGACTCATTCCAAAATACAATATGCCGGAAATATGGGATTGCTCTCTTTCGGTACAGGATGGGATTATGGAAAACGTAATCAGTGGGAAACGGATGTATTGCTCGGATTCATTCCGAAATATTCTTCGAAGAAAGCAAAAGTGACCATGGCGCTCAAGCAGAACTATATGCCCTGGAGCATTAATATTGGAAAAGGATTCTCGACAGAGCCTCTTGCCTGTGGTCTTTATGTGAATACCGTATTTGGAAATCAGTTCTGGGTGAACGAACCGGAACGTTATCCGAAAGGGTATTATGGTTTCTCAAGCAAAGTGCGTTTCCATGTCTTTATGGGACAACGCCTGACCTATGACATTGACCCGCAACGTAGATTTATGGCCAAGTCTGTAACCTTTTTCTATGAAATAAGTACGTGTGACCTTTATGTGATTAGTGCGGTAAACAATAGTTATCTCCGTCCACGTGACTACCTTAGTTTATCATTCGGATTGAAGTTCCAGTGGTTATGATTGGAGACACAAGGGGGATAAAATCAATTTTGAATTACGATTCTTGAATTATCACATCCTTTTTTCGTAAGTTTGCGCTTTACAAACTTGAACGAAAATGAGTAAATCTGGAACAATCATCATTGTAGACGACAATAAAGGGGTGCTGACTGCCATACAAATCCTTTTAAAAAGTTATTTTTCAAAGGTCGTTGCACTCTCCTCGCCTGTCACCCTGACGAGCGTCCTGCGGGAGGAAATGCCGGAAGTGGTATTGCTGGACATGAATTTCACATCGGGCATCAATACCGGCAATGAGGGATTATTCTGGTTACATGAAATAAAAAAAGTACGTCCGGATCTTCCGGTCGTACTTTTTACGGCTTATGCCGATATTGAACTGGCTATCCGGGGTATTAAAGAAGGAGCAACGGACTTTATCGTCAAACCCTGGGACAACCAGAAACTGGTGGAAACGCTGCAAACTGCAGCAACCTCTACGCACAACGATAGGAAAACGGCAAGTAAAGAAAAGCCTGTTCACTCGCCTATGTACTGGGGAGAAAGCAAGGTTATGCAACAACTACGGGCTTTGATTAAAAAGGTTGCCGTCACCGATGCCAACCTCTTGATAACGGGTGAAAACGGAACGGGAAAAGAGATGCTGGCACGGGAAATCCATGCGCTTTCCAACCGCAAATATAAAGAAATGATTGCTGTGGATATGGGAACCATCACCGAATCTTTATTCGAGAGTGAGCTTTTCGGACATATAAAAGGGTCGTTCACTGATGCACACGCCGACCGGACAGGTAAGTTCGAGGCTGCCGAAAAGAGTATGCTGTTTCTCGACGAAATAGGAAACTTGCCCTACCATCTGCAAGCAAAGCTACTAACCGCCATCCAACGGCGAAGCATTGTGAAAGTGGGAAGTAACACGCCAATTCCTATTGATATCCGACTGATATGTGCCACGAACCGGAACCTGCAGGAGATGGTAGCGAAAGGCGAATTCCGGGAAGACTTGCTCTACCGCATCAATACCATTCATGTGGAAATTCCTCCCCTGCGCGAACGGAAAGAGGATATTATCCCATTGGCCGAACGATTTATGGTTCACTTCTGCAAGCAATATGACAAGTCGTTGATGAAGTTCACTCCCGAAGCAAAGGATAAATTGACTGCGCATCCCTGGTATGGTAATATCCGCGAATTGGAGCACGTCATCGAAAAGGCGGTTATCATCAATGACAGTCCGCTGATTCCTGCTGAATTATTCCAATTATCCGTACCACGGATAGCCATTCAGGAACAGAGTATCTCCACCCTGGAAGAAATGGAAGTGCAGATGATACGGAAAGCGCTCGATGCCTGTGCGGGAAATCTATCGGCAGTGGCCGCTCAACTGGGAATAACCCGGCAGACGCTCTATAACAAGATGAAAAAATTCGGATTATGAGCTCACTGATCCAACAACTGGGGATTCGGTACTGGTTCAGAGTTTTGCTGACTGTACTTTTCTGTATATCGACCGTCTGGTTCGGTATTCATCAATCATACGGTTGGCTGGGCGTCAGTCTTTGTCTGCTGGTACTTAGCATCATCTGGCAAATCCGCCTGTACCAGCTTCACACCAAGCAGGTGCTTTTCATGATTAACGCGCTTGAAAATAATGATAACACTTTTCATTTTCCCGAAGAAAACGGTACTCCCGAAAGCCAAAAGATCAACCGGGCACTCAACCGGGTGGGACATATCTTATATAATGTAAAAGCGGAAACCGCACAACAAGAGAAATATTACGAGCTGATTCTGGATTTTGTCAGTACAGGATTGCTGGTACTCAATGACAATGGGGCTGTTTATCAGAAGAACAAGGAGGCACTCCGTCTTTTGGGGCTGAATATATTCACGCATATCCATCAGTTGAGTAAAGTAGACACTACGCTCATGGAGAAAATAGAGAACTGCCGTCCCGGAGACAAACTGCAAGTGATATTTCACAACGAACGGGGAACCGTTAATCTATCCATACGTGTATCGGAAATCAATGTGCGCAAAGAGCATCTGCGTATTCTGGCTCTGAACGACATCAATACCGAACTCGATGAAAAGGAAATAGATTCATGGATTCGCCTGACACGGGTTCTGACGCATGAAATCATGAATTCGGTCACTCCTATCACTTCTCTTTGTGACACTCTTCTTTCCATGTCCGAGGATAAAGACGAAGAGATCAGTCACGGGTTGCAGACCATCAGCACCACAGGAAAAGGGTTGCTCTCTTTTGTAGAATCTTACCGGCAGTTTACACGCATACCTGCACCGGAACCGTCATTGTTCTACGTGAAAGCGTTCATAGAAAGGATGATTGAACTTGCCCGCCATCAGAATCCGTGTGACACCATTTGTTTCCACACGGAGATTTCTCCTGCGGACTTAATTCTGTATGCGGATGAAAACCTCATCGCCCAGGTGGTTATCAATCTTCTGAAGAATGCCATCCAGGCAATCGGCAGCCAGCCGGATGGTAGAATCGAGCTTCGGGCTTATTGCAATGATATGGAAGAAATATGGATCGAGATCAAAAACAACGGTCCTGAAATCCCGTCGGAAATAGCAGAGCATATCTTTATTCCTTTCTTCACCACCAAAGAAAATGGTAGCGGAATCGGACTTAGTATTTCACGACAGATCATGCGTCTTTCGGGCGGGAGTCTCACTCTGCTGCGGGAGAAAGAAACAACGTTTATTTTAAAATTCAAATAACTATTGATATATGATACCTGTACTCGTCAACAATCCCTTATTTCGAGGGATCACTCCGGAAAGACTTTTTGCCGATCTGGAAGAGATCAGTTTCCATACACGTTCTTATAAGAAAGGAGAAATCCTGGCTCAACAGGGAGCTGTGTGTAATCGCCTCGTCATCCTGACCAAAGGAAGCGTGCGTGGAGAGATGATTGATTATTCGGGGCGTCTTATCAAAGTGGAGGACATCGCTGCTCCAAGAGCGATTGCCCCTCTGTTTCTGTTCGGTGAGGAGAACCGCTATCCGGTGGAAGTGACTGCCAACGAACCGACAGAGGTTATCGAACTTCCTAAATCAAGTGTATTGAGTTTATTCCGTAAGAACGAGCAGTTTTTGGAAAACTATATGAATCTTTCTGCCAATTATGCACGGACTTTATCGGATAAGCTTTTCTTTATGTCGTTTAAAACGATTCGTCAGAAACTTGCTTCGTACTTGCTCCGATTATACAAACAGCAACAACAGACGCATATCACCCTCGACCGTTCACAACAGGAATTGAGTGATTATTTCGGAGTATCCCGTCCTTCCCTCGCCCGTGAACTGGCGCACATGCAGGAAGATGGATTATTGATAGCCGATCGCAAGCATATCACTATTTTACAGAAAGAACAACTGGTACGGCTTATTCAATAATAGGAGCAGTTTAAAGATTTATGAATCGAATAATGAGTGTTTTAGATAAAAAATATTCATTGTTGTAACATTGGTTACAGAATCACCTGAAACTTTTCCTCTACTTTTGCGTTCAATAAATAAAATATTGGACTAATTAAAAACGTAAAAGTTATGAGTATGTTCTGTTATCAATGTCAAGAAACCGCAATGGGTACCGGCTGTACCTTGAAAGGTGTGTGCGGTAAAACGTCTGAAGTGGCTAACCTGCAAGATTTACTACTCTTCGTAGTACGTGGAATTGCTGTCTACAACGAACATCTGCGTAAAGATGGACATCCTTCCGAACAAGCAGACAAATTTATCTATGATGCTTTGTTCATTACCATCACCAACGCCAATTTTGATAAAGTGGCTATCACTGAAAAAATCAAAGAAGGACTGAAACTGAAAAATGAACTTGCCAACAAGGTAAAGATCGAAAATGCTCCCGACGAATGTCTTTGGAATGGAAGCGAAGATGAGTTTGAAGAGAAATCAAAAACTGTCGGTGTGCTTCGCACTCCCAACGAGGATATCCGCTCACTGAAAGAACTTGTACACTATGGCCTGAAAGGAATGGCTGCCTACGTAGAGCATGCGCATAACCTGGGCTACGAGTCACCGGAAATATTTGCTTTCATGCAACATGCCTTGTCTGAACTGACCCGCAATGATATTACAGTGGAAGAACTGGTTCAGCTGACTTTGGAAACAGGAAAGTATGGAGTATCGGCAATGGCACAGCTGGATAAAGCGAATACCAGCAGCTACGGAAATCCGGAAATCTCACAAGTGAGTCTCGGTGTACGCAATAATCCGGGTATATTAATCAGCGGACATGACTTGAAAGACCTGGAAGAGTTATTGGAACAAACAGAGGGTACAGGAGTAGATGTATATACTCACAGCGAAATGTTGCCTGCACATTATTATCCTCAACTAAAGAAGTACAAGCATCTGGCAGGAAACTACGGAAACGCCTGGTGGAAGCAGAAAGAGGAATTTGAAAGTTTCAACGGTCCTATCTTGTTCACAAGTAACTGTATCGTTCCGCCACGTGCAAATGCCAGCTACAAGGATCGTATTTACATCACAGGAGCCTGCGGCTTGGACGGGGCACATTACATCCCCGAACGTAAAGACGGAAAACCGAAAGATTTTTCTGCACTGATTGCTCATGCTAAACAATGTCAGCCACCGGTAGCCATTGAAAACGGAACGATTATCGGAGGATTCGCTCATGCACAGGTGACAGCCCTGGCAGATAAAGTGGTGGACGCCGTGAAAAGCGGAGCTATCCGTAAATTCTTTGTAATGGCAGGATGCGACGGACGTATGAAGAGCCGTGAATACTATACGGAATTTGCTCAAAAATTACCTGGTGACACCGTGATTCTTACTGCCGGTTGTGCCAAGTACAGATATAATAAACTGGCTTTAGGTGATATCAACGGCATTCCGAGAGTGTTGGATGCAGGACAATGTAACGACAGTTACTCATTGGCCGTCATCGCTTTAAAACTGAAAGAAATCTTCGGATTGGATGATGTGAATCAGTTGCCTATCGTATACAACATCGCTTGGTACGAACAAAAGGCGGTCATTGTTTTATTGGCATTACTGGCTTTGGGAGTGAAACACATTCATTTGGGTCCTACACTTCCCGCTTTCCTTTCACCGAATGTCAGGAACGTATTGATCGAACAATTCGGGATCGGAGGTATCAGTACAGTGGATGAAGATATTGTGAAGTTTCTATCATAAATGATAAGGAAACAGAAGGGTATTTTACAAGCAGATTCTCTTCTACAAAATAGTGACGGTATTTGATAAGGATAGTGACGGTATACAACAACCATACCGTCACTATTTCCATCATATACCGTCACTATCTTTTTTTCTATATTAGGAGGACTCCTGCTTAATCAGGAGTCCTGCATTTACTCCCGCATAGTGGATGTTTTTTTGAATAGAATTTCAATCCTCTCTGGGTAATATTAAATTGAGAACTACTCCCACCAAAGCTGCCAGTCCAATGCCGGACAATGAAAAATCGCCCCAATTAAAAGCAGCGCCACCAATGCCGACAGTCAGTGTCAAAGATACAATGATTATATTTCTGGTACGGCTCAAATCAATGCAATTATTCACAAGATTACCAATACCCGCACAAGCAATCGTTCCGAAAAGCAATAACATGATGCCGCCCAGTACCGCACTTGGAATGGATCTTAATAATGCACTGATTTTACCGATAACGGAGAATAAGATAGCGGAAATGGCAGCTATTCGGATCACTTGCGGATTAGTAATCTTTGTCAGTGACATGGCTCCTGTCACTTCCGAATAGGTAGTCACAGGAGGCCCACCCAGCAATCCGGCACAGAAACAGGCCAGACCATCACCCAATAAGGTGCGGTGCAACCCCGGATCTTTCACGAAATCTTTTCCGGTGACCGTATTAACGACATAAATATCACCAATATGTTCTATCACCGGAGCAATGGCTACCGGAATCATAAACAACACAGGTTCCCATGAGAATTTAGGAAAGACAAACTGCGGCAATCCAATCCAGGCAGCATCCCTGACACCGGACAAATCCAAATCGTAGAAAAGCCATGCAGCCAGATACCCTACTACAATTCCACAGAAGATAGGAATCAGTTTCAAAAGCCCTTTGGCTTTCATTGAAACAACGACTGCGGTAACCAACGAAAGCAGTGCCAGTACCCAGTTCTCTTTTGCCATATTCACTCCTGTTCCCGCCAGTGACAAACCGATCAGAATGATGACAGGTCCTATGACAACAGGAGGAAACAGCCGCTCGATCACCCTCACTCCCTGCCATTTGACAAGCGCACTCATCACAAAGTAAACTAATGCTACTCCAACCATGCCGGATAAGGTGCCGGGCAACCCATAAAGTTCTGTCGCTTTAATGATAGGCGCAATAAATGCGAAACTACTCCCCAGAAAGACAGGAACCTTTCCACGCGTAACCGCATGAAAGATAAGCGTACCAATACCTGCTGTAAACAGAGCTGTAGAAGGGTCAAGCCCTACCAATAACGGTACGAGTACCGTAGCACCGAAAGCTACAAACAAGAATTGTACCCCCACCACCCCTTTCCTCAAAGGTGTAAGATTATTTGAATCCATAAGTATAATGTAGATTATTCTTTGCAAAATTAGTCTTTTTAGACAATTTAACTCCCTTTTTTCACAAAAATACATCCAAAAAGAGTTTTTATTTGTTGTTAATAATGTGTAACTTCGCACGGTGAGAATTAATACGACAATTTTATAACTTTATAATATATTGCCTATGATATTTACAGCAGAAAACACCCTACTTATCGGTTCTATCTTACTTTTCGTCAGCATCGTTGTTGGAAAAACCGGATACCGCTTTGGAGTACCTACCTTATTATTGTTCCTCGTAGTAGGAATGTTGTTTGGAAGTGACGGCCTCGGCCTGCAGTTCCACGACGCGAAAGACGCCCAATTTATCGGTATGGTGGCCCTTAGTATTATCCTTTTCTCGGGAGGTATGGATACGAAATTCAGAGAAATCAAACCTATTCTAGGTCCCGGTATCGTGCTTTCCACTGTCGGAGTACTACTTACAGCTCTTTTCACCGGACTCTTTATCTGGTGGATATCAGGTATGAGCTGGTCAAATATTTATTTACCTATCACTACTTCCCTGCTTTTGGCCTCCACCATGTCATCTACGGATTCGGCTTCGGTGTTCGCCATTCTCCGTTCACAGAAGATGAACTTGAAACACAACCTTCGTCCCATGCTGGAACTGGAGAGCGGAAGTAATGACCCGATGGCCTATATGCTTACCATTGTCCTGATACAGTTTATTCAATCGTCAGGTATGGGAGTCGGAGCTATCGTAGGCTCTTTCGTCATCCAGTTTATCGTCGGCGCGGCTGCCGGATATGTACTTGGAAAGCTAGCTATCCGGATGTTAAATAAGCTCAATATTGATAATCAAGCCTTGTATCCCATCTTATTACTGGCATTTGTGTTTTTCACTTTCTCCATCACCGACTTACTGAAAGGTAACGGATACCTTGCCGTATATATCGCCGGTATCATGGTGGGAAACAATAAAATCATGCACCGTAAGGATATCTACACCTTTATGGACGGACTGACCTGGTTGTCGCAAATCATCATGTTCCTTTGCCTGGGATTGCTTGTCAACCCGCACGAAATGCTCGAAGTAGCTGCCGTGGCATTGTTGATTGGTGTTTTCATGATTATTATCGGGCGCCCGTTAAGCGTGTTCCTTTGTCTGCTTCCATTCCGGAAAATCACGATGAAATCACGTATTTTCGTATCTTGGGTAGGATTACGCGGTGCAGTTCCTATCATCTTTGCTACCTATCCGGTAGTGGCGGGCGTAGAAGGTTCGAACCTCATTTTCAACATTGTATTCTTTATTACCATTGTCTCATTGGTCGTACAGGGAACAACCATTTCTTTCGTCGCCCGGATTTTGAATCTTTCCAAACCGCTGGAAAAAACCGGTAACGACTTCGGAGTGGAACTTCCGGAAGAAATAGACTCTGATCTTAGTGACATGACTATCACCAAAAGTATGCTGGAAGAAGCAGACACATTGAAAGATATGAATCTTCCGAAAGGCACGCTGGTAATGATCGTGAAGCGCGGAGATGAGTTCCTGATTCCCAACGGAACACTGAAACTGCACGAAGGAGATAAACTATTACTTATTTCCGAAAAATCCAAAGAAGAAGATACTGATTCAGAATAACATCTGAAAAGAGTTATTCAGTACACTATAACTGATTCGTCTCCACGCATGGAACCTCTTGCCTTGGCAAGACATTCGTTTCATCTTCATGCGTGGAGACGAAATGTTTTATATAGGCCAATGAACTAGTTCTAAGGAAGAAACACGAATGACCTTTATCCGGCTGATAAAATTGTTCGCTCCCCCTCCGTTAATTAACCGTAAAACTTGAATTTAAAATTCGGTTTACATCTACGAAGTATTAATTTTGCGCAGTTTTAAACTAAATGTGCAAAAATCGAATGGAACAAGAACATCAGTTCATTGATTATATTGAGCAAAGCATCATCAAAAACTGGGACAAAGATGCCTTAACTGACTATAAAGGAATTACCCTCCAATATAAGGATGTAGCGCGTAAAATCGCTAAATTTCACATCGTCTTGGAGAGTGCCGGCATCCAGCCGGGAGATAAAATAGCCGTTTGCGGACGTAACAGTGCTCACTGGGCAGTTACTTTCCTGGCGACTATCACTTACGGAGCTGTTATTGTTCCCATTTTGCATGAATTCAAGGCAGATAATATTCATAATATCGTCAACCATTCCGAAGCCAAATTACTTTTCGTCGGCGACCAGGCATGGGAGAACCTGAATGAAGATGCCATGCCTTTGTTAGAGGGCATCGCTTCGCTGGCTGATTTCTCGGCATTAGTGTCCCGGAACGAAAAACTCACTTACGCTTTTGAACACCGGAACGCTATTTACGGTCAACAGTATCCCAAGAACTTTCGACCGGAACATATTTGTTACCGGAAAGATCGTCCGGAAGAACTGGCTATCATCAACTATACTTCCGGTACCACGGGTTACTCTAAAGGAGTGATGCTCCCCTATCGCAGTCTTTGGTCAAACGTGGCTTATTGCTTCGAAATGCTTCCCGTTAAACCGGGAGATCATATCGTTTCCATGTTGCCTATGGGACACGTGTTCGGTATGGTATATGATTTCCTTTACGGATTCTCTGCAGGTGCACACATCTATTTCCTGACGCGTATGCCGTCTCCAAAAATCATTTCCCAATCTTTCTCCGAAATCAAACCCAAAGTGATTTCTTGTGTACCGTTGATTGTGGAAAAGATTATCAAGAAAGATATTCTTCCTAAAGTAGACAGCAAAATCGGCAAGTTATTGCTGAAAGTGCCTATTGTGAACGATAAAATCAAATCGCTGGCACGACAGGCTGCCATGGAAATCTTCGGTGGAAACTTTGACGAGATTATTATCGGAGGTGCTCCTTTCAATGCGGAAGTAGAGGCTTTCCTTAAAAAGATAGGGTTCCCCTACACCATCGCTTACGGTATGACGGAATGTGGTCCGATTATTTGTTCCAGCCGTTGGGAAACACTGAAACTTGCTTCCTGCGGAAAGGCAACCAGCCGAATGGAAGTCCGTATTGACTCACCGGACCCGAAAACACATGCCGGAGAAATCGTATGCAGAGGAATGAATATGATGCTGGGATATTATAAAAATCCGGAAGCTACGGCGCAAATTATTGATGCTAACGGTTGGCTGCATACCGGTGACCTCGGTACGTTGGATGAAGAGGGTTATGTGACAGTCCGCGGACGTAGTAAGAACCTGCTTCTCACCTCTAGCGGACAGAATATCTATCCCGAAGAAATTGAAAGCAAGCTGAACAACATGCCGTATGTTTCGGAGTCACTGATCGTCTTACAGCACGAAAAACTGGTAGCCCTGATCTACCCGGATTTCGACGATGCTTTCGCTCATGGATTGCAGCAGACGGATATTCAGAAAGTAATGGAGCAAAACCGTATCGAATTGAATCAACAGCTTCCTAACTATTCTCAAATAAGCAAGATTAAAATCCATTTTGAAGAATTTGAAAAGACTGCGAAAAAGTCAATCAAGCGCTTTATGTATCAGGAAGCAAAGGGATAATTATCCCGGATAACACAATGAGTATCCTTGCAATAATTCTCATAGTATTAGGCACGGATTATATAAACTGATAATGAGAACATGCTTAATAATAAAAACGGTGAACAGCCTCAACACTGTCCACCGTTTTTTCTAACCTCTAACTAACTTTATTTATACTACCTATTTTTCTATCTTCCTACCTAAAAACGAATCCTATTTCCATTATTAACAGTCTAACTTTATAATCAATCGATCTTTTTAAAGTGCCATAAATGAAATAGCCTGTCCGCCTCCGGCAGCCATTCGTATGTTCAACGTATTTTCAGAAGTAACCGTTTGTTCCGTTATCCGGTAATCCGTAGGATTTGATTTCCAATCCGCATTCTCTCCATCCGCATAGATGACAGCTTTATACTGTTTGCCCGGTTCCAGGAAATCCAGTTTTATTTCCAGTGTACGGGGTTTCTCGTTCGTTGCCGCTCCCAAGAAATAGTTGCCTTTTGCTTTACGCACGATGGCTACAAATTCCCCCGGTTCTCCTGCCAATGCTTTCGATTCGTCACAATCCGGATCGAAATCGCGGAAGAACTGGAAAGCCGGATGGCCTTCATAATTTTCAATCATATCAGATGCCATCTGCAAGGGAGAATACAAAATCACCCAGTTAGCAAGCTGTTTCGCCAATGTTGTATTCACACGGCTGTTTCCTTTATCCTGATCGTTCCATTTCTGGCGACGGGGAGAATCTTTGGTGTTCAGAAACAAAATATCAAACGTACCCGGTGTATAATCCAGCGGACCGGACAGCATACGGGTGAACGGCAACATGACATGATGAGACGGAGGATTTCCTTCGCTCCATGCATTCCATTCCATCCCTCTCACTCCTTCACGTGTCATCATATTAGGCCATGTACGACGGATACCGGTATCTTTAATAGGTTCGTGCGCATCCAGCGTCATTTTGTGACGGGCAGCTGTTTCCACCACTTTCTGATAGTGGTTGACCCCATATTGGCTGTGATGAAGATAACCATTCGGGAAAGCTCCCGCATATCCTGTCTTAAGGACATGGATACCGTGGTCTGTGTACCATTGCATAGCATGATCCATCTGGCGCTCATAGTTGGGAATATTCCCTCCGGTCTCGTGATGGCCGATAACTTCAACTCCTTTTTCCTTTGCATAACGAACCACTTCATCAATGTCAAAGTCAGCATACGGTTTCGTAAAGTCAAAGTTTTGCATACCACCCCAGCTTTCCCAGCCTTCATTCCAACCTTCAAACAAAACGCCTTCAATCTGATTGGTAGCGGCAAAATCAATGTATTTCTTGGCATTGACAGTAGTGGCTCCATGACGTTCATCCATCTTCCAGGTTTCTACGCCGAGATGCATCCCCCACCATACACCTACATATTTCATCGGACGAATCCAATCGGTCGTTTCTATTTTACTTGGTTCATTCAGATTTAAAATCATAGCCGAATTAATCAGACTAACGGCATCCGGAACAATCTGAATAGTACGCCAGGAAGTAGTGAAATGATTACCTTTACGCACTTTCACACCATCAGGCCATGGAGCAAGTTCAGCTTTCAACGTATAGTTTCCTGCCTGCTTCAAAGTCATTTCCGAGAAATCGTACAATGCCGCTTCATGAATACTTCCGTAGACGCCATCGGCAGTTTTAAAGGTGAAAGGAGTATTGGCTGTCTCCACCTCGGAAATGGGACGTTGCGCATAAAGCAATTCATAAGTTTCGGCACTGGCAGGAATAGACCATGATGTACCGTCTTGGCGAAAACGGAAAGTTGTCAGTTCATCCGTAATCAATAGGGAATCCGCTGCGGGCACATTATATTCATAACGGAACCCTACCCCATCATCAAACACACGGAAACGGAGAGTTAACTCCACCTGATCTTTATTGACCAAATTTACCGCCATCTCATTATAATGATTCCTATTGGTTTTATTTTCACCCCATGGTTGCGTCCATGTTTCATCTTTACTGTCGAAAGTCGTGTTTTTTATCTGAAATCCTCCGCCCAGGTTGATACCGTTTTTCTCCGTAAATCCCAATGTCGAATTTTCAATCAACAATGAGTCATCTACTAAAATGTTATACAACGGTTTACCGTTGTCATCTACTGTTAAAGCCATTTTGATATGACCGTCCGGCGATTTCACTTCCGTTTTCGGACTGCTACACCCGTAACATCCCAGCACACACAGAAAAGCTCCAATGACATAATTTATTTTCATAGCATATCTATTGTTTGTATATAGTACAACTCAAAAAGGAGAAACACTTAAATGTAGGGCGGATTTCTTTCTCCGGATGCCAGGAAAAAAGTATCTTTGCACATAAACAATCTGAATTATGGCAAAGATACTATTGGTTGAAGATGAAATTAATATCGCCTCTTTCATCGAACGGGGATTAAAAGAATTCGGGCATTCGGTAACCGTCTGCCATGACGGGGATACGGGTTGGAAAATCCTTCAGGACGAACCTTTCGACCTTTTAATACTGGACATTATCATGCCTAAAATAAATGGTTTGGAGCTTTGCCGCCTTTATCGCCAAATGTTCGGGTATCAAATCCCGGTAATCATGCTGACAGCTTTAGGAACAACCGAAGACATCGTCAAAGGACTGGATGCGGGAGCAGATGATTATCTCGTCAAACCTTTTAGTTTCCAGGAACTGGAAGCACGCATCAAAGCCCTGTTGAGACGCAACAAAGAAGTCCCTTCCAATCTATTGACTTGCGATAACCTGGTATTGGACTGCAATACCCGAAAAGCCAAAAGGGGTGACATAGACATCGACCTTACTGTTAAAGAATACCGCCTGCTCGAATATTTCATGACTCATCAAGGGGTTGCCCTCTCACGTATCACTCTGCTCAAAGATGTATGGGACAAGAATTTTGATACCAATACCAATATCGTAGATGTTTACGTAAACTATCTCCGGGTAAAGATTGATCGTGACTTTGATAAAAAGCTGATCCATACAGTCGTAGGATTAGGATATATCATGAATACTTAAACTCACCAACACTAATCCCGGCTATGAAAATAGGTTCCAAAATAGCTCTTTTCTATACGTTAATCAGTGTGTTGACTACTGTCATTATCATTGCTGTATTTTATATTTTCAGTACGCAGTACATCAATAAGCTCTATGCTTCTTACCTGCGTGAAAAAGCCTACCTGACCGCACAGAAGCATTGGGAAAAAGATGAAGTAGACGAACAGAGCTACCAGATTATCCAGCGCAAATATGACGAACTCCTGCCTGAAGCCCATGAGATTCTTTTAAATATGGACAGTCTTTCCGAAGTACGTGATACACTGAATAAATACCTCACGCAACACCAGCAGGCTCTTCTGCTGGCAGGACAGGACAGCATCCCTTTCTCCTTCAAATATAAGGATCAACTGGGAGCCGCCCTTTATTATCCGGATAATGAAGGCAACTTTATCGTACTCGTCATGTCCCGGAATGCCTACGGAACAGAAATCAAGGAACACTTATTGTTGCTTTCCATATTTCTCATCTTAGCCAGTTCCGTCCTGATCTTTTTTATCGGAAAAATATATTCCGGCCGTATTCTGGTTCCCCTGCAACACATACTAAAGGAATTGAAAAGAATACGTGCCAACAGTCTGAACCGCCGATTAAAGACTACTGGCAATAATGACGAACTGGAGGACATGATAAAGACATTAAATAGTATGCTCGACCGTTTGGACAGTGCATTCAAGGCAGAAAAGTCCTTTGTCAGTCATGCTTCACATGAGTTGAACAATCCGATTACTGCCATTCAGGGAGAATGTGAAATCAGTCTGCTGAAAGAAAGAAGCACGGGAGAATACATTGAATCCCTTCAACGAATTTCTTCAGAAAGCAAACGGTTATCCAGTCTGATCCGGCATCTTCTTTTTCTTTCACGACAAGAAGAAGAACTCCTGAAAAACAATATTGAAGAGATTATTCTGGCCGATATATTAAAAGAGTTGACAGCTTCCGATGAGAGAATCCATCTTCATTTGGAAGAGACAGACCCGCAGATGACTGTAAAAGCCAATCCATATCTGTTGAAGATAGCATTAAAAAATATAATAGATAACGCCTGCAAATATTCTGATAAAGAAGTAAATGTGACTCTCTACCGGGAGCAACAACAAGTCATTCTTGATATAGAAGACCGGGGAATCGGTATTCCGCAAGAAGAAATAGAACATATATTCCAATCTTTCTATCGGGGCAGTAATACCCGGGACTATGCCGGACAAGGCATCGGACTTAGCCTGACCCTGAAAATCATTTCTGCTTATCATGCAAAGCTGGATATATCTTCAGAAATAGAAAAAGGAACAAAAGTACGGGTGATTTTTTAATCACCCTTCTTTTATCCCTTTCTCTCTCTCTACCTACTGAAAACTACAAATTTAATCTATGAACGTTTTTTCCACAGAATAGAAATGAACTAAATACGTCTTTGCAATAACTTTCCATTTTTATCATATAACATTCGTTCATATACCACTTCCACAATAAGAGGAAAGACAAACAAAGCAAAGAAAGTCGCTCCTATCAATCCACCGATAATGACAATCGCCAACGGACGCTGTGATTCCGAACCAATTCCATGACTCATGGCAGCGGGCATCAAACCGATAGCTGCCATTGCCGCTGTCATAATCACAGGGCGGATACGCGAGCGCACTCCTTCCTTAGTGGCTTTCTCCAAAGGCGAGCCGAGTTTTAGATTCGCCTTTATATCGGAAATCATAATCACCCCGTTCTGAATACAAATACCAAACAAGGCAATAAAACCGATACCGGCAGAAATGGAGAAGTTGAACTGCGTTATCAGAAGAGCCACAATACCACCCACGGCAGCGAACGGTACATTCAGCAATACCAGTCCCGCATCCCGCGCATTAGAGAATAGAATAAACAAGATGATAAAAATGATAGCAATACTGATAGGGACAACCTGTGCCAGACGTTTTGTGGCACGTTGCTGGTTCTCAAAATCGCCCGTCCATTTCAGCGAATAGCCTGCCGGCAGATGTACGGAAGCATTCACCTTTTTCTGCGCCTCGGCAACTGCCGTACCCATATCACGACCTCTCACCGAGAATTTCACTGCACAGAAACGAGCGTGATTATCACGGAATATCAATAACGGTCCCGTAATCGTCGTTATATCTGCCAATTCTTTGATAGGTACCATCGTTCCATCCATCGCCGGAACCAATATCTTACCTATCTCCTCTTCATTCTGACGGAATTGTTCGCTGTATCTTACCATGATATTAAACTTCCGCTCATCCTCATACAACAGTGAAGCCGATTTTCCGCCAATAGCCATTTCGATAATTGATTGCACATCTTCCTTAGCAACTCCATAACGCGCCAACTGGCGTTCATTCAACTCTATACGAAGCTCCGGCTGACCGATGTTCCGAATCACACCCAAGTCTTCAATTCCCTGAACCGTACTAAGGATCTTATCTATCTGAACCGCATATTTCTCCGACTCATACAAGTCTTTACCAAACACTTTCACCGCAATAGATCCTTTCACACCGGAAGCTGCTTCCTCCACATTATCAGTAATCGGTTGTGAGAAATTGAAGTCAATGCCGGGATAAATGGATAAATCCTCCTGCATCTTATCAATCAGTTCCAGTTTTGTCAACTTACTCTCCCATTCCTTTTCGGGATAAATATCAACGTGGAACTCGATATTATAGAATCCGGTAGCATCTGTACCGTCATTCGGTCGTCCGGTTTGCGACAGCACTTGCCGCACTTCCGGAAACGTTAATAGTTTCTTTCTCATTTTATTGGCAAGAGTCACCGATTCATCAAGCGAAATGCTTTGTGGCAAGGTAGCACGAATATAGATAGATCCCTCATTCAACTGCGGAAGGAACTCCGTACCCAGGAAAGAAAAAAGCCATAATCCGACACCCGCTATTACGGTTGCCATTCCGATGGTCAGTTTTCTGTGCGCATAGAATAAATCAAAAAGAGCCGAACACTTCGCATTGATAAAATGGACAAAACGGTTATTTTTCTCACGAACATTCTTTTTCAGTAACATGGAAGACATCACCGGAACCAATGTCAATGTAAAGATCAAAGCTCCCAACAATGCAAAGCCCAGCGTGTATGCCAAAGGAGAGAACATCTTTCCTTCTACCTTCTGGAAAGAGAAGATAGGAATCAATGCAGTGATGATAATCAATTTGGAGAAGAAAACCGCTTTCGCCTTGTCTTTTGCCGTGTTACGGATCAAGCCCATTTTAGACATCACATTAAAAGCAGGCATCCCCACTTCCCTCGCTTTCTTGTCCAAAGCCACAAACACTCCTTCCACCATCACCACGGCCCCATCAATAATAATACCGAAGTCTATGGCTCCCATAGAAAGCAGATTGGCGGACATTCCCATCACCCGTAAACAGATAAATGCGAACAAAAGGGCTAATGGGATAACGACAGCAACAATCACGGTAGTCCGCCAATCTGCCATAAAGATCAATACAATAAACGTAACCAATAATATTCCTTCAATCAGATTATGCGTCACAGTCTTTACCGCCAGATTCACCAAGTCCTCCCGGTCATAGAATGCCACTATCTTCACATCTTTCGGAAGTACATTCTGATTCAAGTCCTCTATTTTATCTTTCAGGTTGGCAATCACCTCACCCGGATTCTCTCCTTTCCGCATGACTACAATCCCCTGTACAACATCATTTTCATCCATTCGGCCCACTTGTCCCAAACGAGGCAAACAGGATTCGTGTACATCGGCAAGATTCTTCACCAGAATCGGAGTGCCATTGATGTTTTTCACTACGATATTTCTCAATTCATCCAGATCGTTAATCAAACCGATTCCACGAACCACATAAGCTTGCGAACTTTTAGTGATAACATCTCCTCCTACATTGATATTACTTTTAGCTATCGCATCATACAGTTCCAAAGAGGTAATGCCATAATTAATCAACTGGTGAGGATTCACACTTACCTCAAACGTCTTCACCTCCCCGCCGAAGCTCACAATATCCGCTACGCCGGATACCGAACGGAGATTACGTTCGATCACCCAATCCTGAATCGTTTTCAGTTCCCGCACACTGCGCTTGTCACTACGAAGCGTATAACGGAATATTTCTCCCGTCGGTCCATACAGAGGTTGTACTTCCGGAGTTACCCCGTCCGGAAGGTCGGCATCATTCAATAAATTATATACCTGTTGACGTGCTGTGAAATCATCGACACGATCTTCAAACATTACATTGATGACAGAAAGCCCGAAAAGAGTGGTGGAACGAATATCCGTTTTCTTCTGAACGGGATTCATCGCAATCTCAACAGGAATGGTGATAAACTTCTCTACCTCTTCGGCACTACGTCCCGGCCATTGCGTGATAATCGTCACTTTCGTATTCGTCACATCCGGGAAAGCATCTATCGGAGTATGTTTAAAGGAAACAGCTCCGGCTATAACGGCAATCGCTGTACAGAAGAAAATAAAGAATTTATTCTTCAGCGAGAAAGCCACTATATTATCTATGAATTTGTGCATACTATTTTCTGTTTTTAATCTGCATTCAACGCATTATATACCAACAATACATTATTATTCAGCACTCTGTCTCCCTCGGAAAGTCCGGAACGGATATAGCACTCCTTGCTCAACTGCTTGTACACATCCACCTCTTTCACCTGCAAACGCTGATCCGGCTCCACCACGACCACATAATTCTTTCCTCCTTCAAATACCAGTGCATGAGCATCGATACGAGGCATAGAAGTTCCATCCGCTTTACATTTCACACTTACATTCGTAAACATCCCCGGTTTCAACAAATATTCTTCATTCTTCAATTTGATGCGGACATTCATCGTTTTACTTTCACTATTCAACAAATGATACACCTTATCAATCGTACCGACAAACATCTTATCCGGATAAGCCAACGTAGAAATGCGTACGGAGGCATCTTCGGAAACCTTACTGATATCGCTTTCATACACATCCGCCATCACCCATACGTCTGACAACCCCGAAATCGTGAACAGCTCTTCACTCTGATCCGGACGCAACTGCATATCCCTGCTGATTTGTTTCTCCACAATAAACCCCGAAACAGGAGATTTCAGCTGATAATAAGCATTTCCGGAGAAATTATAAATAGAGAAAACATCCTTTATTCTTCTTTCTTCGGCTTCGGCACTTGTCAACTCCTGCTTCGCCTGAAGTACATCTTTATCCGAAGCCATGCCGGAAGCATACATATCCTGCGTAGCATCCATATTTCTGCGTGCCAGCAATAATTGTTGTTCCGCCTCTTTCAATTGCTTTTCATAATCTGCCACTTCTCCACTGCGGATGACTGCCAATACATCTCCCTTACGAACAAAGTCTCCTATTTCAGCCTTCAATTCTGTTACCGTACCTCCAAACATCGGATATACATGTGCCACCTGATTCTCATTAAAAGTGACCCGCCCGTTCAATGTCAGTTCGTCAATCACCTCTTGAACGTGAACCGTATCGACAGATACAATTCTCAACAAGCTATCTGTCAGGCATAAGGCAGCCGGTTCAACATTCGTTTGTTCTCCTTTACCGGAGCATGCTCCCAATACGGTAGTAAGCAATATGCAAGGAAGGAATTTATTCCAGTTCATAGTCTTTGATAATTTATGAATATTAGTAGTTCAATATAGTTTGTCCGATAGTTGTATTCAGGTTTTCCATCGCCAGGAAAACATCTTTCTTTATTTCATGCAACTGAATACAAGTTTCTTTATAGCTGTCATAGTAATCGATAAACTCCAATAAACTGATATTTCGTTTCTTAAAGTTTTCATTCACTCCCGCAATCAATTTTTCAAAGTTACGTTCCAGTTCCATATTGGTAGATTGATAAAGCTGAACTGCTTTATCCAGTGAAGCATAAGCGGTATAAAGCTCCATATCCGCACGGTTAGCCGCATTTTCCTGTTCCGCTCCTGCCTGCTGGATACTAAAACGGGCAGCTTTCACATTTCCCTGGTTGCGGTTGAAAATAGGTACTGACAAGCTCACTCCTATTGCAAAATAGTTATTGATAAAGTTTCCGGCACGGTCATAACTACCATTCACCGAAAATTCCGGAAATGCCATTGATTTCTGCAATTTCAGATTTGCACGGGAAGCACTGACCGTACTCCGGGCAATCTTGAGATCCGGCCGTTCATTCACCATCGCTTTCAAGTCGGCGAACGATAGTTGAGACAAATCCAATTGCTTCAACACCTCTTCATCCAGTGACAACTCAACCATCGTGTCTCCCGGAAGATTTAACAAGACATTAAGTTCTCCTCTAAGGGTCAACAACTCGTTTTCCCGTTCGTTCTTCTCTTTTTTCAAAGAGAACAGCATAGATTCCAGACGGGACATTTCCATCAATGAAATATTTCCTTTCTCCTGTTGCAGTTTCATTCCGGCAAGTAACTCTTGCAGAGAATTCACTTCCTTCTCATAAATGGATATGGATTTCGAGAGAAAATAGATTTGTACAAACTTCTCATTCAGCTCCTGACGAAGTGTCCTCATCACCTCTTCAAACTGATATTCTGCTATTTCCTTGTTGATTTTCTCCAGTTTCACCTGCTTATTCCGTTGTCCGGCAAGACGAATTACCTGTTCAATTCCCACAACCATTTCGCCCTCCTTACCAAAATCAAAATACTTTCCGTTCAGGCGGTTATAAACATTCTGTTCTAACGAGATTACCGGATTCTCAAATAATTTGGCTTGCAGCACTTGTGCCTGTGCCATATCAATGTTATACCGTTCGGCTATCAGTGATAAATTACGTTCCAGAAAACGTTGTTCCGCCTCTTTCAGCGTTAATGTTCCTGTGGTAGCCTGTTGCGCGCATATTCCTCCTGTCAGCAGAAGAAAAAAAGAAATTAGAAATACTCTGTTCATTACTATATTTATCTTTATGACCTTATTGTAGTTGTCGCGGCAAAATTACAATTCTGTAGCCGGAGAGACGGGAAAAAGTCATTATAAGCCTCTCATATCAGATTAGAATTTGATTAGAAAACATCCATAGAAGGAAGAATTGTAAACACAACAGGAAAAATGGCTATCCTTCTTTTATCCCAACTCCCCTATCTTTGCAGTAGAGAAAATGAAATGAACCATTAAAAATAGAATATATGAAAATAATAGATTTAACCAAAGATAGTTTTGTAGAGAAGGTAGCTGATTATCAATCTTATCCTGATAACTGGAACCTCAAAGGGAATAAACCTTGCCTGGTCGATTTTCATGCCCCGTGGTGCGTCTATTGCAAAGCGTTATCGCCTATATTAGACCAACTAGCTAAAGAATACGAAGGGAAATTAGATATTTATAAAGTAGATGTCGATCAGGAACCGGAATTGGAAAGTGCATTTAAAATCCGCACCATTCCCAACCTGTTACTTTGCCCGCTGAACGGCAAACCGACAATGAAATTAGGCACTATGAATAAAAACCAATTGAAAGAACTGATAGAAACCAGTTTACTTTCAGAATAAAAATACATTAAAAGTCCGGGATACTTCTGATGATGATAAACTGCCGGACTTTTGATATCATACAGAACATTGGCTTTTATAATAGGGAGTGTGTCAAAACGCAGATTAACGCAAATTATCGCAGATTATTTCATTTATATTGATATATTAATCAATGACTTATAAAATTATTTCTGCGATAATTTGTGTTAATCTGCGTTTTATTATTCATTATGACCCTCCTCTTTGGAGATTATTTCAACTATTCTTTATGCAACAGAATATCAGTTCCCGGAACAATCTTTCCCATCGACCATACACATCGTACATTCAACTCCTTATCAAGAATCACAATATCGGCATCCTTTCCCTTTGCCAACGCCCCTTTCCGGTCACTCACTCCAATTAAACGGGCAGGAGTTTCAGAAGCCATACGCACAGCATCTTCCAAAGGAATATTGGCTTTCTTCACCATGGTGCGAACCAATACATCCATCGTAGCCAAACTACCGGCCAACGCAGAATGATCCGCCATCTTGCATACGCCATCCTCTATGATATAACGAGGATCAATCGGTTCATTCCCTTCATAAGCGGCATACGCCAAAGCATCGGTAACAAGACAGGTATTCTCCACGCCTTTCAACTTATAAACTAGTTTCAGGATAGTGGCAGGCAAGTGAATACCATCCGCAATCACTTCCACGGTCATTCCATCCGTCAGATACACACTTTCCACTGTACCCTCATATTTATATTCACGGCGTTTATGGAAACCCGGCATCGCATTATAGAAATGAGCGGCGTGAGAAAATCCTACTGCAAATGCAGCTTTAATTTCATCATATTCGGCTTCGGTATGTGTAACAGCAGTCATAATTCCTTTCGAACGGGTATACTTTGCAAAATCATGTGCACCGGGTAGTTCGGGACTAATATCCCAACGTCTGATGCAAGACGTACGCGCCAATAAAGGAATATATTCATTTTCATCCGGAGTTTTCAGAAAACCGTCATACTGTGTTCCCGCCATCTTCGGATTCAAGTAAGGACCTTCGATATGCAGGCCAAGAACAGGAGAATCCTTCTCTTTCATCAGGTTTTCACAGACATCAACTGCCTGGTAGATTCTTTCGAACGAGGTAGATGATAATGTAGGAAATATCCCGGTAGCACCATGTTTCAGATGTGCAGTAGTTGCCGTGCGGAATGCTTCTTCCGTTGCTTCCGTATAATCATGTCCGCCACCTCCATGTGCATGCATACTTACAAATCCGGGCACAATCGTCATCCCTCTGGCATCAATAACCGTTGCACCGATAACCGCCAAATCACTGTTGGTCACCTCTAATATTTTTCCATCACAAATCAATACGGAACCATCTTTCAACCAGCCTTGCGGGGTCAATATTCTTCCATTTATTATTTGAGTCAACATAGTTTTCGTTATTTATTAGATTTAAAACAGTTTATTGGTGCCTTCCACCAGTTCTCCCATCGCCCATACAGCTCTCACATTCAAGTCTCTGTCTAAAGCAATTATATCGGCATCCTTGCCACGCTCCAGCGTTCCTTTACGGTCGAGTACTCCCATAATCCGGGCAGGAGTTTCGGAGGCCATTCTCACGGCATCCTCCAAAGGTATTTCCGCCTTCTGCACCATGGTACGAATCAGTCGATCCATCGTTGCAATACTTCCCGCCAGTGCTGAATGGTCTGCCAGCTTACATACTCCGTCCTCGATAATCACACGCGGATCAAAAGCCACCTGACTATCACTGGCGGCACAAGCCAATGCATCCGTTATCAGACAAGTGCGTTCCACTCCTTTTATCTTGTAAACAAGGCGCAAGATTGTTGGAGGCACATGAATACCGTCTGCCACCACTTCCACTGTCATATCATCAATCAGATAAATACTTTCTACCGTACCTTCATACTTGTACTCTTTCCGTTTATGGAATCCCGGCATTGCATTATAAAAATGAGTGGCATGCGTATATCCCGCCTCATAGGCTGTCTGTATATCCTCAAATTCGGCCTGGGTATGTCCTACCGAAGCCAACACCCCCTTCGCTGTGATATATTTACCAAATTGCATGGCTCCGGGAAGTTCCGGTGCGGCATCCCAACGTTTGATACAATGAGTTTCTTCCAGCAACGGAATATATTCTTCGGGATCGGGATCTTTGATATTTTCGGGAATCTGTCCACCTGCCATCGCCATATTGAAATAATGTCCTTCCAGATGAAGCCCGAGCACAGGGCTATTAGGCTCCGCCATCATTTTCTCTGTAGTTTCCGCGGCTGCACGGATCATTGGAATGGTAGAAGAAGAAAGAGTAGGAAAAATACTGGTAGTGCCATGCTGCATATGAGCTTTGATTGCTGTCCGGAAAGCCTCTTCGGTGCCTTCCATAAAGTCTCTTCCACCGCCACCGTGAACATGGATTTCTACACCTCCCGGAACAATATACATTCCTTTGGCATCAATCAGTTTGGCTCCGATAATTGCAAGGTCACAATTGGTTACTTCCAGAATTTTATTGTCACGAATAAGAACTGACCCATCCTTCAACCAGCCTTGCGGGGTGAGGATGCGTGCATTAATGATCTGTGTTAACATATCACAAATAGTTAAATTAATTAAAGGTCTGTGTGAATCAATGACGCTCTTTTTTGGGGGGAGTACATTGATTTTTTCGTTTGCAAAATTACGCTTTTCCGTTCAATCTATCGATACAATCGTCCGGTAAACTTCCAATATTATACAAAAAAAGGTTGCCAATCTTATCGACTGACAACCTCATCTTATATGGAGCGGAAAACGAGACTCGAACTCGCGACCCTAACCTTGGCAAGGTTATGCTCTACCAACTGAGCTATTTCCGCAAACTAAATTTCGTCATTCAGAAATCTGAAAGATTGGTGCCCAGAACAGGACTCGAACCTGCATGCCTCTCGACACACTCACCTGAAACGTGCGCGTCTACCAATTCCGCCACCTGGGCAAAACTTAGTTCCATTATTTCAAAGAAACAGGAGCGGAAAACGAGACTCGAACTCGCGACCCTAACCTTGGCAAGGTTATGCTCTACCAACTGAGCTATTTCCGCATTTCACTTTCATAAACTGTGAAGAGGAGGAGACTCGAACTCCCACAACATTTCTGTCACTACCACCTCAAAGTAGCGCGTCTACCAATTCCGCCACCTCTCCATAATTTTAAAGTTTAACCTTTGTGCCCAGAACAGGACTCGAACCTGCATGCCTCTCGACACACGCACCTGAAACGTGCGCGTCTACCAATTCCGCCACCTGGGCAAAGATTATTGTTCCAACATTTCAAAGAAACATGAGCGGAAAACGAGACTCGAACTCGCGACCCTAACCTTGGCAAGGTTATGCTCTACCAACTGAGCTATTTCCGCATTTTTTCGTTTGCGGTTGCAAAGGTAGGGATTTTCCGTAAACATGCAAACATTCTGCCTACTTTTTTCACAGAAATCTGTTCACTTTGCACCTACCGCAAAACAATCATTTTGATTATCAACTCATTCGGTCACGATAATCTTCATAAGAAAATTGCTTGTATATTTCAGCTTTCCCCTCTTTTGTCCAAATGGCAATGGCAGGATGATGAATTCCGTTAAACATATTTGTCTTGACCATCGTATAATGAATCATATCTTCGAACACGATACGCTCTCCGATTTGCAACTCGTGATCGAAGCTCCACAGTCCCATATAATCACCGCTCAAACAGGAATTTCCTCCGAGACGATAAATATATTTTCCTTCATTTCCCATCTCTGCACCACGCACGGCAGGTTGATATGGCATCTCCAGACAATCCGGCATGTGGCAAGTGAAACTAACATTCAAAATAGCCGTCTTGATACCACGACTTTCCACAATATCCACCACTTCGGAAGTCAGCACTCCCGTCTGCCAGGTAAAGGCCGAACCGGGCTCCAGGATAATGCGCAAATGAGGATAGCGTGCTTTTAATCCTTGCAACAGTCTTATCAAATGTTCGGTATCATAATCCTTACGAGTCATCAGGTGTCCACCACCCAGATTCAACCATTTAATCTGTGGAAACCAATGGGCAAATTTAGCTTCAAGATGTTCCAATGTACGTTCCAGCTCATAAGAAGAAGATTCACAGTGACAATGACAATGAAAGCCTTCAATACCTTGCGGTAATGCTTCGGGCAACAAATCGGCTGTTATCCCAAAACGTGTGCCGGGTGCACATGGATTATAAAGTTCGGTTTCCACTTCCGAATATTCAGGATTTACGCGGATACCACAAGAGATGCCACTTCCTTCTGCAACCACCATCGGATAGAAGCGTTCAAACTGCTGCATTGAGTTGAATGTGATATGACTGCTGCAACGCATGATTTCCGGGAAATCCTGTTCCGTATAAGCAGGAGAATATGTATGCGCCTTGCTGCCGAACTCTTCCAATGCCAAACGGGCTTCATACACCGAACTTGCCGTAGAATGATCTATATATTCACGGAATATGGGGAAAGAGCGCCACATGGCAAATGACTTAAAAGCAAGAATGATCTCCACTCCCGCCCTGTCGGCCACGCTTTTTATCAAACACAGGTTCTTTCTTAAAAGCTCTTCTTCCATGATGTAACAAGGAGAAGGGAACTGATTAAAATCTATCATATATAAATTATTATCTAAAATAACGCCTTACGAACGTGGATGCAAAAATACAAATTCAAAAGCAAAGAGGGATTGTTTTATTTTTAATTAAGATATTGGTTTTCGCGAACTTTTTCTTATTTTTACACCTTATATATTATAGTTAAGTATTATATCATCCTAAATACCTGATTAAAAATGAATAAAGATTTAAGAAAAGTAGTGATTCTGCTGGCACATCCTAACATCAAGGAATCACAAGCAAACAAAGCATTAGTTGATGCTGTCAGTGACATGGAAGGAGTAGCAGTTTTCAATCTTTACGAGCTGTCGCAAGAAATCGCTTTCAATGTAGATGAATGGAGTAAAATCATTTCCGATGCCTCGGCTGTCATCTATCAATTTCCTTTCTATTGGATGTCTGCGCCGTCATTACTAAAGAAATGGCAAGATGAAGTCTTTACTTTTCTATCCAAGACTCCGGCTGTCGCCGGCAAATCGTTGACAGTGGTAACGACCACGGGATCCGAATACGAAGCGTATCGCAGTGGCGGCAGAAACCGCTTCACGATGGACGAGTTATTACGTCCTTATCAGGTAAGTGCCATTCATTCGGGAATGTCATGGCAAACCCCTATTGTAGTCTACGGAATGGGAACAGCAGATGCGGGAAAGAATATTGCTGAAGGAGCTAATTTGTATAAACAACGTGTGGAGATGCTTATCGGTAGCAGTAATGCAGGGAACAATTGGTAAGATTTATAAAGCGTAGCTTTAGATAGGATAAAGCTACGCTTTACAGTTGCTAAAGCATAGCTTTAGGTTTCACCAAACACTTCTTTTTCAATGTAAACACTGGCAGGAAAATAAACACTCCGATTACAGACATTATTAATCCTCCGATAGTGCCTGCTGCCAATGGAAACCAGAAGCCTTCTTTTTCCATGCCTGCCATAAAAGGGACAAATCCCAAGATGGTAGAAGTCACCGTCAGAAAGATAGGAATCACTTTAGTATTCCAGGCTTTCACATAAGCCCGAAGCGGTGAAAGACGCGGGAAGCGTTTACGAACGGAATTATATTCATTCAAGATATAAATGCTCGCATTAACCGTAATACCACAAAGCAAAACAAAAGAAGCAAATCCTCCCTGGTCAAAATTCAATTTGAACCAATAGAATGTCAGAAACATGCCGATATAAGATACCGGAATCACAAAAATTATTGCCAATGGCTGTTTCAAAGAATTGAACAGTATACTCGTAATAAAAAAAATAATAGCAATCACAATCAAAAGCAAACGATATTGCTTGTTGTCCTTTCCACCCCAAGACCAGTTATTATCCTCCGATTTTGCAGTATATCCCATCGGGAGAATCTCGTTAAACTCTTCCAGATCTTTTTTCAATAGTTTATTTCCCTGTTCCGAAGAACCGATATACTCATATTGCAAACACAGCCGATACTGTTGATTCTCCTTAGCCACTTCCTGTGGCATCTGTCCTTTTTCCACAGTTGCCAATTCAGAAAGCTTATATTCCCTCTCTCCTATTTGAAAAGGATAAAACTGCATTGCCCACACATCCCTATCTTCCGACTGACACGAAGAAAGTTTTATCTTTTCCGTCCCCTCTTCCGCCATTACCGAACCTATTTCCATATTTCGCCCATATATCGGGTGAATAGCAGAAAATAACCTTCCGGCTCCAATCCCCTCCTCTGCCATCCGCTGTTTATTCAGATTAAAGTAGAATTCCATATAATCATCTTTCCACCAGGAGAAATCAGATCCGATCGTCACTTCCCGAATCCGGCGGTGAGACAATAACTTTGCTTTTAATTTTTCAACCCAATCATACAGTGCATCGTAATTATATCCATACATTTTCACCCGGAAAGAACCCGCATTCTCACGTACATCATTACTGAACCCCTGATCTTGTAAACCATATATACTCCAATTTCCACCTCCCAGTTGAAGCGCCTTGCTAATCATATTCGCTTTCAACGTATAGGGAAAACCGCTTTTCTGGTGTTCTTTCGAAAAATAGATGTGGATAGATGACCTGCGAGCACTTTCTACAGATGTCTGGAATTGCTTAATCTCTTTAAATTCGCTCAAATAAGTTTCCATCCTCTTCATCAGTGTATTCATCTGCTCAAGTGTATTTCCATTCGGCAAATTAGCATTGGCGTGAAGCACTACCTCTTCATTACGTGAAAAGTAACTCCCTTCATATACCTTTTGCACAAATAACCTTAAAGTACCTCCCAACACCTTATCTACTATCGGTTTCACCTTTTCTTTATAAGTGGTGGTCCCCAACGTTTGATTATAAGTTCTCGCCCATCTATCATCACCTTTCATCTTTTCCGGCAATCGAAATACCGGTAGTCCGAATACCAACAATAACAAAATACATACCGCCACCCTCCAACGGCAAAGTATTTGTATCAGCCACCTGTAACAACGACTGAAATAAACCGGAAGCCGACGTATTCTTGAACGTATCCACACAAAGCAACGCACCTCCCCAATTTTCCATTTAACTATTGAAAGAGAAGGTTTCTTTCTTCGTTTCAATCCTATTTTATCAATTAGAGAAGGAACAAAAAATAAAGCAACCAGCAGTGATACTCCCAGATTTATAATCACTACCGCAGCAAAATCCTGTAAATTAAGACGTATCTTCTCATCCAGAAAAAAGATGATAACCAAAGCTCCCATCGTGGTCAACGTGGCTGCAAGAATGGACATAAACGCTTTCCGATCTCTACGCCGCAAATAATGATCGCTCATTACAATTGTATTATCTATCACCAAATTTAATGAAACCGTAATACCCGCCAAAGAATACAATTGCATTTCCAATCCGAACGCATAATAAAGAATGACAGCTATTGCCATATTAACAGCCAGACTGATTACAATCAAAAAAAGATATTTAGGACTAAAGGTGATCAACAATACAAACAGGAGCAAAATCGCTACAGTCATTCCCGTACGCAAATAAATTTTCCCCAGTTCTTCCTGAATAAATTCCGTTGCGTCGTAACTGGTGTGAATCTCATATCCTGCCGGAAGTAATAGCTGGTTATCATCCATAAATGCTTTTACCTTTTCACTCAATGCCAATTGATTTGCTGTTTCCTCTGCAACAATCGACAGATAAATTGAATTCAGCCCATTAATCCGATAATAATTTTGTGGCTGCTCCTCCATACGGGAAACCTTCACCAGCTCATTCAGACCTATGATTTTACCATCTTTCATTTTTACCTTTATCCGCTCCGCATTAAACTCTCTGCCCTCCTGCTCGGGAACCAATGCCAAACGTATCCACTGTCTGCCCGAAGCACCCTGTTCTACATCATAAGTACCCAAAAATTCTTTTTGATAATGCAACCGGACAGCTTGACGAATATCATCCGTATTTATTCCAAGCGCACGCAATTGTTCCGAATCATACTCCAATCGCCATTCCATCGGAGTAGCTCCGCTAAGGTTGATTTTATAAATTCCCGGAATCTGTGCAAGACGCGTTTTTATATGTTCTTCCGCATACTGCTGAATTAAGAAAGGAGTAGCGGGTGCATTGATCGTAAATGCCATAAAAGGCCCCTGATTACTCTGCCCCGGCCTGTGCATCTGAATATACGGATAGCTCACCCCATCCGGTAATTCCGGCCACGTCTGACGAATAATAGTAGAAGCTTCAAAGCGGGCAACCGCTGCATCCACATGTTTATCCAAATTCACACTGACACTTCCCCATCCGTTTCCTGAAGTGGAAGAAATCCCTCGAATACCCTTCACACGGGCAAGCATTGCCTCTAACTTACTGGTAGCCGTCATTTCCACCACACGTGCTGAAGTACCGGGCATACTGAATCTCACCGTGAAGCCGGGTAAGGTCCGCGACGGATTCAATTTGACAGACAGCAATGGAATGAGTGCTAACCCAACCAATGCCACACAGACAAAAGCCACAATCAATGTGAAAGCGGAAGCCTTAGGAGATTTTACTATTTCAGAATCTATATTTTGCATTTTCGTCATTTAACCAACTTTCCTCCATTAAAATCAAACCTGTCCGAAAGTGAAAGTTTCGCAGCAAAATCAAATAACGTAAGTCTCCGTATCTTATAATAATTCAGCCAGTAGTTCTGCAAGGCAGAGATAAAATTACGTTGTGCCTGCTGCTGCCTGTTGAGTGAAAGTGTCAGGCTGTTTATATCCGCTTTGCCGATGATAAAACGCTGTTTAGTCTCATTATAAGCAAGTATAGACAGATCCAACGCTTCTTCCGCACTGGCTATCAATTGCTGCTGGATATTAAAATCACTTACCGTCATAATCACTTCCTCCTCGATGCTAATCTCATCCTGACGTGCCGAGATCTTCACTACATTCAGATTATTTCTTGCCATATTATACTTACCCTTACGAACACCCCAGTCCAATAACGGAATAGAAACACTGACTGCCACCAAATCCTGCTGCATCGGTTTATGATACACATCTCCAAAATTATCTGCTACCTGATTAAAACCGATACTGGCATTCACACTTGCGTTAAAGCGAGATTCTTTCTTCGTCTTATCCACATTCCGTTCCGCTTCAAGTACATTCTGTTTCAGTTCCAACAATTGCGGGTTATTATTCCTGCCCCACCTCAAAGCCTCATCTACCGGAATATCCACCATCTCCGGACGGGAAGGAAGTTCCAGTTTGATTTGCGTATTCTTATCCAGATTGAGAAAAGAAGCCAGTGAAAACATAGCCCGTTTCAGGTCACTTGCTTTATTCTGCAATGTATTCTGCGCATTCACACGATCCAGTTTCAATGTCAACAAATCAGCCTGTGAGATAGCTGCAATTCGGTGACGCTGTTGCCCAATACGATACAATGTATCCGTAGAAGCCAAGTTTTCTTTAGCAAGATTATATTCTGCCTGCGCCATAGCCAGAGAGAAGAAATAATTCGTAGCCGTTTCCGACACCTTTTCCACATTATAGAGAAATTCCTTTTTCACACGCTCATACTTCAACGGTTCTATCCTCCGTTCCCATTTGAAGGAGTTATATCCTACCAGACTTTGCGAATATCCGATTCGTATAGGAACACTCGTAAGTTGCGTAGCACTGTTACTTCCGAAGTTACGCATATAGGCAAGATTCGATTCCAGATAAAAAGTACCTCCGGTTAAATCAAAATTCTGTTTTACACTCAATCCTCCATAAGCATAGTAAGACTGTTGCGTACGGTATACATCCAAATCCTGTCCCGAATCGTATCGTTTCGTTATATCCCGGTTATATTGTGCCGGAGTAACATCCAGTGTCAGACTAGGCAACCGATTTGCCCGAAAAGTCCTATACTCCCAATAACCGGATAAATACATATTCTGCGTACGGAATGATTCCAGCGAACTGTCGTTAGCTAGAGAAATTGTCCTGTTCAAATCCAATACCAGGTGTTTCTGCGCTCGAAGCTGGGATTCACCACAGAGGACACAGAGGACACAAAGGAAAACAGGAATTCTTTTCTTTAATCTATTCATAACTCTCATTTTTGGACTAATACTTAATACTTATTTTCTTGTTACGGTAAATAAACCAGTAAAGTAACGGTATGATAAATAAGCTCACCGTCGTACCAATCGACATTGTTCCTATCATAGCTATAGACAACGGTTTTTGTAACTCCGAACCCATATCTGAAGAAAAAAGCAGTGGCACCATTGCGAAGATGGTAGTCAGTGAAGTCATGATAATCGGTCGCAAACGCCTGCGGCCAGCTTCATGTATCGCTTCTAATAACGGAACACCCGCTTTACGCAATTCATTGATAGCATCCAGCTTCAGAATAGAGTCATTGATTACAATACCGCAGGTAACGATCAACCCGATAGCAGACATCAAATTCAGCGTATGTCCGCAAATCCAGAGTAAAAGCAGTGCAAATGCGAGGTCAATCGGTATCTCCGCCAAAACAAGCAAAGGCTGCAAAAAGCTTTCAAACTGTGCGGCAAGAATAAAATACATCAATAACAGCGAAATAAATAAAATCACCACCAGTTCATCCAACATCTCACTGTTAGAAAAGAAACTGCCGGAGAATCCAGTATCCCAGTCTTTCATATCTTCTGCCGTTTGTTTCACCTCCTTTATCAGTTTGTTTCCGTCCTGTACGCCATAAAAATCAAAAGGAACATATTCCCCGTTACGTCCGGCAGTAATACTCTTCAAGTCCTCGGCAGGAGTAACCGTCACCAGTTCCCGGAGTGGAATGTACTCTCTGTTTCCTCTATTGTCCGGTTCAGTCTGTATTAGTGCTTCCTGTAATATTTCATTCACCGTCTTCTCACTGCCCGCAACGTTGATCGGAAGATATTGCTGGTAAGAATGCAACATAGTCACACTATTTTCTCGGAAAGCTGTTTTCAAGACTCTATAAAGTTCATTGTAAGCAACACGGTAAAGCAATAGTTTCTCCTTATTGATACTTAGGTTCAGTTGGTTCTCAAAGGCAATGCCTGTAGGAGCAATTCCCGTCCTACGGGCTAACTCCAGCTCCACATTCCGGATCGTTTCCGCTTCCGGTGCTTTTGCCTTATTACGGGTGTAAAATTCAGCTATGATATCCGGTTCTCCCGTGACAAAGAGTTTCTCAAATATAGTCTCCGGTGGAGAGAAAGAAATAACGGAAAGTGGATAACGTTCTTTCAGTTTATGGTATATCTCCTGCTGCAAAGGAATGATTGTTTCTGATGTTTCCGTTCGGAAATAAAGTTCTGCTTCGGAAGAAGAAAGTTCCCTTTCACGATTCAGAAGAAAATCCTGCCTGCCAACAGATGCCGTGTGCTCCAATACCTGTTCTTTTAAATCCCTAAAAAGCTCATCCACACGCCGCCTGTTTTCATCCACATGAATATTCTCATTCCACTCGATTCGGGCAATCAATTCATTCTCTTCTATATCAGGCATCCGCTGCTTGTCGATAAAGAAAAAGAAAAATATACAAAGCGGGATGGAGACAACACAAAACAATACACTAAACGTTTTGTGACGGAACACCCAATCTACACCGGCATCATAAAAACGGTCCAATGTGTGATCCTTTATCGGGTTATTGAATTTAAAAGAAAGCCATTTCCATTTCCGGGTATGAATACCTGTCCGATAGACCAGCAGATAAAGCACCGGAAGAAGCATAATACCAGTAAAATACGAAACCATCAATCCCACTGTAACCGAAAAAGCCTGATCATAGAAGATAGCTCCGGCAATACCACTCATAAAAATCAATGGAGCAAACACGGCAATGGTAGTCAGGGAAGAACTTAACATAGGAGTCACCACTTCACTAGTTCCTGTTATACAGGCACGACGCAATGAATAGCCCCGCTCCCGGTATTGGGATATATTTTCTGTCACAATAATCGAACTGTCAATCATCATACCCAATGCCAGAATTAATCCGGCAAGCGAAATGATATTCAGGGACATATTACACAGATAGAAGAAAACAAAACTAATCACGATAGAGACTACCATACTAAGTCCGATCACCAACGGAGATTTCACATCTCCCAAAAACAGGACAGCTACCAGACAGATAAAAAGGAAACCTAAAGTTAGATTCTGTTGCAGATTTGAGATCGTGTAATCCAACAATTCTGTCTGGTTGCGGCTAATACTAAAATCAATATCAGGATACACCTGTCTAAAATGCTCCATCGTCCTTACCAGAGACTGCTTCATCTTATCCATATTCTCGTCCGCCTGCTTGATAACAGCCAGCGTCACCGCCCTTTTCCCATTCGACACAGATACGCCTTTTTCTTTTACGGGCACGATAGTAACTTTGCAGAAGTCCTTTAGTTGGACAATGCGGTCTCCCTTACGCAGGTATATATTTTTCACATCTTCTGCGGTACGCAACAGAGTGGAGAATTTTATATTATATTCATAGTATCCGTCGCGTACTGTCATACTACCCGGCTCCACATTATTGGCAGCCAAAGCCGATTCAATATCTTCAATGGAAAACCCCATCATAGCCAGCTTATCCTCATCGGGTACAATCTGTACCTGACGCTCCACCAATCCGGTCACGTCTACCATAGCCACTTCTTCGAGCTGCTCTATCCTTCGCTTGATCACCGATTCGGCAAATTCACACAAATCAAGGAAAGACTGCTGTCCTATCGTACTATAAGCACTATCATTCTTTAAGGTCAGATTCAGGTAAAACACGGGTATATCCGTTGCGCTTGCCTTAATAACTTTCGGGCGTTCAGTATCCTTGGGAAGATAATTCATTGCAGCGTCTATTTTTTCATTGACCTCTATAAAGGCAAGATCCGTATTAGTACCGAAATCAAAAGACAGATGGATCATACCTGCTCCGTCTCTCGATTCACTATGAATATCTTTCAATGTAGACACCTGAATCAGTTGTCCCCGTAAAGGTTTCACAATCGTGTTTTCCAGTTCACGGGCAGAGGTATTGGCGGCAGACACCTGTATTGTTATCTCCGGAATGGCAATATCCGGAAGCAATGATATAGGCAAAGTATTATATGTCACTAGCCCGATTATGAAACAGGCAGTAAAAGCCATCAATACGGCAATAGGACGCTGGATTAAAAATTTTATCATGTTTTTCTATCTATCAATTAACTCCACTAATCACTCATCACTGACCCGTTAATCACTGACCTTTACTGCCGCTTCATGTGCCAGATTCAGATTTCCGGTCACAATAATCGTATCTCCTTCCAGTAACCCCTCTTCAATCCCTTTCTGTGATTTATCCGAAACAACATATTCCGTTGCATTTTCCAATCCCGTATGTACATAATTCCACATAGCCTTACCTTCTTGTAAAGTAAATACCACTTGCTTACCGGAGCGTAACACAACAGCCGTTTTAGGAATGACCAATTGTTGCCCTAAACTTCTTCTGACACTTACTCTTACATTCATACCACTGAACAGTTTTCCTTGTCCGTTTACTACAGCCTTCACCTTTACCATTCCGTTCGAATCTACCAATGGATTGATTTCAGATACGCTGCCTTCAAACGAATCTCCTCCGGCATAAGGAGTAATCATCACCTTATCACCTGTTTTAATAAAAGCCAACTCATTCTCCAACACTGTAAAATCAGCTTCCATCCCACGGGTATCAATAACCGTACAAAACACCTCGGAAGTATTAGCTAAATTATATGGTTTAGAAAACAGATTAGCCACTATCCCATCGAAAGGAGCAACCAATGTAGCATGTTCTGTTTCCCTTTTCACCAATTCATATTGAGATCTCGACTGCTCATATCCGCTCTTCACTTTCGCAAGTTTCATTGTTTCCACAGGAACTTTGCTAAAATCTTCGGAGGTATATCCCTGTCCGATCAATACATCTTTCAGTTCCAACTCGGCTTTCAACAAAGCATCTTCCGCTTGGGAAAGCTTTTGCTCCAAGCGAAATTTATCAAGTTCAGCTAAGTTCTGTCCTTTATGTACGCGGTCACCATTCTTCACATAAATACGAGCAATAACTTCACTTGTCTCAAAACGAAGATCAGCCTGTCCGAGAGCACTTACTTTACCGTTACTGACCAATTCGTGATGAAAATCACGTCTCTTTAGTATTTGAGTAGTGACTTCATTCTTAGCATCAGGAAGAACAGTGGAAACACCTTGTTCCTGTTTGTCGGCACTATTTTTTTTGTCAGAGCAAGAGGACGTTCCAGTCCAAACCAAACATAGCATCAACCATATACAATCATATTTTCTCATAATAATATCTTTATTGCTATCAATTACACATCATCTATTTAGGATAAACAAAGTCTATAGTCAAATCATCCGTATTATTTTCTGTATCCAGCATATTATCTACAAAAAGAACAATACCACTATAAGAGACACACCAACCTGTAAAATAATTATATCTATGTTTTGCCAACTTTACTTCATATACTTTTTTCATCTCATCATCAAACAACATTAAATATAAATCACGATCATTGATCAATTTCTCAATCCCCATATCAGCATCAAACTCTACTTTATCAATATGCAAACGGGCATACATTTTATATTGAGGAATATACATTACATCATAAAAATAAGGATTCTCCAACCTATGCCTTTCCAATGCAGCATAATCTTTTCCGGAAGTACATTCTGCCACAATATTAGAAGTATAGTTACTTTCTGCCATAACAGAGTTTCGTTCATTAGTAACTATATTCAAAGTATAAATGGAAGATTCAGCCGGATAATTATAGATAATATTTTCACCTACATAATTGACATTAGGAAAAGACATATAAGAATACCCTGCGCTCATATCAGGAATAATATTTGATGGCGACAAATAATAGATAGCAACATCTTTCTCTTTATTAATAAAGACTTCCTTGACCGCAAAGACCTTAGAAGACAAGTTTTGTGTTAAAAACATCAAAGATTGACGGTTCTTATTATAATATAAACGGGAAGTATGGATGGCATAATTAGTATTTATCAATAATTGCTCCTTATCATCCAGATACTCTCTCAAATCCACTATATTTTTTACAGTTCCTCTGCTGTCAACGAGAAAAACATGTTCAGAATCATCAGATACCCACACTGAATCTAATGAATGTACATATATGCCTGACAAACGAGATATAGCATGAGGACCTTTGGCGGGCAACGTTACTTGAGTTACCTGTTTTGATTCCAAATCCAGGTAATCTAATGAATGTAATCTATAATTATATCCGATAAGGATATTCACAGAATCTCCATGAACAGGAGAAGACAAATAATAAGACTTTAGCTGCAGCACATCTTGTTGAGGAAAATGTATTTCTTCCGTTTGCAGTGCAACTTCATTATTTACTATTGTTCCATCTGATCTCTTACCAGTACAGGATATCAATAGCATACAAGATAGGAAAAGCAACAAACTATTTTCTACTGTTCTCATTGTGTTCTATTTTTACGTTTTATACAACTACAAAAATAACATAACTAAAATACGATATCCTGATTATCAATAATAAATCTTCGTATAAGAATAAGATATAACCATTGTTAACTGTGCTCATTCATATTTCATCATATTTATCAGTTTATTTGTTTCAATAATTTCTTTACTTCCGCTCTCATCTCTTTTACCGCTGTCGATTGAACCTTTGGTTCTTTTGTCAGTACAACCTCAACCATACGCTTTAATTTCTCAGGTTGTTGGTTTTCCGGCTCCGCATACAGCTTTGCCAGAAGATAATACGGATAAATTCGTCCCGGAAGTCGATGCGTAGACCGAATCAGACTCTCTTCCGCTTTCTCATACTTTCCTACTGCCTGATAGTTCTTACCTATAATATTCAGAATCATTGGGTCATTACTATACTCCATGGCTTCTTTCAACACTTTTGTAGAGCTATCATATTGTTTCAATTTATGCAAACAATACCCGTATTCAAAAAGAAAGGCTCCCCGATTCTTCAATTCGGGATACAACGTCTCATATTCTTCTTTAGCTGATTGATATGCTCCGATATTATAGAGCATTTTACTACGATACCAGTTCTTACATGCATCATATTGATTGTTTTTCCAATAATATGCCCCTAATAGAATTATTATCGAAATAAAAAATAATAGCATTATCTTCGAGCGTCCAATAACACAAGCAGCCAGCAGAAAATAGAAGGTCACTGCAAATCCGGGAATCTGCATCGGATAAGAAGAAAAAGCAAATACCAACACTGCAATTATACCTCCACAAAGACCTATTCGTCCTTCCCTACTCCCCTTCCAAAGACAAAACGCAATTATTAATAAAACGACAAATAAAAAAGGAATCCCATATTCTGTTGCTACTTGAAGATATTCATTAAAAGCACATTCCGGACTACCCGCCACCAATTCTTCCGTTTCCGAATACTCTTCGTTTGCAAAATAACTCTCCTGTGCCCTGCCATAAGCTGAAACAAAATTCCCAGTTCCATGTCCTATAAGAGGACTTTCAGCAATAGCAAGAGTACTAATTTTCCACATGAACAGGCGCCCATTGGCGGAAGTTGCTTTTAACTGAAAAAGTGAGTAACCAATCACTATGAATATAATGCTTCCTGCAATACAGGCCAACACAACTTTTCTCTTATATATCTTTCTAATCTCCTTTAGTTTACTTCCCCATGAAATGTGCATTCCATACACCCATGCGCCCGATACGGCGGCGGCAATCCAAGCCGAACGACTCATTCCGGCAGGTAGCACACAAAGAATCAACAGCATCACTCCTAATGCCATGTAATACTTTCCCTGTTCTATCCATGTACGTTCCGTCTTTTCTTTCAAATTTAGCCATTCATGCAGGCAAAGCGGAAATATCATTGCCAAATATCCCGAGTAAGGTCCCGGATTATAGAAAGACCCTGTAAGTGCATATAAGGAATGATTAGAAACAGCGAAACCATATATTTGCCTCAAGCCCCATATAGCTTCAATCCCTCCCAATATAATCAATACCCACGTCACTATTGACGGAAAAGACAGATATTGTTTCTTATTCAAGCAAAGAAAAGGCAAACAACACACAGCAAAAACAACAGTCATGCGTCCCAACCATAGTTTTTGATAGGCCATTTCACCAACAGATATGTCGTTCGGAGTAGGAAAAGCTACTACACACAGGATTAACGCAACTCCTAAGAGTGCTATCAAACCCGCCATACCTTTCCTTTCAATTTTTATCAACTTTAATTTGACTTTCATGTTCTTCAATTATCTGACTACTGCCCGATAAAAAGCAATAACCGGATTATCTCCCTCTACATCATACGTTTTAAATAAATCCGGATAATCCTCAAGAGGATTTTCAGAAAAAGCATAATCGAGATACTCTGGTGTCAATATGCTGTAAAAGCAATCCTTATAAATACCGTCAATCGTATCAATTAAAGATGAATCCAGAAATTTAATCCTTTTGGCACAGTATACTTGTTTACTCTCTTCTACATTATATAAACAAGACCAAATATATCCATCCTTCACAAAACGAAAAAACAATAATCCGCCATACTCATATATATCAGTTATACCTAAGGAGTATCCTGAACGCAACAAACTCATTTCATTAGGTCTCTCTTCTATCATCGATGCTGGCAAGGGGTTCGGCAAATTAATCCGAAAACGCGGAACAACACTATCTTCATGAATCTGATAAACAATATTATCAAAATCCCTACAATAATACAACTTCGAATTATTATCATACAAATTGTGTCCTGAAGGCGAAAATGGATAGTCTTCTTTATTATTTTCATGTTTAAAGTATCGTTTCCCTATGGTAATGCCATCCTTTGACGCTAACAGGTAATAATGCAAAGAAATATCATCTTGATAGTTTCGATGTAAACGGTTATGATAAAAGAAGTATCCTCCCCAATAGGCTATTTCAGCCGGTGTAGGTTTATTAAACTTCTCACTTTTGACAAACCTACCATCCTCGGTCGAATAAAACATCAACGACTGTTTCATATTATCATAAATCACCAGTTGATGCAAACTAGCATTTACTGCAAAAGCATTTATATCCGTATATTCTCCGGGACCCTGCCCTCTAGCATTCAATTGAAATAACAATTCACCGGACATATCATAACATACAATGCCTACTACAAGATCCCATAAATAAATTCGTTCATCCGCAATCTGGATCTTTTTAATACGGCTTAACAAAGGAATCGCCGATAGTTTAACGTAAGATACCTGTTGCAATATAGTTTCCAGCTTATCATAAGTTTCTCCTGTCATTTCAACGATAACGTCCTGTGGACTAGACAGAGAGACAACTCCGGGGCCGATACTTAAAGACGTTTTATTATGAGTACACGACACAGTAAGACAAACTACCATTATTATAATAATACACTTATTCATTTTTTAATTACATTCCACAAGCTCTGGGTGTACAAGAATTAGGAGTTACACAAAATTCGCATATTCTTTCTATGCTGGCAGTATGCCACGGACCTTGCTGATAATCACATGCAATTGTCCTAGGAGCTGTCCAAGTCTTATCGCCATTCTCACGACTATTTGCCAACGCTTCAACATTAGACAGAACCAAATCAGATAATGTCTCTTTTTTAAACGAATTACAAATATTAGTACCAATCATCACTAGTAATGTAATTCCTAAAGCCATTTTTAAATAAATTTTCTTTTTCATACGTAACTAATTTTATATTAAATCTGATAGTCAATATGCCTTTATTTGATTTTCTTCATCATCCTATCCCAACGAGGTTTCTCCGTAAATTTGTCTTCTGAATACCAGATACGGGTAGCCTTGCCTACAATATATTCTTCCGGCAGCATCCCCCAATACCTTGAATCCTGCGAATTAGCCATATTATCACCAGATACAAAATAATAATTCTTTTCAAAACGATATCGAGAAATCAGACTGTCTCCCAATAACACCTGTCCGTCTTTCAGACGCAATTTCTTCTTTTGTTCCCAACCTATCAATTGCTTATACAAATGATAAGTAGTGCGGTCCATTTCTACCACATGTCCTTTCTGTGGAACAGGCAATGGTCCGAATTCACGAATATTCCACTTAAGTTGTTTGTTATATGGAAATGTACCAAAGACAATCCCGTGCTGCTTCGGATGCTGCAAATTTGCAATATACTGTTGAGCCTGATAATTCCCCACCTGTTCATTGCAACCACGTATCTTATAAAATCCTCCTCTGATTTCCAATGTGTCTCCGGGCAGAGCGATACACCGCTTCACATAATACTGCATCACGTCCATTCGAATACTATCCCAACGATTTTGCTGATAAGGAAAATTAAAAACCAATATATCATTTCTCTTAAAGTTTCCCCATCCGGGCATCCGATGAATAGTGAAGTCTTCATTATCTAAAGCAGCAAACACATTAAATAACCTAGCTCCCTTTATCATCTTATTAACCAGTATCCGATCTCCATCCTTTAGTACCGGTTCCATAGAATCCGAAGGTATTTTAAACGAGGTAAAACAAAATAGTTGTACCAAGAAGAGAATGAGCACCATGCAGAATACGAAAAATGCCAGATTCTCTAATATTGCCAAAATTTTCCTCACTTTGCTCATACGCTTTCTTTCAGTTGAATTAGTTTACGATAAGCCATAAGCCCCAACACGCATTTCACACGTTCATCATCCTCATTTAATAATCCTTCGCAAGGATAAACGTCTTTTTCCATCTTCTCTCGCAAATAATCCGCCCATAAACACAATAGATTCCAATGTGCATCAGCATAACTGAAATCCTGTTCCACTTCTACAATCACAGCCATCATCATCAACATGTCAGCAGCTACCGCCACTGCATTATCATCCAATTTTACCTGCTTATTAATAATAGGGTACAAACCTATATCATAAGGCGGATATCTCTTTACCCAATGATTATCTTCACAATATTCAAATATAGGATCCAATAGGCTTTTCATCCAGTCGATACGATTAAAATAGAGCAAAGTAGAAAAACTCTCATAAGCCTCCCTGATATTACCTAAAGTATCTCCAAAGCAAAATATTTTATTCTCTGATGATAACACAAATCTATGGGAAGATATAAAATTACGATAAGAAGGAAGCATCTGCCCTGCAAATGTTTCACCACCTACTTGAAAAGCTCTGGCACTCCACTGACAATCCTGTTTATCGCATTCTTCTTTAAGTTCCTGCCATCTATCTCCAACAGATTTCATTAATTCTTTTATTTCGCCTGTTCTATTTTTCTTCCAAAGAGGGGACAAACTTTCACCCCCATATTGTAAAGTCTGCCCTTCCTCATACCCTATTAGCAATGCACCTTTATCCTCATTCTTTGCGCTTAACTTTTGAGATAAAATAACATGACCATCCTCACTAGAGAAAGTTGATTCATTCGCCTCCATAGCTAAATATAAACTGTCGGACTTGGCAAAACGCCAATTCTGTTCACACCAACTATCCACCTTGCTCCTACCCAATAACCACTCCATATCTACATCAAACAGAATTTCCACTGTATGCTCCTTTTCATCTTTTGCATGAATCTGATAAGAAAGAAAACCTACAGGCCATCCTGTCATATCCCATTTCTCCGACAAGGAAGGTGAAACAAAATCAATCAGAAGCTCCACATCTCCACATTGAAAAACATAATGAGTCTGTGTAGCCTGCATATTCATTTGTTTCAATATTGCAGGTTTCACATCAACATAAGTCTTATTTTCCACATATAAACCAAAATCCAAAAAAGCAGTACCTTCCGCATTACCCCCATAAGCTGCTATAACATTATCACCATTAATAATTTGAGCTACTGTTTCATCCGTTAAACGATAGCATCCCGTTTGAGGAAGAAATGCTTCTTCTCCTAACAAATATTCTCCATTACAATAAAGCTTTATCTGATCATCATAAATATAACGGAGATAGACTTTGCGTTCTTTTAAAGTATCTTTGTTAGCAATGGTAATGTGCCTGCGAACATATATATTTTTCGCTCCCCATACTGTATGGGCTTGAAACTTCCCATTTTCCGAACCGAAGGCACCTTTACCCTTATTCCACAAAGAATCATTATACTCCCTTTGTTCCCATCCTCTGCCCGGAAATAAATAAGAATATTTTCCCTGCCATCCCAGGTTCTCGTTTGAAAGAGGGGCTAGAGAGGATATACGTAACGAATCTCCTCCTAAAAAACGGTAAGATTTACCATCCACCTTTAAAATACCCGTCAACGGAAACATTTTCCCCGATCTTAAGCACGGATAGGTTTTATTTAAAGTATCTTCTGTTGCCTTTATGGTAAAACCGGGAGCTATAGCCAACAACGTATGTCCGGAGAAAGAAATATCAAAAGGAGGACACACCTTCTTACCGGAATAAGAACAAGCACATATCAAGGAGATAATTCCTGAAAATAAAACTATCCTCCACATTACAACTTGTCTGATATTAAACCTTACCTCCATTGTTGTTCTCCATTTTCATAAACAAAAATTCTTTCATCCTTTCCACGAGTATGGTTTCGTAAAAGTAATAATGCATTTTCCGGAATATTCCGAAACACCAGTGAATCGGCAGTCGCCTTGATTGTCCCGGCAGATTGCCAGTCTCTTTCACAGTAGAATAATTCATATACATCACCAGGTCGAACATAATTATCCCTGTTCCGCGGAGTATAAACTATACGATCGACTTTTACTTCTTTTCCTAAATCCAATCCCGCCCATCCACCGGTGGGTTTGGAATAATCAAAAGAAGTCCATGTTTTCCCGTCAAAGACATTGGTATAGTCATGATCCCCATTCTGTTTTTCGTGTTCGGGAGTTCCTATTATCTTTCCCGTTAAAGCAACAGTATCATTTTTCTCATAAAAGGCGACTGCTGAAACATTACAATGAGCTTTAGGTCGACCGATATATCTAAGATAACGGTATTCTTTATCAGACCAGCATTTTACAGTAGTATTCAAACGATCAGGTTTACTTTGTATAATAAACAGTGTATCTTCATCCGAAAAATCCGAATGATTGCTTCCGGTAAAAACACCCCCTATCATTCTGTTTCTAAAACTACTTTCTTCTTTAAGATTAAACTTAGCATACAAAACCATATCTTGCGTCTTTTCCCCGACGGAATAATAGTGAGGGGCATTAGTTTCTTTATCCAGATAAAAAGGATCAGTCAAGAAATGTAATGATCCTTTTTCATAAGTGGCAACTCTTAAAACTGCCCCTTTACGAACATATCGAAAAGCCAAATGACCGGCATCGTATTCTGTCCAATCAACCGGAATCCAACGATCTCTATTACTGGCACATAAATAAGCAATCCTCCCACTCCTTTTCTCTTTATACTGCTTTTCCAAAGGAATGACCAGATTCTTTTGGTATGAATACGCATAATCAAAAGTTACATCCTTAAACTTAGGAATATGCCAAAATGGATGTACCTTCTCTCCATATTGTGACATCTGTTCATGTAACTCTCTGTTTACACTAAATGTATATCTATATATCTTGGCAGTTCCTCCCTGCCGATACAAAGCACATTTGCGAACACGTGTCAAAAATGTCATAAAGTCGGACATATATCCTTCTCCGTTTTTATCCCATACTATTGTCCAAAGATGCCCGAAATTCGTATCATTACGTGCAGGTAAGTAGTCGATTGCACAAGGAATACCTAAAGCACGAAATAAGTAAATCTCAAAATCTGCCAATTCTCTACAACTACCGACTTTATATTGTACAAATTCAGGTCCGATATGTCCGAAAGAAAAGGGAGTTATAGAAGTAAAGAATGTCTTTTTATCCGGCAATCTCGCCATTAAATATCTGGCTGCCACTAATGGATCTTCTTTATCCAAGGTGTCAGACATCCGCAATGAATCTAACAATGAATTGTATTTCTTATAATATATCTCACGCCAATAAGTTAACGGTTCATCCCCTATTCGGTAAGGCAATAAGTACTCACAAAATGTTTCAAACGAAATATTCTTTCCCCACGGTTGCTCCTGCCAAACTTTAAATGCCCAATCAATATTATGGCACAAATATGCAGAATCCATTTCCATAATATCGCGTTTCTTTTTAGGTTCTTTCATTGCACCAAAGACTTTCTTGACTGAATCCGAAACTTGTTGCGCAGTTTTACCCTTACGTACTTTTAGCCAAGCATAATAAGACTTATAATTCTCTAATTGTTCTCCACTAGAATAAATGTAAAAAGGCATATTCTCTATTAAAAAACAAGCTGCTTTATATTTTAGACTATCAATAGGATTCTTCTTATAATAGTGAAGTACTTTTTGAAGTTCTTTTTTATTTCCACCTGCCGCCTGTAAAGCAACTTCTAAAGGGAGCATAGTTTTTTTTTCGTAGAATAAATACTTTCTTGCATATTGCCATTCTAACACAAATAACAAAACAAGGATAGATGGAATATATATACAAAGCTTCTTAAGCATAAATTAATCCTCATTTACTTAGTATTTCCTGTTCATGTTCTCTACTGACCTTTCTCATTTATCATAGGTCAAAACAACGCTAAAAAATGTATTTTTTTATTTCACATATATATTCATTAATACCGGATTACTATCATCAACCAAATTATATTTACGAGTAACAGTCTCCTCATAATTATTCAAAAAAGACTGAGCATTAATATAACTTATATAAAAATCAGAAGAAACTGCTGCAATCTTCGTAAATGCTTTTATTTGAGGGTCCAAAAGAGGGCAAAATAAATAACCTTCTTTCTCTTTTGCTTCATATTCCAAAAGTAAAGGTGCTCCATGGTTTCTCCATATTTCGGCCAGAAAATGTCCCTTACATTGATAGAATGAATTAACACCTGAAATTAGGCACTCATTAGTAGAATATTGTTCTCTTACCCCTCTTTCCTTTTTAAAGTCCTTTTCTAATTCAAGATCTGAATTATCTACAAAATCATCCGATATTATTTTCATATATTTGCTTACTTCATCATTATCTATCATATAAATATATGGAGAATATCTAGGATTAAAAAATAAATGATTCCCTGATTTATAAAAACTTTGGGCTTTAAATGGAGTATTAGCATTATCTGCAATACCTCTAGATGCTATTACCGGAACAAATTTCTCATTCGAATAAAATCCTAAACAAATACCGTCTTCAGTCTGAAATATATTGGTTCCCCATATCTTTCCCGTTTTTTCATCAACAGCTATTTCCATTACAGTTGCATTAGTTTTATATTCTGTAAACAGCTTGTAATCAGGATATTTATATTTTATTATTTTTCGTCCTACAATAGATGATATGTATATATTTAAATCTGCATCTATATCAAAGTCTGATATATCAGCATATTCTCCTGGTCCACTCCCTATATTATGAATTTTAGTAATATATGAACCATTATCGTCAAATAAAAAGATCATAGCTTGGACTTTATCAAAAATATAATATGTCTCATTCTTATACAATATCTTAGTTATACTAGATATTAATGATCTCTCATTTGTTTCTAATGGAACAAAAGTTACAGAATCAAATTCATGCAAATGATTCTTCTTACTACAATAGTCATATTCCAACAAAGTAAGATTCCTATCTTCTATTTCTTTTAAAGAATTATTACGAGGATTATTGCATGAAACCAACAATAATAAAAAAATATATACAATTATCTTTTTCATAAACGAGCTATAATTATGTTTCTTTTATTAAAAAGAACGTATTATTAGAAAGTAACAAGACGACCAATCGCCACATATTAATTAAACATCAGATACCTAGTAATAGATATCTGATGTTTAAAACCTAGTTAATTTGGACAATCTCTATTCCTCATCGTAGTAACACCCGAATAACATCTGTCACTATTAATACTAAGACAACCGATATGGCTATTATAGGTTGTAACAAGACACCCATCCTCCCAATGAGTTTCTTCATCACTAGTCCAACTATAGTCAGGAGTTCTACTACCTGACACATCAGTTTCACCTCCAGCTAGTGCATCTATATTAGCCAAGCTAAACAATGATAACGTTGAAGATTGAGAACCTAAATCTATTTTGATATTCAATACCGCCACAGTTACTATGGCTAAAACACATATTCCACTAAACAAAAATTTCTTCATTATCTATTTTTTTTAAGATTAAAACCTAATATAAAAATCATTATTCATTTCTTTGTTTTTCACATAAATAACACCTCCTTACTTAATATATAGCTTTTATTTACTTTGATTATTTACCTTACCTTGTATTACAAGTTTAACATATCTTCTTTCTATATTACAATATATTGTAACATTTTTCTTAAAATATCCTTCTTTATTAGGAGTAACTTGCACTACAATATCGGTTGTTTTATTAGGTAAAACCGGTTGTTTTGACCAGTTAGGTACTGTACAACCACATGTAGTAGTTACATTATTCACCACCAAAGGGTTAGGTCCAATATTTTTAAGACTAAACTTTGCAGTAGTAGTCTTATTTATTTCCAGATTTTTAAGTTCCAAAATAGTTGTATCAACTGTCAATGATGTTATCAAAGACTTATCATATAAGTCTGTTTTTTCTACTCTTTTATTTTCATTTATTATTTGCTTATACAAACTCCATATTTGAGGATTCTCTGTAGGATTACCAATGCAAACGACCTTATTATATTTATCCAACAAAAAAGTCTGATATCTACTGTCTTTGGGAAATGTATTGAGTTTATCAAGTTGATTACATATATCCATATAGCAAGGATATTTAAATGAGTCCTTTCTAAATAAAAAGAATATTTCTTCGATATTTTTAGGATGAAAATAAAATTGAAAATTAACAAAACCTGCCATTTCGTCATTAACTTCCTTAATAATAGCATTCCATTTATACAAATGTAATTTACAACTAGTGCATCCTATTGAATCTGTGTATACTAGTATTTTATAAGGCGTAGAATTGGGAGAAATACACAAAGTATCCCTATCAATCGATTTACAAAAAACATCTTGAGGAAATATAATTTTCTTTCCTGTCCATTCTTTTACTATCTTTTCAATTTCCGTTGATAGTTGATCATTTTTACATCCACAAAATGTAAAACAAACTACTCCCAATATTAGAACTACACCCTTAACCATAATACAAAATAGTTATAACTAACATAATTTCTCATTTATAATAATATTGCAGCAAAATTGCTACCTTACCTATTTAATACTAAACATTACAATCGGCTGATCATCATTAACATCTGTCGCTATTATCGTTTTAGTATCTTCATCCACCCAAATACCATATATATAATGGTCGAGCACATATTTGCATAACGGTTCTCCTTCCAAACTAAATACATAAATATATTTTCCTCCATCAGGAAGCCTTCCGCTTTGTCTTGCGATCTCCTTAAAAGACGTTCCATGAAATACAGTATAAATGGCACTATCTGTTACTTGTACATCACTAAAACCCATAATACCTGTTGGCATACCATATCCATCTGATACTTTGAATTCAGGTTCACCATGCTCACCGATACGAATAATATGAGTACTATCTTTCAAATTATAAACTTCAACGACTTCTCCCAATTGGGTTACTGCCGCCAATATTCCATTGTTAGGATTGTAGTCAAGGAAGCTCCTCCATGCTTGAGCCAATGCCGGACGAGCATTTTCCAATGCTTTTTCATCAATAGTCGGAATAATCCCTATCTTATCTATAAGCCTCCCATTACGGTTAACTCGACATAAACGATTTTCACCGGAATAGTCAGGAATAATAAACATTGAATCATTATATATAGCAAAATCAAGTGGTCGAAGTATATCTTCATCCAATGTTACCGTTTCGTCACGAAGCAGTGAATCACCGGATGAAGAAAAGTCTAACCTAGTTAATTCACTTTTATTGGCATCCAATGTCCAGACTACATGATTCTGTAAACGAAAGTTCTCCATTGATAACATTTCTGTAGGTGAATCACCACGCTTCCCAAAAGAAGATAAATACTGGAAACCAGGATATTGGAATAAGTGTCCATAATGATCAAGACCATGTAAATCCATCACAATGGCTCTATCTCCTTCGATTCGTATCCTAAACGGATAACGAAGCAAGGCT